>NZ_RPRY01000027.1 GCF_003949795.1 Streptomyces sp. WAC06614
TGGTGGCGGCGTGCGAGACGTACGACCGGGCGCTCGCCGAGGCCGGCGGGGTCGACCTCCAGCTCCTCGGCATCGGGACCGACGGGCACATCGGGTTCAACGAGCCGTGCTCCTCGCTGGCCTCGCGGACGCGGATCAAGACGCTGACGGAGCAGACGCGCGTCGACAACGCGCGGTTCTTCGACAACGACATCGACCAGGTGCCCCACCATGTGATCACCCAGGGCATAGGCACGATCCTGGACGCGCGGCACCTGGTGCTGCTCGCCACAGGTGAGGGCAAGGCCGAGGCCGTGGCCCAGACGGTGGAGGGGCCGCTGTCGGCGCTCGTGCCGGCGTCGGCGCTGCAGTTGCACCGGCATGCCACGGTGGTCGTGGACGAGGCGGCTGCCTCGAAGCTGAAGCTGGCGGACTACTTCCGCCATGCGTACGGCAACAAGCCGAGCTGGCAGGGCCTGTAGCCCTGCACCCGCCAAGGCCGGGCCCCCTCCTCCGGGACCCGGCCTTCGCCGTCCCCCCTCGCACGGGGGCTCCACCCCCGTGCCCCGGGTCCTCGAACGCCGGACGGGCTGAAAGCGTCCTGGGGCTCCGCCCCGGACCCCGCGCCTCGAACGCCGGCGGGGCCGGACAGGTACGCGGGGGCTGGATGAAAGCCCGCGCGGCGATCGAGCGCACCAGGGCGGGCAGCGCCCGGTCCGCCCGCCGCAGCCCGCACCTGCCCGGCGAGGCCGGCCACCAATGATCCGGCCCCGCCGGCGTTCGAGGCGCGGGGGTGCGGGGGCAGAGCCCCCGAAACCCGGAGCGGGGGCCCGGGCCCCCGGTCGCAGGGGGCCGCGGGGACGGTCAGGCCCCCGCTACGACCTCGGCCGCGGCCCGGCCGCATACGCGGGAGGCGCCGTGGGTCGCCACGTGGTAGGCGCCGGTCGGGGCCGCCCGGGGTACGCCCATCTCCACGACCACGGTGTCCGGCCGCGCCGAGATCAGCTCGGACAGGGTCCGGGCCATCCACGGGTGGCGGTGGGCGTCGCGGACCACCGCGACGATCGTGCGGTCGCCCGCCGCCGCCAGGACCTCCGCCGCCGTCACGCCCTCCGGGTGCACGGCCCCGGCCGTGTCCGGCAGCAGGGCCGCCAGCTCCGCGGCCACGCCCCACGGGGTCTCGTCGCCCACGGCGATGTTCGCCACGGGCGCGAGCGTGGCGACGTACGGGCGGGTCACCGGGACCGGGGTGCCCGACACCCGCAGCGCCCGCCTCGCGGCCACCAGGCCGACGCCGGGGCCGGGCGCGCTCCCCTCCTGCGGCGCGCCCGGCGCGGCGGCGGCCCGGGCGCGCCGGGTCCACTCGGCGAGGGCCCGGACCCGGGCGGCGGCGTCGGCGAGCCGCTCCTCGGGCAGGGCGCCCCCGCGCACGGCGTCCACCAGGGCGTCGCGCAGGCGCAGCACGGTGGCCTCGTCGGCCAGGCCGCCGCCCACACAGATGGCGTCCGCGCCGGCCGCGATCGCCAGGACCGAGCCCCGCTCGATCCCGTAGGTGCCGGCGATGGCGTTCATCTCCATGCCGTCGGTGACGATCAGCCCCTCGTAGCCGAGCTCCTTGCGCAGCAGCCCGGTCAGGACGAGCGGGCTGAGCGTGGCCGGGCGGACCGGGTCGAGGGCCGGGACCAGGATGTGGGCGCTCATCACGGCCTTGGTGCCGGCCGCGACGGCGGCCCGGAACGGGACCAGCTCGCGCTCGGCCAGCGTGTCGAGGTCCACGTCGATGCGCGGCAGCGCGTGGTGGGAGTCGACGTTGGTGTCGCCGTGGCCGGGGAAGTGCTTGGTGCAGGCGGCCACGCCGGCCGCCTGGAGGCCCTCCACGTACGCGGCGGTGTGCCGGGCCGCGAGGTCCGGGGAGGCACCGAAGGAGCGGACGCCGATGACCGGGTTGTCGGGGTTGGAGTTGACGTCCGCGGACGGGGCCCAGTTGAGGTTGACCCCGCACTCGGCCAGGCGGCGGCCCAGCTCGTGGGCCACGTCCCGGGTCAGGGCGGTGTCGTCGACGGCGCCCAGGGCGAGGTTGCCGGGGAAGCTGGAGCCCTGGCGGACCTCCAGGCGGGTGACGTCGCCGCCCTCCTCGTCGATGGCGACGAGCACGTCCTCGCGTTCGGCGCGCAGCTGCGCGGTCAGCGCGGCCAGCTGTCCGGGCGAGGCGATGTTGCGGCCGAACAGGCCGACGGAGGTCAGGCCTTGGGAGACCTGGCGCAGCAGCCAGGCGGGGGCGGTGGTGCCTTCGAAGCCGGGCTGGAGGACCGCCAGGGCGTCACGGGTGACCGTGTCGGGGCGGTGCGCAAGGACTGTCATGGGTGCCGTTATCCCTTCACTGCGCCGGCGGTCATCCCGCCGACGGCCTTGCGCTGGAGGAAGACGAAGACGAGCAGGACCGGCAGGGCGAACAGCGTGGAGGCGGCCATGGTGGCGCCCCAGTCGTTGCCGAAGGCGGTCTGGAACTGGGTCAGCCACAGGGGCAGGGTCTGCGCGGACTTGTCCTTGTCGAGGATCAGGACCATCGCGAACTCGTTCCAGGCGGTGATGAAGCCGAAGAGCGAGGTGGACATCAGGCCCGGGGCCAGCAGCGGGAAGATGACCTTGCGGAAGGCCTGGCCGCGGGTGCAGCCGTCGATCTGGGCGGCCTCCTCCAGGGTCACCGGGACGGCGGCGATGAAGCCGCGCAGGGTCCAGATGGTGAAGGGCAGGACCATCACGAAGTAGATCGCGGTGAGCAGCGGGAGGCTGTTCAGCATCTCGGAGTCCCGGGCGATCATGTACATCGCGATGACCATGACCTCCCAGGGGGCCATCTGCGCCATCATCACGCCGAGGACCATCGCCTTGCGGCCCTTGAACTTCATCCGGGCGATGGCGAAGGACGCGGCGAGGGCGACGAGCAGCGCCAGCAGCACGGCGCTGACGGTGACGACCAGGCTGTTGGTGACGTAGGTCCAGAACAGGTCGACGGCGGTGGCGGTGCCGAAGTTGTCGAAGGTCGGGGTGAAGAGGAAGACCGGGTCCTTGGTGAGGATCTGGCTCGACGGCTTCAGGGCCGAGGAGAACATCCAGTAGACCGGGAAGACGAACACCACCGCGAGCAGGAGCGCGCCGAGGTTCTTCGCCACGGCGGCGGGGCGCAGCGGCTTGCGGGTGCGGAGGGTCTGCGCGGGCTTGGGTGCGGTGGTGCTCACTGCTCCTCCTCCTGCTTCAGGATCAGGCGGAAGTAGAACGACATGACGACCAGGAGCATCAGGATCGTCAGGACGGAGATGGCGGCGGCGAGGCCGTAGTGCTGCTGGGACTGGCCCTCGATGTAGGCGAAGACCGGGAGGGTCTCGGAGGCGCGGTCGGGGCCGCCGGCGCGCATCGCGTAGACCTGGGTGAAGGCCTTGAAGACCCAGATGACCTCAAGGAAGGTGGTGACCAGGAAGAAGGGCTTGAGGTTGGGGAAGACGACCTTCCAGAACGTCTGCCAGCCGTTGGCGCCGTCCATCCGGGCGGCCTCGTACAGCTCGGCGCCGACGGTGGTCAGGCCGGCGTACATGTTGAGCGCGACGAACGGGATGGAGCCCCAGACCACCAGGATGGTGATGATCACCAGGGTGGAGAAGCCAGTCTCGAACCAGTTGTGCTGCTCGTAGCCGGCGAAGCCCAGCGTGCGCATCAGCCAGTTGACGACGCCGAACTGCTCGTCGAAGAGCCACTGGAAGACGGTGACGGAGGCGACGATCGGCATGGCCCAGGCCATCACCAGGGCCAGCGAGAGGACCAGGCGCATCGTCTTGCCGAGCCGGTTCAGCAGGATGCCGATGAGGCTGCCGAGCACCATGATCAGCGCGACGTTGGCGGCCGTGAAGACGAAGCTGCGCACGACCACGGTCCAGAACCGGGAGTCGCCGAGCAGCGCGGTGTAGTTGTCCAGGCCGACGAAGGGGGCCTTGCGCTGGATCAGCTCGATCTTGTTGACCTGCTGGAACGACAGCAGGATGTTCTTGAAGAGCGGGTAGAGCAGCAGTCCGGCGAGGGCGAGGACGGCCGGGGCGACGAGCGCGTACGGCAGCCAGCCCGAGGGGAGCGACGCTCTGGCGCGGCGAGGGGAACCGGAGGTCCGGCCGGCTGCGGCCGGGGGCGTCTTCGGGCGTCCGGCGGACGGCGGTGGTGCGTCCTGTGGAGCGCTGGGCGCCGCTCCCTGGGAGTGCACGGTCATGGCGGTGGTTTCCTCGCGTTGACTTAAGGAGTCACATGCGCGACCAGGGGTACGGCCGGCGCCCGGGCGCCCGCGCCGTACCCCGGTGCGTTCACTGCTGGTGGTGCGTGGTGCGTGACGGGTGGTGCGTGGGGAGAGGTGCTGCGGGCCGCGTCACTTGTTGATGCGGCTCGCGATCTCCTTGTCGGCCGCCTCGCCCGCCTTCACGGCGTCCTCGCCCTTGAGCACCTTGGTCATGTACTCCTTGATCGGGTTGGGCTCGGTCTCGACGTTGGCCCAGCCCGCGGTCACCGGTGTGATCTTGCCGTTGACGGCGCCCTTGGCCATGGACTCGGCGAAGGAGCCCGCGGCGGCGGCGAAGTTGGCGGCCTGCTGGTTGGGCAGCAGCGCGCCCTCGGTGGCGGCGGCGTACTTGGTCATCTGGTCCTTGCCCGCGGCCAGGGCCAGCCACTCCTTGGCGAGGTCCTTGTTCTTGGAGCGCTCGGCCACGGCGAGGTTGGAGCCGCCGAGGAAGACGGAGCCGGGCTTGTCGGCGGTCTTGCCCGGGATCGGGAAGTAGCCGAAGTCGCCCTCCTTGCCCGCTTCCTTCAGGGCCTTCAGCGCGCCCTGGGCCTCCCAGCCCAAACCGATCCAGGAGGCGACGCCGCCCTTGGGGACGATGTCGGTGGACTGCTGCGGGGTGGCCTCGTCCTTGTCCTTGGGAGCGGTGGAGTAGGACTGGAGCTTCTTGTAGAACTCCATCGCGGAGGCGGCCTGCGGGGTGCCGAGCTGGCCCTTCCACTTGCCGCCGTCCTTGACGGCGAGGTCGCCGCCCTCGTCCCAGATGAAGCCGGCGAGGACGTACCAGCTCTGGCCCGGGAGGTAGATCGGCTGCGACGCCGGGTCGGCGGCCTTCAGCTTCTCCAGGCCGGCGATCCACTCGTCGCGGGTCTTCGGAGCGGTGATGCCGGCCTTCTCGAAGGCCTTCTTGTCGTAGACCACGACGCGGTTGGCGGCGTACCAGGGGGCCGAGTACAGCTTGCCGTCGACCTCGGCGGAGCTGAGCATGCCCTTCTGCCAGGCGTCGGCGCCGAGCTTGGACTTGTCACCCGTGAGGTCGGCGAGGCCGCCGGTGACCGCGTAGCCGGCGGTCTGGGTGTTGCCGAGCTCGATGACGTCCGGCGGGGTGTTCTCGGAGAGGGCGGTGGTGACCTTCTCCTGGATGCCCTTCCACTGCTGGGTCTCGACCTTGACCTTGGTGTTCGGGTGCTTGGCCTCGAACTCCTTGTTGACCTCGTCGAGCCAGGCCTTCGGCGCGGAGCCGTCCATCACCCATACGGTGACGGTCTTGTTTCCGTTGGCGTCGGCCGTACCCTTGTCGTCGCCACCATTGCCACAAGCCGCGACACCGGCCATCATGCCCGCGACACCGACCGCCGCGATGAGCTTGCGCTTCACGCCACCCTCCTCAGGGATGCTGTCTGCACTTCCCTTGCCCGCCGCGATGACATACGCCAAGTACTGCTTGTGGGGCCGGGATCTGATCCAGATTGGTTTAGACCAGTACCCGGAGCTTGGCCTAGACCTTTAGGGGTGTCAAGGGTCTAATGAGCGGGGGTCACGTCCGTTACCGGACCGACACCTCGGGGCGGGGGCGAGGTACGCCCTCCACACCGTGTCACCATGTGACCGCAGATAACGGAGGAGCCGGTGACGGCAGCGAAACTGGAGTCGGGAAGGCGGGCGGCCATGGCCACCGATGGGGAGTCCGGGGAGCCGGAGGGCGGGGCGGCCACCCGCACCGCACGGGTGCCCAAGTACTACCGACTCAAGCGGCACTTGCTCGACATGACCGAGACCCTGCCGCCCGGCACGCCGGTGCCCCCGGAGCGCACCCTCGCGGCCGAGTTCGACACCTCGCGGACCACCGTCCGCCAGGCCCTGCAGGAGCTCGTCGTCGAGGGCCGGCTGGAGCGGATCCAGGGCAAGGGCACCTTCGTGGCCAAGCCCAAGGTCTCCCAGGCCCTGCAACTGACCTCGTACACCGAGGACATGCGCGCCCAGGGCCTGGAGCCCACCTCCCAGCTGCTGGACATCGGCTACGTGACCGCCGACGACACCCTGGCCGGGCTGCTCAAGATCGCCACCGGCGGGCGGGTGCTGCGCATCGAGCGGCTGCGCCTGGCCAGCGGTGAGCCCATGGCCATCGAGACCACCCACCTGTCGGCCAAGCGGTTCCCGGCCCTGCGCCGCCAGCTCGCCAAGTACACCTCGCTCTACACGGCCCTCGCCGAGGTCTACGACGTCCACCTCGCCGAGGCCGAGGAGACGATCGAGACCTCGCTGGCGACCCCGCGCGAGGCCGGGCTGCTGGGCACCGACGTCGGCCTGCCGATGCTGATGCTCTCCCGGCACTCCCTGGACGCGGACGGCGAACCCGTCGAGTGGGTACGGTCGGTGTACCGCGGCGATCGTTACAAGTTCGTGGCTCGGCTCCAGCGCCCCGCCGTCTGATTCGTAGTTGACTCTCGTACCGCTATGCGGACGGGGGCTTACGCCAGGCGGGCGGGCCCCCGTAGATTCCTGCGCTCACTGCAGATGATCAACGAGGGGACGAGGATCATGCCAGAACCAGGATCAACCGGCACGGAACGGAACGCGGCGAGTCCGGGCGGCCCCACGGACTCGCTCCCCTCCACCGCTCCCCCGTCCCGGGTGACGCCGAAGTCGATCGCCGGCTGGTCGCTCGTCGCCCTGGTCGGTGCGGTCGGCTGGAGCGTCCTGGCGCTCTCCCGCGGCGAGGAGGTCTCGGCCGCGTGGATGCTCGCGGCGGCCCTGGGCTCGTACGCGATCGCGTACCGCTTCTACTCCCGCTTCATCGCCCACCGCGTGCTCAAGGTGGACAAGACCCGGGCCACTCCCGCCGAACGCCTCGACAACGGTGTCGACTTCCACCCGACCGACCGGCGGGTGCTCTTCGGCCACCACTTCGCCGCCGTCGCGGGCGCCGGCCCGCTGGTCGGCCCGGTGCTCGCCGCGCAGATGGGCTATCTGCCGGGCACCATCTGGATCGTCGCCGGCGTGATCTTCGCTGGCGCCGTCCAGGACATGGTCACGCTGTTCTTCTCCACCCGGCGCGACGGGCGTTCGCTCGGCCAGATGGCCCGGGACGAGATCGGCCCGTTCGGCGGGGCCGCGGCGCTGGTCGCCGTGTTCGCCATCATGATCATCCTGCTGGCGGTGCTCGCCCTGGTCATCGTCGGGGCGCTCGCGCACTCGCCGTGGGGTGTCTTCTCCATCGGGATGACCATCCCGATCGCCCTGTTCATGGGCCTGTACCTGCGGATCCTGCGCCCGGGGCGGGTCACCGAGGTCTCGCTGATCGGTGTGGCCCTGCTGCTGCTCGCGATCGTGGCGGGCGGCTGGGTGGCCGAGTCGTCCTGGGCGGAGTTCTTCACGCTGAAGCCGACCACGCTGGTCATCTGGATGGTGGCCTACGGCTTCCTGGCCTCGGTCCTGCCGGTGTGGCTGCTGCTCGCGCCGCGCGACTACCTGTCCACCTTCATGAAGGTCGGCACGATCGCGCTGATGGCCGTCGGTGTCGCGGTGGCGGTGCCGACGCTGAAGATGGACGCCATCACCTCGTTCGCGGGCCGCGGCGACGGGCCGGTGTTCGCCGGGTCCATGTTCCCGTTCGTCTTCATCACCATCGCCTGCGGCGCCCTGTCCGGGTTCCACGCGCTGGTCTCCTCGGGCACCACCCCGAAGATGGTGCAGAAGGAGACCCAGATCCGGATGATCGGCTACGGGTCGATGCTGACCGAGTCCTTCGTCGCGATCATGGCGATGATCGCCGCCTGCATCATCGAGCCGGGCCTGTTCTTCGCGGTCAACTCGCCCGCCGGGTTCATCGGCACCACCGTGCAGTCGGCCTCCGAGGCGGTCTCCCACCTCGGGTTCGCCATCACGCCCGAGCAGCTCACACAGGCGGCCAAGGACGTGGAGGAGGCCAGCCTGCTGTCGCGGACCGGTGGCGCACCGACGTTCGCACTCGGAATGTCGCAGATCTTCTCCTCGGTGTTCGGCGGGGCGTCGATGAAGGCGTTCTGGTACCACTTCGCGATCATGTTCGAGGCGCTGTTCATCCTCACCACGCTCGACGCGGGCACCCGGGTGGGGCGGTTCATGCTCCAGGACATGCTGGGCAACGTCTACAAGCCGTTCAAGCAGATCAGCTGGAAGCCCGGCGTGTGGATCGCCAGCGCGCTGGTCGTCGGCGCCTGGGGCTACTTCCTGTGGGTCGGCGTGAAGGACCCGCTGGGCGGCATCAACCAGCTCTTCCCGCTGTTCGGGATCGCGAACCAGCTGCTGGCCGCGGTGGCCCTGGCGGTGTGCACCACGCTGCTGGTGAAGTCCGGGCGGCTGAAGTGGGCCTGGGTCACCGGTGTCCCGCTGCTCTGGGACGCGGCCGTGACGCTCACGGCGAGCTGGCAGAAGGTGTTCTCCGAGGACCCGCGGGTCGGGTTCTTCGCCCAGCGCGACAAGTACCAGGCCGGCATCGACGCCGGGAAGACGCTCGCCCCGGCGAAGAGCATGGACGACATGCACACCGTGGTCCTCAACTCCACGGTGGACGGCGTCCTGTCCGCCCTGTTCGCGATCCTGATCCTGATCGTGCTGGCCGATGCGGCCCGGGTCTGCGTCAAGGCCGTGCGCGACCCCGGGTCGGTGCGGCTGGCGGAGGTCCCGTGGACCGAGTCCCAGCTCGTCGCGCCGGCCGGGCTGTTCCCGACGGCCGAGGAGAAGGCCGAGCTGGCCGCGGCCGGCCTGGACTCCGGAGGTGGCCGGGCCAAGGAACCGGTCGGATGACCGCCCTGCGGGACCGCCTGGCCCGGATCCGGTACTACGTCCGCGAGTTCTCGGGCGAGGCGGCGTACGACCGCTACGTCGCCCACGCCCGCGCCCACGACCCGACCGCCGAGGTCATGACCCGCCGCGCCTTCGAACGCGCCCGCACGGACGCCCGCGAGGCCGACCCCCGCGAAGGCTTCCGCTGCTGCTGAGGCCGACCGGCCATGAAGGGCCCCGCCGGACCACCGGCGGGGCCCTTCATGCTGTCCGGGCCAGCGCACCCCGTCCTTGAGGACCTCGGTCCGGAGGGTGATGCCGACGGGGTCGGGGAGGTGGACGTCCTTGCCGAAAGGCACGGTGCGCACGATTTCGTAGTGCATCCCGTTGGGCTCACCGTGCACGGACACGGGGCGGCTGTGCGGGCGAGGGTCTCGAACTCTTCCGTCAGCATCTGGGGATGTTCGGCCATGACGGTCCTACCTCACTCGCCTTCCTGGGAGGTGCTCGCTCCGACGATAGCGGAGAGGTACGACACACGACGCTGCGTCGCCGGGCGACACAACATCTAGGGGGTCACACAGACATGGCCCCCCACATGTATGCTCGTCCTCGCTGTCGCCGCAGGGGAATCCGGTGGGAATCCGGAACTGTCCCGCAACGGTATGAAGTGTCCGGCCGCCCGGGCGCCAAGTCCGATGACCTGCCGACGGCGCGCCCGGGTCGACCGTCCCGGACGCCGACCACGTCCGGGCCTCGCGGTTGGGCCGGTGGACGCCGTGCGGTGCACATGAGCCTTCGTCGCTCCCGCCTGCCCGCGCGCGCTCCCGCCTGCCCCGCCGTTCGATGAGCCGGAGCCGAGCGAGGGAGAGCCCCCCGTGACCATCGCGCCTGCCGCATCGCGCGCCGAGTCCGACCTGCCCGAGTCCGCCGCCGAGGCCGGCGGCCCCGGGGCCGCGCTGCTGCGCACCCTCACGGAACTGACCGCCGACCTGCCCGACACCGACCCCGGCCGGGTCGCCGCCGCCGCCCTGCGCGGCCGCAGCGCCGACGCGGACGAGGCCGAGCTGCGCGGGCTGGCCACCGAGGCCGCCGCCGGTCTGATCTCCGAGGACCCGGCCTACTCCCGGCTCGCCGCCCGGCTGCTGACCCTCGCCGTCGCCGACGAGGCGGCCGGCCAGGGCGCCACCTCCTTCTCCGCCTCCGTCGCGGTCGGTCACCGCGAGGGCCTGATCGCCGACCGCACCGCCGCGTTCGTCGCCGCCCACGCCGCCCGCCTGGACGCGCTGGTCGAGCACGCGCTCGCCGAAGGCGCCGACGACCGGTTCGGCTTCTTCGGCCTGCGCACCCTGCACAGCCGCTACCTCCTGCGCCACCCGATCACCCGTCAGGTCATCGAGACCCCGCAGCACTTCATGCTGCGCGTGGCCTGCGGCCTGGCCGAGGACGACAGCGTGCGCGCGGTCGAGGAGGTCTCGTCCCTCTACGGGCTGATGAGCCGGCTGGACTACCTGCCCTCCTCCCCCACCCTGTTCAACTCCGGCACCCGGCACCCGCAGATGTCCTCCTGCTACCTGCTGGACTCCCCGCTGGACGAGCTGGACTCGATCTACGGCCGCTACCACCAGGTGGCCCGGCTGTCCAAGCACGCCGGCGGCATCGGTCTGTCGTACTCGCGCATCCGCGCCCGCGGCTCGCTGATCCGCGGCACCAACGGCCACTCCAACGGCATCGTGCCGTTCCTGAAGACCCTCGACGCCTCCGTCGCCGCCGTGAACCAGGGCGGCCGCCGCAAGGGCGCCGCCGCCGTCTACCTGGAGACCTGGCACGCGGACATCGAGGAGTTCCTGGAGCTGCGCGACAACACCGGTGAGGACGCCCGGCGCACGCACAACCTGAACCTCGCGCACTGGATCCCGGACGAGTTCATGCGCCGCGTGAACGCCGACGGGCAGTGGTCGCTGTTCTCCCCCGCCGACGTCCCGGAGCTGGTCGACCTCTACGGCGAGGAGTTCGACGCCGCCTACCTCAAGGCCGAGGCCGCGGGCCTGGCCAAGAAGACCATGCCGGCCCGGGACCTGTACGGCCGCATGATGCGCACCCTCGCGCAGACCGGCAACGGCTGGATGACGTTCAAGGACGCCTCCAACCGCACCGCCAACCAGACGGCGCTGCCCGGCCGCGTGGTGCACTCCTCGAACCTGTGCACCGAGATCATCGAGGTCACCAACGACGACGAGACCGCCGTCTGCAACCTCGGCTCGGTCAACCTCGGCGCGTTCGTCCTGACCGAGACCGGCGACCTGGACTGGGAGCGCCTGGACGAGACCGTCCGCACCGCCGTGACCTTCCTCGACCGCGTGGTGGACATCAACTTCTACCCGACCGAGCAGGCCGGCAACTCCAACGCCAAGTGGCGCCCGGTGGGCCTGGGCGCGATGGGTCTGCAGGACGTCTTCTTCAAGCTGCGCCTGCCGTTCGACTCCGACGCGGCCAAGGCGCTGTCCACGAAGATCGCCGAGCGGATCATGCTGGCCGCCTACGAGGCCTCCGCCGACCTCGCCGAGCGCAGCGGCCCGCTGCCGGCGTGGGCGGAGACCCGGACCGCGCAGGGCGTGCTGCACCCCGACCACTACGGGGTCACCCACCACTGGCCCGAGCGCTGGGAGGCGCTGCGCGCCCGGATCGCGAAGACCGGCATGCGCAACTCGCTGCTGCTGGCCATCGCCCCCACCGCCACCATCGCCTCGATCGCGGGCGTGTACGAGTGCATCGAGCCGCAGGTCTCCAACCTCTTCAAGCGCGAGACCCTCAGCGGTGAGTTCCTCCAGGTCAACGGCTACCTGGTGGAGGACCTCAAGAAGCTGGGCGTCTGGGACGCGCAGACCCGCGAGGCGCTGCGCGACTCCTCCGGCTCGGTCCAGGGCTTCGGCTGGATCCCGGCCGAGGTCCGCGAGCTGTACCGCACGGCGTGGGAGATCCCGCAGCGCGGCCTGATCGACATGGCGGCGGCCCGTACGCCGTACCTGGACCAGAGCCAGTCGCTCAACCTCTTCATGGAGACGCCCACCATCGGCAAGCTCAGCTCGATGTACGCGTACGCCTGGAAGCAGGGCCTGAAGACCACCTACTACCTGCGCTCCCGTCCGGCGACGAAGATCGCCCGCGCCGCCCAGGCACAGCCGGCGGCCACCCCCGCCCCCCTTCCGCAGGCCGTCGACGCCGACGCGCTGGCCTGCTCCCTTGAGAACCCCGAGTCCTGCGAGGCCTGCCAGTGATGAGCACCACCCGAAAGCAAAACCTTCTCGACCCGGGCTTCGAGCTGACCCTGCGTCCGATGCGCTACCCGGACTTCTACGAGCGCTACCGGGACGCGATCAAGAACACGTGGACGGTGGAGGAGGTCGACCTCCACTCCGACGTGGCCGACCTCGCCAAGCTGACCCCGGCCGAGCAGCACATGATCGGCCGCCTGGTGGCGTTCTTCGCCACCGGCGACTCGATCGTCGCGAACAACCTGGTGCTGACGCTGTACAAGCACATCAACTCCCCGGAGGCGCGCCTGTACCTGTCGCGCCAGCTCTTCGAGGAGGCCGTGCACGTCCAGTTCTACCTGACCCTGCTGGACACCTACCTGCCCGACCCGGACGACCGCGCGGCCGCCTTCGACGCCGTCGAGAACATCCCGTCGATCCGCGAGAAGGCGCAGTTCTGCTTCAAGTGGATGGACTCGGTCGAGAAGATCGAGAAGCTGGAGACGGCCGCCGACCGCCGCCGCTTCCTGCTGAACCTGATCTGCTTCGCCGCCTGCATCGAGGGCCTGTTCTTCTACGGCGCCTTCGCCTACGTGTACTGGTTCCGCAGCCGCGGCCTGCTGCACGGCCTGGCCACCGGCACCAACTGGGTGTTCCGCGACGAGACCATGCACATGAACTTCGCCTTCGAGGTCGTGGACACGGTCCGCAAGGAGGAGCCGGAGCTCTTCGACGACGCGCTCCAGCAGCAGGTCACCGACATGCTGAAGGAGGCCGTCGAGGCGGAGCTGCAGTTCGGCCGCGACCTGTGCGGTGACGGCCTGCCCGGCATGAACACCGAGTCGATGCGCGAGTACCTCCAGTGCGTCGCCGACCAGCGTCTGGTCCGCCTCGGCTTCGCGCCGGTCTACGGCTCGGCGAACCCGTTCTCGTTCATGGAGCTCCAGGGCGTCCAGGAGCTGACGAACTTCTTCGAGCGCCGCCCGTCGGCCTACCAGGTCGCCGTCGAGGGCACGGTCGACCTCGACGAGGACTTCTAGTCCGCACTCCGCACCACGGACGAAGGCCCCGCACCGGAACGATCCGGTGCGGGGCCTTCGGCGTGCGCGTGGACGGGCGGGAAGCCCGGCCCCTGGTCCGGCCCTACTCGTTGGGGACGGTCTCGTAGCGCGGGGTGCCCTCGGCCATCTGGCGCAGGGCGTCCTTGCGGTCCCGCTTGGAGAGCTTGTCGATGTACAGGAAGCCGTGCAGGTGGTCGGTCTCGTGCTGGAGGCAGCGCGCGAAGTAGCCGGTGCCTCGGACCTTGATCGGGTTGCCCTGGGCGTCCTGGCCGGTCACCTCGGCGTAGTCGGGGCGCGGCAGCGAGGCGTAGGCGGTGGGGACCGACAGGCAGCCCTCGTTGGAGTCGTCGAGCACCCGGGCGGCGGCCGGCAGGTCGACCAGCTTCGGGTTGACCACGACGCCGGTGTGGCGCACGCCCTCGTCGTCCGGGCAGTCGTAGACGAAGACCTTCTGGTCCACGCCGATCTGGTTGGCGGCCAGGCCCACGCCCTCGGCGGCCCGCTGGCTGGCGAACATGTCGTCGATCAGCTGCGCCAGTTCGGCGCCGAACTCGGTGACGTCCTTGCACTCCCGGTGCAGCACCGGGTTGCCGACGACCGTGATCGGGCGCGCGGTGCCGCGCTCACGGTGGGCGAGCTCACGCGCCTCACAGTCCTCGGTGTCCACGACGTATCCGTCGGCATCGACCTTGAGGACCTCGTTCTCCTGCTGCGCCATGTCCCGCGTACGCCTTCCCTGAAGCCACTGGTGTGCCCGTACAGCCTACGTGCAGGGATCAGCAGACTTCTTCGAGATCCCGCCATTCCCGGGTGTCCGGGCTGTCGGCGACCCAGCCGTCCAGCAGTCCGCGGACCAGTCCGGCCGGGGCCGCGATGCCGCACTCCCGCTCGGGCACCCACAGGGAACCGGAGCCGGCCGTGCGGTGCCCGAGCGGGCCGGGGTGGCCCGGTTCGCTGTGGTCGTGCGGGTCGAGGTGCTCGCCGTCGCCCTCGTCGCTGGGCATGGAGCTCTCCGAGCAGGTCCGGCACAGCAGCCGCACCGACGAGGACCAGTCCTCGGCGGCGAAGCCGGCGTCGGAGGCGAGTCGCTCCAGGGCGTCGCGGTCGGCCTCGGTGGCGGCCTCCAGCAGCACCACCCAGGTCGGTACCGGGGACGGCGCCCACAGCTCGATCTCGTCGAAGACCGGGTACGCGGGCCCGGCCGCGGTGACCCGCTCGCCGTGCGGGACCCCGTCGTGCAGCACGACCTCGCCCCAGCGCCGGCCCGAGGAGGGCAGCGGGATGGACAGGACCTCCATCCGCGCCGGGTCCAGCCGGCGGCCCCAGACCACCTCGGCCTCGCCCTCGGGCGAGAGCCGCACGGCGGCGCTGCCCAGCTCCATCCCGACCGGTTCGCCGGTGCCGGCCGCGCCGTGCGGCTCGCCCGGCACCCGCAGCCCGTAGGCCTGCCAGGCCCGGCGCGCCAGCGGCCAGTCCTGCAGGGCGGTGGCGGCGATGCCGACGTTCCACCAGTCCGGCGCACCGGTCTCGCGGTCGAGCAGGGCCACGGCCCGCAGTCCGGCGGCCCGCGCCTGTTCCCAGTCGTGCCGGAACTTGTGCAGCAGCGCCAGGTTGAACCAGGACTCCGACAGCCACGGTTCCAGGTCGGCCGCTCTGGTCAGCAGGGCGCCCGCGTCCTCGTACCGACCGTCGCCGATCAGCGTGAACGCGCGGTCGGTGGCCTGCCGCCACGAGGCGGAGGGCCGATGCCGTACCTTCCCGAAGATCCTCACGATTCCCGCCTGTGGGGGTCCCCCCAGCGGTGGCTGGGGGATTAACGGTGCAGCCTGGTGGACACTCTCACTTCGCATCCAACCATGCCCACTCGGACGGCCGCTCATTACCCATGGGTTACCCCGGTGGGACGGGTACGACTCTGGCACGTCCGTCCCGGGCGAGAACCCGCGCGAGGCCCTCCACGACCTCCGGCTGGTAGTCCCGGGCCGTGCCGAGGCGCAGCTGTTCCAGGGCCGCCAATGAGCCACCCGGGTGACGGCTCCCGCCGACCAGGTCCTCGTAGGCGTTGACCACCCGGACGATACGGGCCGCGACCGGCTGCTCACGGTACGGATCGGCCTGCCGTTCCACCACCACCGCGACCTCGGCCGGCACCCCGGTCTGCCGGGCCACCTCCCCGCCGAGCTCCGCGATCCGCCGGGCCTCGGCCGCCGCCAGCGGGGCGGTCGCCCCGGCCGGGACGGGGTCGATCAGGGAGAGCTGGCCGATGTCGTGCATCAGCGCCGCGTACTCCAGCACGGTCAGCTCCCGCTCCGACAGGCCCAGCTCCCGGCCGACCGCGCAGCTCAGGGCCGCGACCCGGCGGGCGTGGCCGGGCGGGGTGTACCCGGCGATCTCGGTGGCCCGGGCCAGCGAGGTGATGGTCTGGCGGTAGGTGGTGCGGATCGCGGTGATCCGGCGGAACGACATCTGGGTCAGCAGCAGCGGCACGCTGAAGGCGGGCAGCGCCCACAGCCCGGCGACGGCCACCCCGAGACCCATCACCACCCCCGTGGCGCAGATCGCCGAGCCGATCCCGGCCAGCGCCCGCAGTTCGTCGCGCAGCAGGGGCCCGTACGGCCAGCCGGTGCGCGCCCCGGCCAGCGCGGCGGCGAGCACGGCGTCGCACAGGGCGGTCAGGCCCAGCAGCCCGAGCAGCAGGAACACCAGGTACGGGCCCTGGCCGACGCTCTCGGCCAGCCGCCCGGAGTGGTAGAGCGGCCGGAAGCAGGCGGCGGCGAAGGCCACGGTGAGCACCCGCCGGGCCACGTCGTCCAGGGCCGGACCGCGGCCCCGGGCGACGTGCGGGACGATCCCGACGAGGGCGGCCGCGACGACCACGGCCACCACCTGGAGCACCCCGTGGTGGGTGGGCCGCCCGGCCGCGTGCCCGAGCAGCGCGTACGCCAGCGCCCCGGCCGAGCCGAGCGGGGCGGGGTGGCGGTCCTCGGCCGGATGGGGGTGGCCGGGCCGGGGCCGGCCGTCGCGCCGGGCCAGCTCGCCGACCGCGATCAGCACGCCGAAGGCGAGCGCGGTGCCGGGCTCGACGACGCCGTGCCAGAGCGTGTGTCCGAGCCCGGCCGCGGTCAGGGCGGCGGCGCCGGCCCGGACCGCCCAGGGCATGACCACCGCGCCGGGCCGCAGGCCGCCGGCCGGGACGGCGGCGGGCCTCACCCGCCGCCCCCGGCGGCCCGGGTCCGGCTGCCGGCGTCGCCCTGGGCGGGCATGCCCGGCAGGGCGGTGGTGCCGTCGGTGGCCGGGATCACCTGGAGGTCGGCGTCGGAGGTGACCACCGGGTGCCAGCCGTGCCGGCCGATGGCGCGGACCAGGGCACGGACCATGGCCGGGTCGAAGTGGGAGCCGGCGCAGCGCTGGAGTTCGGCGAGGGCGGTGGGCACCGGGCGGGCCCGGCTGTAGGAGCGGGTGGAGGTCATGGCGTCGAAGGCGTCGGCGACGGCCACCACCCGGGCCAGGACCGGGATCTGTTCCCCGCTCAGGCCGTAGGGGTAGCCGGAGCCGTCGATGCGTTCGTGGTGGTGCAGGATCGCCACCCGGGCCTCGCCGAGGAAGCCGATGCCGCGGACCATCTCGTGCCCGTACTCGGGGTGGAGTTCGATGACCTGGCGCTCCTGCGGGGTCAGCGGGCCGTCCTTGCGCAGCAGCCGGGTGGGGACGCCGAGCTTGCCGACGTCGTGCAGGATGCCCGCGATCCGGACGCATTCGAGGCGGTCCCCGTCCATGCCGAGCTCGCGGGCGATCATGGCGGAGGCCTGTCCGACCCGTTCGCTGTGGCCGCGGGTGTAGCGGTCCTTGATGTCGACGGCCTGCACCAGGGCCCTGATGGTGGCCTGGTGGGCGGCGCGTTCGCGGTGGTACTGGGCGAAGATCCAGCAGGAGAGGTACATCGGCAGCAGCACCAGCAGCGCGGCCGGCGGCCCGTACGGGCTGTGCCAGAGCACGGCCATCATCAGCCCGGCCAGGGCGTGCACGGCGTGCGGGGCCAGCGAGCGGGCGAGCAGTCCGCGCCAGGCCCGGGTGGCGGGGCGGCGTTCGGCGGCGACCAGGATGCCGCCGTCGAGGGCGGTGAGGACCAGGCAGAACACGGCGGCGGCGACGGCCGCGGGCAGCAGGACGTAGGGGAAGTCCGCGACCCAGTCCTGGCCCCCGCCGCCGAGCGCGGCCGGACCGTGCAGCAGGGCGAAGGCGTGGGCCGCGGCCCAGGCGGCCCCGGCCTGCTGGGCGGCGTGCCAGATCCGGCGGACCCCGGCGGGCCGTTGCACCACGGGCCCGGCCAGCGCGCCGGGGACCGCGACGAGCGCGGCGGCGGCCGGCGGGAGCAGGTAGACGGCGGCGAGCAGCACCGGCAGGAAGGAGCCGATGCCCTCGGGGGCCCGGCCGGCCGGCAGCGGGCACAGGCGGACCAGTTCGCAGCCGAGGTAGAGCCCGGTGAGGAGGACGACCGGAAGCAGGGGCACGTGCCCGTGCCGCAGCGCGGTCAGGGCGGGCAGCACACAGACGAGCGCACCGCCGACGGTGCTCAGGAGAAAGATCCGGGCCGCCGGCGGAAGTACCCGCATCGCGTTCTCCTCCCCGTACCGGTGCGCTGTCGCGCACGCCGGGGCACCGGTCGCACCGGTACCGATTGGGGAGAATAGGCGGGCCCCCGTCAGCGGGGGGCCGCCTTGTGGCATTGCGCCGTCCGGGCACCCCCGGATTAACGCCTTCGGGTGAACGAAGGGGTGTTCCCGGGGCGGCCGTTCGGCCGAAAGGTCAGCCGGTGGCCGGACCCGCGGTGACGTCGTGGTCGGGCACCGACTGCCCGGCGCGGATCAGCTCGATCCGCCCCATCACCTTGGCGCGCAGGTCGGACGGTACGTCGTCGGACCCGCAGCACCGCTGCACCAGCTTCTTGACGGCCTTCTCCAGGCCGTACTTCTCCAGGCACGGGTTGCACTCGCCGAAATGCGTCTCGAACTTGGTGCAGTCCGAGTCCGGCATTTCGTGGTCGAGGAACTCGTAAAGGTGGTCCAGGACCTCAGAGCAATCCGTCTCGTGCGGCTCTCCGCAGCTCATGAGCCCGAGCCTTTCCGTTCGTTCGACTCTCCCGCGCCGGCCGGGACCAGCCCGCGCTCACGAGCGTAGTCCTCCAGCATTCCGCGGAGTTGACGGCGGCCACGGTGCAGTCGCGACATGACCGTACCGATGGGTGTACCCATGATGTCCGCGATCTCCTTGTACGCAAACCCCTCCACGTCGGCGAGATACACGGCGATGCGGAACTCTTCCGGAATGGCCTGGAGCGCTTCCTTCACGTCCGAGTCCGGCAGGTGGTCCAGTGCCTGCGACTCCGCCGAGCGCAGGCCCGTCGACATGTGCGACTCGGCACGGGCCAGCTGCCAGTCCTCGATCTCCTCCGCCGCGCTGCGCTGGGGCTCGCGCTGCTTCTTGCGGTAGGAGTTGATGAAGGTGTTGGTCAGGATGCGGTACAGCCACGCCTTGAGGTTGGTCCCCTCGCGGAACTGGTGGAAGGACGCGTACGCCTTGGCGTACGTCTCCTGGACCAGGTCCTCGGCGTCGGCCGGGTTGCGCGTCATGCGCAGCGCGGCCGAGTACATCTGGTCGAGGTAGCCGAGTGCGTCCCGCTCGAAGCGCGCGTTGCGCTCCGCGGGCGTCTCTTCCGCGTGGCCTTCGTCGGTCCCAGGGACGGAACCCACCTCCTCCGACTGCGTGGCGGCTCCGAATGCGGACCCACTCGAATCGGAGAATAGTCGACCATCGCGCCCCTGCGCCGCCCGGGCCGGGGCGCGCTTGGGGGCGGGCAGCACCGTCCAGTCCAGGTCAGTGGCCTGTGGGCGGTTCTGGCTCATGACCTGGGTCATGCGCGTCCTCTCCTTCGGCGGTTCCGTGCGTTCCGACATCCGGCACAACCAAGGAGCCGGCGTGCGCATTCCCGTGCGGGAGGCGGGTGCCGCACGGGGTCCGCGTCAGGTCGTGCGCGGCGCCGGGAGCGGGAGCCGGTCCAGCCAGTCGGCCACCGCGCCGGTGATCACCGCCAGGGCCTCCTGCTGGGTGAGCTCCGCCTTCTTGGGCACCGCGAAGCCGTGGTCCCCGTACGGGACCTCCAGCAGGTCGAAGCCGCCCGCGGGGAACTCCTCGGGGCGGCCGAAGGTGTCCCGGCCGCCCTGGAGCACCAGCGTGGGCAGCCCGGCACCGAGCAGTTCGTCGGCCCGGGACTTCTCGGGCCGGCCGGGCGGGTGCAGCGGGAAGGCCAGCGCCAGCACCCCGGCCGCGCCGAGTGCGGCGGCGGTCCGGCAGGCCACCCGGGCCCCGGCGCTGCGGCCGCCCGCGACGACGGGCGGGCCGGCGGCGGCGAGCTGCGGCCACAGTCCGCGCCAGCCCTCGTCGAGGGTCTTCGGGGCGGCGGCGACCTTCTTGCCCGCGACCCGCCAGGGCTGCTCGACCAGCGCGACGGTGACCCCTCGCCCGGGCAGGGCCGCGGCCAGGGCCTGGAGGTCGCGGGCCTCGATGCCGCCGCCGGCGCCGTGGCCCAGGGCCAGGACCAGCCGGGCGTCGGGGGCTTCGTGCCAGGTGATCCGTGCCTCGCCGGCCGGGGTGTCCACGCTCTGGGTGCGGCGGGGGGTGTGCGACGTCATGCGCCCATCCTGCCGGGTCGCGCGCGTGCTGCCGGGGTCGGCGCCGCCGGGGCGGACCGGCGGCGCCGGGTCAGAAGAGCGTGCCGAGCTCGGGCGCGGCCAGTTCGTGCAGCAGCTCGGGCCCGTTGTTGCGGACGTTGCTGACGGCGGTGGCGACCGGGTAGGCCCGCATCAGTCCGCCGGGCGGCGGCTCCAGCAGCGGGCGCAGGGCGTCGACGTCGGTCCTGGCCGGGTCCAGCCAGGCGTCCCAGCGGTCCGGGGTGAGCATCAGGGGCATCCGCGGGTGGATCTCGGCGAGCGAGCCCGGCCCGTCGGCGGGGGCGGCGGCGAGCGGGGTGGTCTCGGCCTCGGTGGTGATCACCGAGCAGGTCACCCACCAGGCGTCCGGGTGGTCGTCGGGCAGGGTCCGGTCGCGCCAGAACTCATAGAGGCCGGCCATGGCGAAGACCGAGCCGTCGGCGGGCCGCACGAAGTACGGCTGCTTGCGCGGGCGCTTCTTCTTCCCCTCGACCTCCAGCTGCCGCTCGTCGGCGCCGGTGACCCACTCGTAGTAGCCGTCGGCGGGGATGATGCAGCGGCGCTGGGCGAAGGCCCGGCGGAACGAGGGCTTCTCGTGCAGGGTCTCGGACCGGGCGTTGATCATCCGGGCCGCGCCGTCGGGGTTCTTGGCCCAGGACGGGACCAGACCCCATTTCAGGACGCGCAGCTGGCGAACCGGACGCGGGTCCTGCGCGTCCTTCAGTGCACGGTCGAGGACGACGTGGACGGCTTTGGTCGGTGCCACGTTCCAGTCCGGGTCCAGGGTCTCCGTCGGCTCCCACCGCTCGATGCCGAAGACGTCCACCAGGTCCTCGGGCCTACGACTCGCTGCATACCGTCCGCACATGGCTGCCACACTGCCATGGCCCCGTCCCCGCTCGCCAAGGAGTCCGCCCCATGACCGTCGCCTCTTCCGCGGGTACCACCGCCGCCGGGATCTGGGACCGGCTGACCGGGCTCCAGCCGGCGCCCGAACTGTGGCTGGTGGTGCTGACCGCGGCGGTGGCGCTGGCGGTCGTGGCGCCGCGGCCGCTGTGGCGGATATCCCGCAACGCCGTGACCATCGCCCACGAGGGCGGGCACGGTCTGGTGGCCGTGTGCACCGGGCGGCGTCTGGACGGGATCCGGCTGCATTCGGACACCAGTGGCCTGACCGTCAGCCGTGGCAATCCCTCGGGTCTCGGCATGATCCTGACCGCCGCCGCCGGCTACATCGCGCCGTCCCTGCTGGGGCTCGGCGGGGCCGCGCTGCTGGGGGCGCACCGGATCACGCTGCTGCTGTGGGCGGCCACGGCCCTGCTGCTGGCCATGCTGGTGATGATCCGGAACGCGTACGGGGTGCTGACCGTGGTGGTGTCCGGCGGGACCTTCCTGGCGGTGTCCTGGCTGGCTCCGCCCGAGGTCCAGGCGCTGTTCGCCTACGGCGTGGTGTGGTTCCTGCTGCTCGGCGGGGTGCGGCCGGTGTTCGAGCTGCAGGCGAAGCGGAGGCGCGGCGGGGCGCCCGACTCGGACGCCGACCAGCTGGGGCGGCTCACCCATCTGCATCCGGTCGTCTGGCTGGTCATGTTCCACGTGGTGACGCTGTGCTCGCTGATCGGCGGCGGGCGGTGGCTGCTCGGCCTGTGAGCGGATCATCGGGGGCCACGGCTCTGCCACTAAAGTGAGGGCATGACCCAGACCCCTGCGCTGCCCGCCCTCTGGCCCGCCCCGCTCGCGGACGGAGCCGTCCACGCCACCGTGACCGTGCCGGGGTCGAAGTCGGTGACCAACCGCGCCCTGGTGCTCGCGGCCCTCGCGGCCGAGCCGGGCTGGGTCCGCCGGCCGCTGCGCTCGCGCGACTCGCAGCTGATGTCGGACGCGCTGCGCGCGCTGGGCGTCGGCATCGAGGAGACCGTCTCGTCCAGCTCGGCCGAGGCCGGTTCGGGCGAGGCCTGGCGGATCATCCCGGCGGCGCTGCACGGCCCGGCGACCGTGGACGTCGGCAACGCCGGCACCGTGATGCGCTTCCTGCCCCCGGTGGCGACCCTCGCCGCCGGCGACATCCGCTTCGACGGCGACCCGCGGTCCTACGAGCGCCCGCTCGGCCAGGTCATCGAGGCGCTGCGGGCGCTGGGCGCCCGGATCGACGACGGCGGGCGCGGTGCGCTGCCGCTGACGGTGCACGGCGGCGGGGCCCTGGAGGGCGGCACGGTCGAGATCGACGCCTCCAACTCCTCCCAGTTCGTCTCGGCGCTGCTGCTGTCGGCGCCGCGCTTCAACCACGGCGTGGAGGTCCGGCACGTCGGTGCGACCCTGCCCTCGCTGCCGCACATCAAGATGACGGTGGAGATGCTGCGCGCGGCCGGCGCCCAGGTGGACACCCCGGAGGCGGGCGGCGAGAAGAACGTGTGGCGGGTGGCGCCGGGCGCGCTGCTGGGCCGCGACATGGTGGTGGAGCCGGACCTGTCCAACGCCCAGCCGTTCCTGGCGGCGGCGATGGTCACCGGCGGCACGGTCACCATTCCCGACTGGCCGCGCCGCACCACGCAGCCGGGTGACGCGCTGCGTTCGATCTTCACGGAGATGGGCGGCTCCTGCGAGCTGACCGACGCGGGCCTGGTCTTCACCGGCACCGGCACGATCCACGGCATCGACGTGGACCTCGGTGACGTCGGCGAGCTGACCCCGGGCATCGCGGCGGTGGCGGCGCTGGCGGACTCCCCGTCCACCCTGCGCGGCGTGGCGCACCTGCGTCTGCACGAGACGGACCGGCTGGCCGCGCTGACCAAGGAGATCAACGAGCTGGGCGGTGACGTCACCGAGACCGCCGACGGTCTGCACATCCGCCCGCGCCGCCTGCACGGCGGGGTCTTCCACACCTACGACGACCACCGCATGGCCACCGCGGGCGCCGTCATCGGCCTGGCGACCCCGGGCGTGCAGATCGAGAACGTCGCGACCACCGCGAAGACCCTTCCGGACTTCCCGCGGATGTGGGCGGACATGCTCGCGGGAGCGGGAGAGTAGCGCCATGCGCCGGTACGGCAAGCACACCGACGAGGACGACATCCGGAGCCGCCCCAACCCGAAGGGGAACCGGCCCCGGACGAACATCCGGCCCAAGCACGAGGACGCGGCCGAGGGGTTCGTCCTCACGGTCGACCGGGGCCGGCTGACGTGTCTGGTGGAGGACCGCGAGATCACCGCCATGAAGGCCCGTGAGCTGGGCCGCAAGGCGGCGGTGGTCGGCGACCGGGTGGGTCTGGTCGGTGACCTGTCGGGCCGCAAGGACACCCTCGCGCGGATCGTGCGCATCGAGGAGCGCAGCTCGGTGCTGCGCCGTACCGCGGACGACGACGACCCCTACGAGCGGGTGGTCGTGGCCAATGCCGACCAGCTCGCGATCGTGACCGCGCTCGCCGACCCCGAGCCCCGGCCGCGGCTGATCGACCGCTGTCTGGTCGCCGCGTACGACGCGGGCCTGGAGCCGCTGCTGGTGCTGACCAAGTCGGACCTGGCCCCGGCCGACAAGCTGCTGGACACCTACGCCTCGCTGGGCGTGGCCCATGTGGTGACCAGCCGGGACGAGCTGGAGAACGGGGACGCGGCCGACCGGGTGCGCGAGCGGCTGGCCGGGCGGATCACGGCGTTCGTGGGGCACTCGGGCGTCGGCAAGACCACGCTGGTCAACTCCCTGGTGGCCGAGGACCGGCGGCGGGCCACCGGCCATGTCAACCGGGTCACCGGGCGCGGCCGACACACCACGACCTCGGCGCTGGCGCTGCCGCTGCCGGGCGTGGAGGGCTGGGTCATCGACACCCCGGGCGTGCGGTCGTTCGGGCTGCACCACGTGGACCCGTCCCGGGTGATCCTGGCCTTCCCGGACCTGGTGCCGGGCACCGAGGAGTGCCCGCGGGCGTGCAGCCACGACGAGAAGGACTGCGCGCTGGACGCCTGGGTGGCCGAGGGCCATGCCGATCCGGCCCGGCTGTACTCGCTGCGGCGGCTGCTGGCGACGCGGGAGCGGCGCGAGGGCGACTGACGTTTGCCGGGCGGCGCAACCGGTCAATGCATAGTCGCACCGAGTGGCGCGCGGCCGAGGCCAGGACCGTGTCACCTGACGCGGGGAGGCATCCGACATGGCGTGGCTGCTGGTCGTGGTCGCGGGAATCCTGGAGACCGGGTTCGCGGTCTGCCTCAAGCTGTCCCACGGGTTCACCCGGCTGTGGCCGACGATCGCCTTCGCCTGCTTCGCCCTCGGCAGTTTCGGCCTGCTCACCCTGGCCCTGAAGAAGCTCGACGTGGGGCCGGCGTACGCGGTGTGGACGGGGATCGGCGCGGCCGGTACGGCCATCTAC
This sequence comes from Streptomyces sp. WAC06614, assembly GCF_003949795.1. GTDB lineage: Bacteria > Actinomycetota > Actinomycetes > Streptomycetales > Streptomycetaceae > Streptomyces. Next base: position 24,442 of record NZ_RPRY01000027.1, read on the forward strand.
GGCATGGTCTTCCTCGGCGACCTGGTCTCCACGCTGAAGATCGTCTCGATCACCCTGGTCATCGTCGGGGTGATCGGCCTGCAACTGTCGGGCTCGTCCCACTGACCGCGCCCAGCAGCTCGTCCAGCACGGGCCCGGCCGCGTCCTCGGCCGGGGCGATGACGTAGGACAGGGCGAGCCGTACGACGAGTTCGCAGTGGCCGGGCGAGGTGTACGCGGGGCCGAGTGCGGCCGCGGCCCGGTCGCGTACCGCCCGGGTGAGCGCGCCCGGTTCGGGGGCCACCGTGCCGGGCGGCCGCGGGGCGGGGAAGCCGGGGCCGGGCTCGGGTAAGGCGTCGGTCCAGCAGCCCGTGAGCGCGGCGCGGACCACGGGGCGGCTGCGGGCGGTCCGTACGGTCCAGTCGGCGAGGGCGGCCAGCCGCTGCGCCGGGGGCGCCGGGGAGTCCAGGGCCCGGTCGACCCCGTCGAGGAACCGGTCGGTCTCGCGGCGCACCAGCGCCCGGCCCAGCCCGTGCTTGCCGCCGAACTCGTTGTAGAGCGTCTGCCGGGACACCCCGGCCGCCGCCGCGACGTCGACCATCCGTACGACCCGCCAGGGGCGCGCGGCCAGCGCCGCACCCGCCGCTTCCAGCAAGGACTCCCGCGCTGCCGGCATTGCCGCCTCCCGCCCGCCCGTCCGTTCCCGCCAGCGTTGACGGCGGTTCGGACAGTGTCAAGAGAGGCCGTGTGGTCCGCCCGGTCGGGTGCCGATACTGTTCGGCCATGCCCGAGTATGACGATGATCTGCGCCTCGCCCACGCCCTCGCCGACGCCGCCGACACGGTCACCACGGCCCGCTTCAAGGCCCTGGACCTGAAGGTGGAGACGAAGCCGGACATGACTCCGGTGAGCGAGGCCGACACCGCCACCGAGGCCGCGATCCGCGCCCTGCTCCAGGAGGCGCGGCCCGAGGACGCGATCCTGGGCGAGGAGTACGGGCTGGTCGGCTCGGGGCCGCGGCGCTGGGTCGTGGACCCGATCGACGGGACGAAGAACTACGTGCGCGGGGTGCCGGTCTGGGCCACGTTGATCTCCTTGATGGAGGAGGACGAGAACGGCCGGTTCCGGCCGGTCGTCGGTGTGGTCTCCGCCCCGGCTCTGGGCCGGCGCTGGTGGGCGACCGAGGGCGGCGGCGCGTTCTGCGGCGGGAGCCTCGCCGAGGAGGGCCCGATCGGGGTCTCCAAGGTGGCCTCGCTCGCCGACGCCTCGTTCGCGTACTCCTCGCTGGGCGGCTGGGAGGAGCAGGGCCGGCTGGAGGGCTTCCTCGACCTGACCCGCGCCTGCTGGCGCACCCGCGCCTACGGGGACTTCTGGCCGTACATGATGGTCGCCGAGGGCTCGCTCGACCTGTGCGCGGAGCCGGAGCTGAACCTGTGGGACATGGCCGCCATCGCGGTGGTGGTGACCGAGGCCGGCGGGCGGTTCACCGGCCTGGACGGGGTGGACGGCGTCCACGGCGGGAACGCGGCCGCCTCCAACGGGCTGCTGCACGAGGAGCTGCTGTCGTACGTGCGCCCGCGCGGCTGAGCCCCGGGTCCACGGGCCCGCGCCCCCGCGGCTGAGCCCCGGGTCCACGGGCCCGCGCCCCCGCCCGGTGCTGTGGGACGCCGGGCGACGGCGCCACCCGCGCTCCCATTCACCGGCTGTGCCCTCTTGATGACCCTGTGCGGTCGTGGGACTCTGAGAATTCCTCCGCTTGTGCGCTTGTGAATCTCTTCTCACAGCGCTCCGCCCGAGCGGAGGTCTCGACCCAGGAGGTGGCTGACTTCATGCTCGTCCGTGACGCCATGAGCACCGTGATCCTCACCCTCGGACCCGCCCACACCCTCCGACAGGCAGCGACCCTGATGTCCGGCCGGCGCGTCGGCGCGGCCGTCGTCCTCGACCCCGACCACAGCGGCATCGGCATCCTCACCGAACGCGACATCCTCAACTCCATCGGCGCGGGGCACGACCCCGACCGCGAGGGCGTGGGCGCGCACACCACGAACAACGTGGTGTTCTGCACCCCCGACGCCACCCTGCAGGAGGCCGCCGAGGCCATGGTCCACGGCGGCTTCCGGCATCTGATCGTGCTGGAGCAGGGCGGTCCCGTGGGGATCGTCTCGGTGCGCGACATCGTCCGCTGCTGGGTGCCCGCGCGGCGCTCGGTGGCGGCCTGACGGTCCTGAAACGGCGGCGGGCCGGAACCCCGGGTGGGGTTCCGGCCCGCCGTCTCGCCCCGGCGAGCGGTCCGGTCAGCCGCGCAGGGCCTGGACCGCGGCCTCCAGCCGCTTGCCGAAGTCGGCGTCCGCCCGGCGGAAGTTGTCCACCGCGCGCTCGACGATGTCGTCGCGGGAGACCTTGGCGATGAAGCCGGACAGGTTCTCCACCAGACGGTCCTGCTCCTCCTGCGACATCAGCCGGTAGAGGTTGCCCGCCTGCACGAAGTCGTCGTCCTCGGCGTGCAGCGGGGCCGCGTGGTTGCCGGTGCCGCCGGTGAACGCGACGGACTGCCACAGCGGGCGGCCGGTCTGCTGCGGGCCGCCGAAGGAGTTCGGTTCGTAGTTCTTCGCGCCCTTGTGCCGGCCGTCGTAGAGGAAGCCGTCACGGGAGTTGGTCCGCGCCTCGGTGGCGTGCGGCCGGTTCACCGGCAGGTGGTCGGCGTTGATGCCGACGCGGTAGCGGTGCGCGTCGCCGTAGGCGAACAGGCGGCCCTGGAGCATCTTGTCGGGCGACGGGCCGATGCCGGGCACGAAGTGCGCGGGCGAGAAGATGCTCTGCTCGACCTCGGCGAAGACGTTCTCCGGGTTGCGGTTGAGCTCCAGCTTGCCGATCTCGATCGGCGGGTAGTCCTCGTGCGGCCACACCTTGGTGAGGTCGAACGGGTTGAAGCGGTATCCCGGCGCGTCGGCCGCGGGCATGATCTGGACCTGCACGGTCCAGGTCGGGAACTCCCCGCGCTCGATGGCCTCGCGCAGGTCGCGCTGGTGGCTGTCGGGGTCCTCGCCGGCCAGCTTGTTGGCCTCGGCCTGGGTGAGGTTCTTGATGCCCTGGTCGGTCTTGAAGTGGTACTTGACCCAGAAGACCTCGCCCGCCTCGTTGTTCCACTGGAACGTGTGCGAGCCGTAGCCGTTCATGTGCCGGTACGAGGCCGGGATGCCGCGGTCGCCGAACAGCCAGGTCACCTGGTGCGTGGACTCGGGCGACAGGCTCCAGAAGTCCCAGACGTTGTCCGCCTCGGTCGAGCCGGTGTACGGGTCGCGCTTCTGGGTGTGGATGAAGTCCGGGAACTTGATGGCGTCCCTGATGAAGAACACGGGGGTGTTGTTGCCGACGAGGTCGTAGTTGCCCTCTTCGGTGTAGAACTTCAGCGCCCAGCCCCGGGGGTCGCGCACGGCGTCGGCGGCGCCGAGGTTGCCCGCCACGGTCGAGAACCGCAGGAAGACCTCCGTCTGCTTGCCGATCTCGGACAGGAACGCGGCACGGGTGTAGGGCGTCACGTCGGCGGTGACGGTGAAGGTGCCGTAGGCGCCGGCGCCGCGGGCGTGCACCACGCGCTCCGGGATCCGCTCGCGGTTGAAGTGGGCCAGCTTCTCCAGCAGCAGCTGGTCCTGGACCAGAACCGGACCCCCGACACCCGCGGTCTCGCTGTTCTGGTTGTCGGCGACCGGCGCGCCGGCCTCGGTGGTCAGCGGTCCCTGCGTCACGTGCGCCTCCTGCGTCTGTCCTGTCCTTGCTGATACGTGATCCTACGCTGGACTTTGTCTAAGTCAAATAAACATCCAAGTCCGTATCCACTCGGGATCTACACCAGGTCCCCGCGCTGTTACGCTGGCTCCTATGAGTGACCTCCTGGAACGACTTCGCGGCCGCGGCTGGCGCATGACCGCACAGCGGCGCGTCGTGGCCGAGGTGCTCGACGGTGACCACGTCCACCTGACCGCGGACGAGGTGCACGCGCGCGCCGTGGCCAAGCTGCCCGAGATCTCGCGCGCCACGGTGTACAACACCCTGGGCGAGCTGGTGGCCCTCGGCGAGGTCCTGGAGGTCTCCACGGACCGCCGGGCCAAGCGCTACGACCCCAACGCCCACCGGCCGCACCAGCACCTGGTCTGCGCCCGCTGCGGCGCGATCCGCGACGTCCACCCGGCCGGCAACCCCCTGGCGGACCTCCCCGCCTCGGAGCGCTTCGGCTTCACGGTCGAGGGCGTCGAGGTCACCTACCGCGGCATCTGCCCGAACTGCACGGCGGCCTGAGCGCCCCGGAACGACGCACGACGCGAGGGGGCGGGGGCCGAAAGCCCCCGCCCCCTCGCGTCGTGCACCGTCCGTCGCGGTCGCAACCGCCACTCGCAGCTCGCGGCAAGCCCGGAAAACACCTGAGGCCCGGATCCATGGGATCCGGGCCTCCGGGCTGAGTAGCGGGGACAGGATTTGAACCTGCGACCTCTGGGTTATGAGCCCAGCGAGCTACCGAGCTGCTCCACCCCGCGTCGGTGAACCCCACGTTACGTGACGCCACCCGGCACATGCAAATCGCTTAACGCCGCCCCCGCCGCGCCGCCTCACGCCGACTGCCCCGACTGCTCGGCCGCCAGGGCCTCGCGGAGGCGGGAGGCGCGTTCGGCAACTTCGGACGGGCCGAGTTCCATGGCGCGGGTGCACCACTTCTGGCCCTCGGCCAGGTCGCCGTGGCGGGCCGCCAGGAGGCCCAGGCGCAGGGCGGCGCGGCCGTGGCCGGCCACCGCCGCGCGGGTCCACCACAGGGCCGCCTCCGGCTCGCTGCCCTCGCGGGCCAGCAGCAGGCCCAGGTTGAAGGCGCCGTTGCGGGAGCCCGCCTCGGCCGCCTCCCGGTACCAGCGCGCCGCGACCTCCAGGTCGCCGCGGCCGGCGGCCAGCATGCCGACCCGGACCTGGGCCCGGCGGTGGCCGAGCTCCGCCGCGCGCTCGTACCACTCCTCGCTCTCGCTGCGCGGGCCGGCCACCGGCTCGCCCAGCGCCGGGGCCTCCGGCGGCGGGGCCAGCGACTCCAGCAGCGCGGCCAGCCGGAACGCGGCCTCGGCGCTGCCGCCGCCCGCCGCGCACCGCAGGTGCTTCTCCGCGGCCCGCTCCTGGCCGTCGCGGACCAGGGCGATGCCGACCTGGAGCGCGGCGTCGGTGTGCCCGGCCGCGGCCGCGCGCTCGTACCAGCGCAGGGCCATCTCGTCCTCGTCGCGGCTGGCGAACAGGATGCCGAGGTTGAAGGCGGCGTCCACGCTGCCCGCCTCGGCCGCCTTGGAGAACCACGGCTCGGCGCCGGCCGCGTCCCCGCCCTGCAGGAGCAGGATCGCCAGGGCGTTGGCCGCCTCCCGGTGGCCGGCGTAGGCGGCCCGGCGGTACCACTGCTCGGCCTGCGCGGTGCGATTTTGGGATGCGCACAGCAGAGCAAGGTTGTACGCCCCGTTTTGATCGCCCGCGTCCATGGCGGCGCGGTACCAGCGCTCCGCGGTCTGGGTCTCCCCGCGGGCGGCGTGCAGGGCGCCGAGGGCGTTGGCGGCGTTGCCGTCGCCGTCCTGGGCGGCCCGGTGCCACCAGGCGGCGGCGCTGTCCTCGTCCCCGGCGTCGCGCAGCAGGAAGCCGAGGGCGCACGCGGCCCGGGCCTCGCCCTGCTTGGCGGCGGTCAGGTACCAGCGCTCGGCCTCCTTGAGCTCGCCGCGGGCCTCCAGCATGGCGCCCAGGTGCAGGGCGGCCCGGCGGTGGCCGCGGGCGGCGGCCTGCCGGTACCACTGCTCGGCCTCGGCCGGGTCGCGGCGGCGCAGGATCCGGGCGAGCCGGTAGGCGGCCTCGCGGTGGCCCTGCTCGGCGGCGGCCCGCAGCCAGCGCTCGGCGGCCTTGTCGCCGCGCCGCTCCAGCAGGTCGGCCAGGCCGTACGCGCCGAGGGCGTGGCCGGATTCGGCCGCCTGCCGCAGCCAGTACTCGGCGGCGGGCTCGTCCCCGCGCTCGCGGTAGTGGCGGCCCAACGCGTGGGCGGCGGGGGCGGATCCGGCCACGGCGGCGACGCGCCACCAGCCGGCGGCCTCCTCCGGGTAGCCGCGCTGGTGCAGCAGGACTCCGAGGTTGTTGGCGGCGGCGCGGTCGCCCTCCGCCGTGGCACCCCGCAGGTAGGGCTCGGCGCCCTCCAGGTCTCCCCGGCGCAGCAGCAGGGCCCCGAGCACGCTCATCGCGCCCGGGTCACCCTTGTCGGCGGCGACCCGGTGCCGGGCCTCCAGCTCCGTCTCGCTGGCCGCATGGGCCTCCGCCAGTACGTCTGCGAACGCCGCATCGGTCAGTGCGGTGTCCGTGTCTGCTGCGGGAGCCGGCTCGTTGGCCACGGTGCCCGCGGCGCCTGCTTCGGGTTCCGTCCTCAAAAACCGCCCTGTCTCCAGCAGAGTTGACCTGTCCCCCATAAATCCCATCGTCGCATCACCTGCTACCCGCGTACACCTGGTATGTCGCAGTCAGTGAGGTCGTGCCTACAGCGTTTTGTCGACATGCCCACAGAGAGACAAGTCAAACACGCTCCCGCCCCAACTCACCTGCCTCAGCTACCTCGTGTCCGTCCCGGCTTCGTCACAGTCGTCACAGCACCGGCACACGCGCACGACAAAGGCCCGGATCCCAAGGATCCGGGCCTTCATCTTCAGTAGCGGGGACAGGATTTGAACCTGCGACCTCTGGGTTATGAGCCCAGCGAGCTACCGAGCTGCTCCACCCCGCGTCGGTGAGACAACCGTATCACGACGCGGAGCGGAACCTCGCCAGGGTTATTGCTGGCCCTGCGGCTTCGGCGTGCTGCCGAGCTTGGCCTCCGCCTCGGCCGCCCGCTTGATCGCGGCCTTCAGCTCGTCCTGGGCCTTGCCGAAGGCGGCCCAGTCGCCGGACTGGCGGGCCTTCTCGGCGTCCTCGATCGCCTTCTGGGCGTCGGCGAGCGCCGCCTTGACCGTCGGGTCCTGGGTGGTGGGCGGCTTGACCGTGCCGTCCGGCTGGGTCGGGGGCTGGACCGGGGTGGTCGGCGCCTCGGCCCCGAAGACCACGTTCAGCGCCTTCTCCAGGGTGTCCTCGAAGGCCGTCTGGCCGCCGTAGGTCACCAGCACCTTGCGCAGCAGCGGGTACTTCAGCCCGGCGCTGCGCACGTAGACCGGCTCGACGTAGAGCATGCCGTCCGCCAGCGGGACCGAGAGCAGGTTGCCGTACTCGACCTCGGAGTCACCGCCGCGCAGCAGCCGGATGGACTCCGCGATCTTGGGCTCGGAGTTGAACTTGCTCTGGACCTGCTTGGGCCCGTCCACCGGCTTGCTGGTCGGCATCTTCAGGATGCGGATCTTGCCGTAGTCGGGGGTGCCCGGGTCGGCGTTGACCGCCATGAAGGCGCTCAGGTTGGGCCGGCCGTTCGGGGTGAAGGTGGTCGTCAGCGAGAAGACCTGGTCCTTCTCCTTCTGGTCCGGCATCTTCATCGACAGGTAGTACGGCGGGACCGCCGTGCCGGCCTTGGTCGTCGGGTCGTCCGGGACCTCCCAGGCCTCGGAGCCGGAGAGGAAGGTCTGCGGGTCCGTGACGTGGTAACGGGTCAGCAGCTCGCGCTGGACCTTGAAGAGGTCCTGCGGGTAGCGCAGGTGCTCCATCAGCTTCGGGGAGATCTCGCTCTTGGGCTTGACCGTGCCCGGGAACGCCTTCATCCAGGTCTTGAGGACCGGGTCCTTGGTGTCCCACTGGTAGAGCTCGACCGCGCCGTCGTACGCGTCGACGGTGGCCTTGACCGAGTTGCGGATGTAGTTGACCTGGTTCTCCTGCGCGACCACGGCCCGCTGGCTGTTGGTGAGCGAGTCCGCGGTGCTCTGGCCGAGCGTGGTGCGCGAGGCGTACGGGTAGCCGTTGCTGGTCGTGTACGCGTCGACGATCCACTTGATCCGGCCGTCCACGACCGCCGGGTACGGCGCGCCGTCGATGGTCAGCCACGGGGCGACGGCCTCGACCCGCTCCTTGGGCGTGCGGTTGTACAGGATCCGCGAGCCCTCGCCGATGGCGCCGGAGTAGAGGATCTGCGGCTCGCTGAAGGCCAGGGCGTACGCGGCGCGGTTGACCGGGTTGTCGAGGTTGACCCCGCTCTTGCCCTCGTACGTGGTCTCCTTCTCGCCCGCCTTGTCGTCCGAGTAGTCGAGCTCCTTCTGCGGGCCGCCGACGATCGAGTACTGCTTCGTCTGCTCGCCATAGTAGATCCGCTGCTCGAAGTCGGTGCCGAACTGGCCCTTGGAGGGCAGGTCGGACTGGGTGAAGTCGGGGCTGCCGTCGGCCGCGGCCGTGGTGCCCTTGGCGGCGACCACACCGTAACCGTGGGTGTACCGGAAGTGGTCGTTGATCCAGTTGTTCTTCGGGATGCCGCCGATGTTCAGCTCGCGCAGCCCGATCACGGTGTCCTGGCCGTTGTACCGGTCGACCGCGAGCGTGGACGGGAAGGCGTAGTAGCCCTTGACCTGCTGGAGCTGCTGGAACGCCGGCGAGACGATGTTCGGGTCGAGCAGCCGGACGCTGGCCGTGGTGTCGGCCGCCTGCCGGAGCTGGTTCTTGTCGGCCTTCGGGTCGGGCACGCCCGGGTAGTCGCGGACGTCGGCGCCGTCGATCGCGTACGCGTCACGCGTCGCCTCGATGTTCTTCTCGACGTACGGGGACTCCTTGGCCTGCTCGTTCGGCTGGACCTGGAACTTCTGCACGATCGCCGGGTAGAGCCCGCCGATCAGGATCGCGGAGAGCACCATCAGGCCGAAGCCGATCACCGGCAGCTGCCAGGTGCGCCGCCACAGCGTCGCGAAGAACAGCACGGCGCAGATCACGGCGATGCAGAACAGGATCGTCTTGGCCGGCAGGTAGGCGTTGGCGTCGACGTAGCGCAGGCCGGTCCAGTTGTCCGCGGCCTTGAAGTCGCTGGACTTCACCGCCAGCCCGTACCGGTCGAGCCAGTACGCGACCGCCTTGAGCGAGACGAACAGGCCGAGCAGCACCGACAGGTGCCCGGTGGCCGCGGCGGTGGCCCGGGCGCCCGGGCTGGTCACGCGCAGGCCGCCGTACAGGTAGTGCACGGCGGCGGCGGCGATCAGCGACAGCACGGCGGCCGCGAAGCCGAAGCCGAGCAGGAAGCGGTACCAGGGCAGGTCGAAGGCGTAGAACGCCACGTCCAGGCCGAACTGGGGGTCCTTCGTACCGAAGGGCACCCCGTTGACGTACATCAGCCAGGTCTTCCACTGGCCGGCCGCCGAGGCGCCCGCGACCAGGCCGACCAGCACCGAGATGCCGATCAGCAGCCACTTCTTGTACGGGGCGATGCTCATCCGGTAGCGGTCGAGGCTCTGCTGCTCCAGCGACATCGCGGACAGCGGGGGCCGCAGCCGGTGGGCCAGCCAGATGTTCAGCCCGACGACACCGGCCATGAGCAGGCCGAACACCGCGAACAGTCCGATCTTGGTCCACAGCGTGGTGGTGAAGACGGACGAGTAGTGCACGGAGCGGAACCAGAGCCAGTCGGTCCAGAAGCCCGCGAACATGATGAACGCCATGCCCAGGACGGCCAGGACGCCCAGGGTCATCAGGAGAGTGCGGGCGCGCCGGGACGGGCGGCCGACTCTCATCCGTGGCCCGGAGGGGCCTCCGCCGCGGTCCGGCATCTGGAAAGCCAAGGTGCGCACCTCGAAAGTCGCGTGTGTCTGCTAGCGGGCCCCTGATCGTAGGGCCCACTCATGCAACTTACTGAGGCTTTAGTCAGTTCCCGGTATCGGGTGGAAAGGAGGCAGGATGTTGTCCATGTCCAACCTTTCCTCCTCCGGCACTCCCATGGCGGCCAGTCCGCTGACGCGTGCCGTGCTCGAAATCGACGAGTACGCCTCCGGCCTGGGCTGGGACCGGCCGGCCCGCCTGTTCGCCCTCGTCGACACCGCCAAGCTGCGCCGACAGGAGCCCCGGCTGGCCGGGCAGCTCGGCCTGGACCAGGACGACGCCGGCAACGCCCAGCTCACCCCGATCGAGCAGGACGAGCTGCCCGCGGGGACCCCGCTGGACAAGTTCCTGGGCACCGTGGCCTGGCCCGACGCGGTCGTGGGCTGCGCCCTGACCGTGGAGCGGCTGATGCTGCCGCCGTCCGCGGAGGCCGCCGTACCGAGCGGGCTGAACGACAAGCAGCTGGCCAAGTGGGTCGCCGGCCACCCGGAGCGGCAGGAGGTCCGGCTGACCGTGGCCGTGCTGCGCGACGGCTCGCGCGAGTCGGCCGTGCGGCTGCGGGACAAGGACTCGGCCAGCGAGGTGCTGACCGGGGCGGGCCTGGTCCCGGGGCTGGCGGACGCGCTGGCGGCGACCTTCTCCTAGCCGGGACGGGGGCGCGGGCTACTTCGCGGTGCACCGCGGCAGTGCGCCCGTGTCCCCCTTGCTGATCTTCTCCAGCGACTGCACGGCGTCCCCGATGGTCTCGACCTTGACCAGGGTCAGGCCGTCCGGCACGTCCTTGGCGGCGGAGGCGCAGTTCTCGGCGGGGGTCAGGAAGTACTCGGCGCCGGCCGCGCGGGCACCGATCGTCTTCATCTGGATGCCGCCGATCGGGCCGACCTTGCCGTTGTCGTCGATGGTGCCGGTGCCCGCGATGAACTTCCCGCCGGTCAGGTCCTGCGGGGTCAGCTTGTCGACCAGGCCGAGCGCGAACATCAGGCCGGCGCTCGGGCCGCCGACGTCGGCGAGCTTGATCTCGACGGGGAACGGGAAGGTGTGGTCGGTGCCGGCCTTGATGCCGACGATCGCGTGCCCGTCGCCCTCCGCCTTGGCCGTGGTGATCACGACCTTCTCGCTGCCCTCGGGCTCCTTGCCGGCCTTCTCGGCGGCCTCGGCGTCCTTGGCGGGCACGAGGGTGAACTCGACCGGCTCCCCCGCCTTGTGCTTGGTGACCAGCGCGGCCACGTCTCCCGGGACCTTCACCGGGCTGCCGTCGACGGCCTTGATCACGTCACCGGCGTGCAGCTTTCCCTCGGCCGGGGTGCCCTTGACGACGGTGGAGACCACGACCCGGGCGGTGACCGGGATACCGAGCTGCTTGAGGGCCGCGACCTTGGCGCTCTCCTGCGACTGGCTGAACTCCTCGGCGTTCTCCTGCGTGGACTCCGCGTCGGTCTTGCCGTTGGGGTAGAGGTTCTCGTGCGGGACGACGATGTTGTCGCCCGCGAGCCAGCCGTAGACCGCTTCCAGCAGGTTCATGTCGTAGTCCGCGCCGGTGACCCGGACCGTGGTCATGTTCAGGTGGCCACTGGTCGGGTACGTCTTGCGGTCGGAGATCTGCAGGACCGGCTCGCCGCGCGACTCACCGAGCGTGTTCACCGTCGGACCGGGGCTCATCTCCGAGTACGGGACCTTGAGGAAGACCCCCGCGCACAGCAGCGCGAACAGCAGGAGCGTGGAGGCGAGCATCGTCGCGGTGCGGCGTGGCATGGCTCGACAGTACGGGACGCCCCGGGAGGCCTGCCGCCGGGGCCGGTCCGTACGGGCAGCGGGCGGGGCAGGAGCGGCGTCGTCGTCGGAGGGCGTCGTCAGACGGTGTCGGAAGCGGAGTGCGCCGCCTGGCGGTGGTCCCGTCCGTTGCGGTCCATGGCCTCACGGAACCGTGCGTAGCCGGCGAGCTCGGATATGTCGCCCTGCGTCCTGTCGCGGGCCGCCCAGCTGCCCCATATCGCCGCCCCGATCGCGGCGAAAAGCGGAATGAGCAACCACGCCAGAGACCCCATGGCCTGCCTCCTGCCACAGCAACGATGAGTTCGTGACCTCAACGCTCGGGCTCGGGGCCGAGTTACGCAAATCGAGGGCGTGTTGGGCGCCCGAACGGCCCCGATCCTCCCCCTTTCGGCCGGTGGCTCAGCAGGCGCCGACCCACTCCTCGGTCCCGTCGGAGAACCGCTGGTGCTTCCAGATCGGCACCTCGTGCTTGAGGTCGTCGATCAGCATCCGGCAGGCCTCGAAGGCCTCGCCGCGGTGCGGGCAGGACACGGCGACGACGACGGCCAGGTCGCCGACGGAGAGGTCACCGATGCGGTGCACGGCGGCCAGGGCCCGCACCGGGTACTTCGCCACGACCCGCTCGGCGACGCGGCGCATCTCGGCCACGGCGGTCGGGTGGCAGGAGTAGCCGAGCGAATCGACGTCCACCCCGCCGTCGTGGTCGCGCACCGTCCCGACGAACAGCGTCGTCCCGCCCGTGGCGTCGTCGCCGACGGCCTGGAAGACCTCGTCGAGGGACAACGGGGTCTCACGGATCTCCAGCAGCCGAATCGGGTCGGCCGCGGCCTGCTCACCGGGGTGATCGAAGTGCGGTGCCATACCGTCCATCGTGCCCTAGCCGCCGCAACGGCGGAATAGCGAGATCACCCGGTCCGGGACGCCCCGGCCTGGAGCCTCCTACAGGGCCGAGCCCGGGCCGGAGCCGCGCCATCCGGCCCCGCCGGCGTTCGAGCCGCGCGGCCCGGGCCGCAGCCCCGGGGCCGGGTGCGGGGCTCCGGGGCGGGTGCGGGGCTCCGGCCCCGTCACAGGCCTCGGCGGCGCCGGGCGCGCCGGACCACGGCCGCGGCGCCCAGCAGGGCCACGGTGGCCCCGGCCGCCCCCGCCGCGGTGGCGTCCTTCCGCCCCAGCCGCCGCCCGGCGACCGTGTGCCGCCCGGCCACCTCCTGCAGCAGCTCCGCGAGCACCTCCTCGTTGGTCCACCGCGGCCGCCACCCCGCCGCGTGCAGCCGGCTCACGCTGACCACCCACGGGTGCATCGTGTACGCGAGGTCCCCGGCCGGCGACGGCGTCAGGCCGATCCGGTGCAGCCGGGCGGCCGCGCCCAGCGCGACCGCGGACGGGAGCTCCATGCGGCGGATGCCGCTCAGCTCCTCGACCTCCTCCTGCTCCAGCCACCCCTCGCAGCCCACCGCCAGCTCGCCGTCGACCTTCTCCAGCGCCGCGTACTCCAGGGCGCTGACCAGGTCCTCCACATGGCAGAACTGCCAGGTCGGCCGGGACCCGGCCACCACCAGCAGACGCGGCGACTCGAAGTAGCGGGTCAGCGCGGTGTCCGTGCCGCCGACCAGGACGGCCGGGCGGACCACGGTGACGTTCAGGCCGGGGTGCGCACGCGGCGCCCGGCGGCCCAGCCGTTCGATCTCCAGCAGGTCACCCACCCCGGTGGCCTCGGCCGTGGCCCGCAGCTCGGAGTCCTCCGAGAGCGGGATGTCGTTGTCGGGCAGGGCGCCGTAGACCATGGCCGACGTGCACAGCACCACCCGCCGCACCCCGGCGGCCGCGGCGGCGGTGAGCACGGTCTGGGTACCGCGCACGTTGTACGCCGTACGGGCCGCGGAGTCCGTCTCCAGGTCGAGGTCCAGCGCGAGGTGGACGACCACGTCCGCCCCGCGCAGTTTCTCGGCGATGGCCGGGTCGCGGACGTCCAGGACGTGCCACTGCGCGGCCGCCGTCTCACCGCGCCGCTCGTCGATCGCGACGACCTGCTTGACCTCGTCGGACGCGGCCAGGCGCGCCACGAGGGCGGCGCCGACCCCGGTCGCGGCGCCGGTGACGGCGACGACCGGGCCGCGCGCAGCCTGGTTTCGCGGCTGGCGAACGCCGTCCTCGCGATCGGGCCGATCGGGGCGGTCATGGGCGTCCTGCGCCGCGTGAACCTGCGGATCTGGGGAACTCACCAGGCGTCTCCAGCGGTTGTCTTCAGTAGGTACGCGTCGTGACGCGTACCGACCAGGTGATGTCCATCCTGCCGCAGCCCAGGAGCCGGTGGAGCACCGAGCCCGGAAGCGGGTGCGGTGTCTACGCTGGTGGTGTTGCCAGACCCCACGTCCGCCGGCCCCCGGTCGGCGGCCCTACGAGCCGAGGAACCCCGTGAGTGACACCCCATTCGGATTCGGCCTTCCGCCGGAGGAGCCGGAGCACGGCGACGAGGGCGCGAAGAAGGGCAACCAGGGCGGTGGCCAGGGCGGACCGGGGAATCCGTTCGGCTTCGGTGCGGGACTGCCGGGCGGCCCGGAGAACCCCTTCGCCGCCATGTTCGGCTCCATGAACCCCGGTGACCTCGGTGCGGCCTTCCAGCAGCTCGGCCAGATGCTCAGCTACGAGGGCGGCCCGGTCAACTGGGACATGGCCAAGGACGTGGCCCGCCGGACGGTGGCCCAGGGCACGGCGGACGGCGTGAAGGACGCCAGCGTGGGCGTCGCCGAGAAGTCGGCGGTCGAGGAGGCCGTGCGCCTGGCCGACCTGTGGCTGGACGGGGTCACCTCGCTGCCCTCGGGCGCCTCCACCGCCGTGGCGTGGAGCCGTGCCGAGTGGGTGGAGGCCACCCTTCCGGTGTGGCAGGAGCTCGTCGACCCGGTCGCCGAGCGGGTCGGTGCGGCCATGGGGCAGGTGCTGCCCGAGGAGATGCAGGCCATGGCGGGCCCGCTGCTCGGCATGATGCGCTCCATGGGCGGGGCGATGTTCGGCCAGCAGATCGGCCAGGCCGTGGGCGTGCTCGCGGGCGAGGTCGTCGGCTCCACCGATGTCGGCCTGCCGCTCGGCCCGGCCGGCAAGGCGGCGCTGCTGCCGCTGAACATCGAGTCCTTCGGCAAGGACCTGGGCATCGCCTCGGACGAGGTCCGGCTCTACCTGGCCCTGCGCGAGGCCGCCCACCAGCGGCTCTTCGCCCACGTGCCGTGGCTGCGCTCGCACCTGTTCGGCGCGGTCGAGGGCTACGCCCGCGGGATCAAGGTCGACACCTCCAAGCTGGAGGACGTGGTCGGCCGGCTCGACCCGACCAACCCGGAGGAGCTGCAGGAGGCGCTCCAGGGCGGCATGTTCCAGCCGCAGGACACCCCCGAGCAGAAGGCGGCCCTGGCCCGGCTGGAGACGGCGCTCGCGCTGGTCGAGGGCTGGGTGGACGCCGTCGTGCACGAGGCCGCCAAGCCGCGGCTGGCCTCGGCGGACGCGCTGCGCGAGACCCTGCGCCGGCGCCGGGCCACCGGCGGCCCGGCCGAGCAGACCTTCGCCACGCTGATCGGCCTGGAGCTGCGCCCGCGCCGGCTGCGCGACGCCTCGCGGCTGTGGGCCTCGCTCGCGGACGCGCGCGGGGTGGACGGCCGGGACGCGCTGTGGGAGCACCCGGACATGCTGCCGACGGCGTCCGACCTGGACGACCCGGACGGCTTCGTGCACCGCGAGCAGCTCGACTTCTCCGAGATCGACAAGATGCTCGGCGAGGCGGCGCAGCAGCGGGACGACAAGCCCGGGCGCGAGGGCTCCGGGACGGACGAGAGCAAGGGCGACGACGCGAAGTGAGCCTGTTCGACGACGCGGTCCACGTGCTGAAGACGTACGAGGGCCAGTCCGACCTGCGTGACCTGTACCTGGAGCACCTCGCGGAGCACCCGGACGGCATGTACAAGCCCTGTTCGGCCGGTCACCTCACCAGCAGCGCGCTGGTGATCGACCCGGTGCGGGAGCGGGTGCTGCTGACCCTGCACAAGAAGCTGGGCATGTGGCTGCAGATGGGCGGCCACTGCGAGGAGGGCGACCCGACCCTGGAGGCGGCGGCGCTGCGCGAGGCCCGGGAGGAGTCCGGGATCGCGCACGGCCTGAGCCTGCTCCCGGGCGGCCCGGTGCGGCTGGACCGGCACCCGATCCCGGCGCCGTGCCACTGGCACCTGGACGTGCAGTACGCGGCGCTGGCCCCGGCCGAGGCGGTGGCCGAGATCAGCGACGAGTCCCTGGACCTGCGCTGGTTCCCGTACGCCGAGGTCCCGACCGTGGCCGACGCCTCGGTGGTCCAGCTCCTGGAGGGGACGCTGGCGCGGCTGTGACCCGGTGGGGCGGCCCCGACCGGGCCGCCCCTCAGGGCTCAGTTCCAGACGTTGCCGCGGTTCTGGGCGTGGGCGCCGTGCTGGCCCATGCCGTACTGGGCGGCGATGCCCTGGCCGAGCTGGGCGTTCTGCGGCGGCAGCAGCTCGCTGGGCTGCACCAGGGCGAAGCCCTGGCCGAGGAAGCTCAGCTCCCAGCCCTCGCCGGTGTTGCCCCGGCGCCGCCAGACGCCGCTGGAGTGCGTCTGGGCCTGCATCTGCACCCGCAGCGAGGTGGACCAGGCCACGATCGCGTCCGCGTCCACGTTGACGTACTTGTCCGGGGTGATGTGGAGCATCAGCGGCTGGCCCGAGGTCATCAGCGCGACCTTGCCGCGGCCGGTGATGTTGAGCTGGTACTTGCCGGAGCCGGAGATCCCGTACTGGCTGTCGACCGCGATGACCTCGGTGTGCAGCGTGGAGTCCATGGCGAGGACGTAGGCGCTGTCGACCGTGAGGCCTTCCTGCTCGACGTCCATGACGTGGACGTTCTGCGCGAGGTTGGCGAAGTAGATGCTGCCCTGCCCGGAGCAGCGCATCAGGTCCAGGCCCTCACCGGTGCGGCTGCGGGCGCTGCGCTGGTTGCTGGTCCGGTACTCGCCGTCGAAGTCGATCAGGCCCTGGTAGGCCACCATCGCGCCCTTGCGGGCGAGGACGTCGTCCGAGCCCTGGAGGGTGACCCGCAGCAGCTGCGGGTTCTGGACGGCGTACCGGTCCTGCGACGGCACCTCGGCGTGGGCGAACAATGAGCTCTGCATGATGGACGACTCCCCCCTCAGCCCCGCGCCCGCAGGCGGTCGGTGCTGTCCTCGCTCGGCTGTACGACGACGATGCCCTGGCCGGAGAAGGCCATCTGGTAGGCCTCCCCGCTGCCCCGGCCGATCATCGACGAGGCCTTGAAGCTGCGCTTGCCCTTGACCTTGAGGTTCGGCGACCAGGCGACGAGCGCGTCCGGGTCGACGTAGGTCTCGTCCTCGCCGCGGCCGCAGTCCACCACGATCGGGGTGCCGCGCGAGGTCAGGGCGACCCAGCCGGTCCCGGCGATCTGGACGTTGAACAGGCCCTGGCCGGCGAACTTGGCCATGCCCTTGACCCGTTCGACGCCCCACTGGAGGTGGGCGTCGAAGGCGAGCACGTTGGTGCCGTTGACCGACAGGGCGTCGTTGTTCAGGTTGATCACCACGACGTCGGCGCCGTAGTCGGCGAGGTAGAGCAGGCCGTCGCCGGAGCACTTCATCAGCGGTGCGCCCTCGCCGGTGAGCCACTGCGAGGCCATCTGGCGGACGGCGGGCGGGTTGGGCTCGTACTGCACGAAGCCCTCGTACGCGACCATCGAGCCGGTGCGGGCGAACAGGTCGTGGCCGCTCTGCATGGCGACCTTGAGCATGGCCCGGCCGTGGTTCTCCATGCGGGCCGTGACGGGGGTCGGGGCGTAGCCCGCGAGCTGCTGGTTCATGGCGTTCATGACGGGCTCCCTCAGACCTCGTAGGGCTGGACGACGATGAAGTTGCCGGGGGCGCCCCGGAACTGGAGGTTCACGGTCTCGCCGCTGTGGCCGGGGTAGGCGTTGCGGCGCAGCCGGACCTGGCTGGAGATGATCACCTGCGAGGCGGCCGACCAGGCGACGATGGCGTTGCTGTCGGCGAAGGTGGTCGGGGTGACCGGCAGGACGACCGGGACGCCGTGCGTCTTGACCACGACCGTGCCGGTGCCCTGGAACTGCATGGTGAACAGGGCCCCGCCGGGGATGCCGTGGCCCTCGATGCGGCGGACCTCGTGGTGGAGGGACTCGTCGAAGGCGAGGACGTTCTCGGCGGAGACGCAGATGGCGTCGCCCTGGAGCTCGATGGCGTGCAGGTGCGCGCCGTTCTCGGCGAGGAAGACCTGGCCGCGGCCGGTGCAGCGCATCAGCTGCATCTCCTGGCCGGTGGCGTTGCCGACGATGCGGCCGGCGAAGCCGGCGCCCTTGTAGCTGAAGTCGACCTTGCCCTGGTAGAGGACCATGCTGCCCTGGCGGGCGAGGACGGGCTGGCCGCCCATCGCCAGGTCGACGCGCATGAGCTGGGCGTTCTGCGCGGTCCAGCGGGCGCCGGTCGGGGCCTCCTTGTAGAGCTGGAGGGCGGCCGACAGGCCGGGGCCGGCGGCCGCCGCGGCGGGCTGCTGGCCGTACGGGGCGGGGGCGCCGGGCCCGCCGGGCGGCGGGTAGCCGCCGGGGGCCTGGCCGGGGTACTGGCCCGGCATCTGGCCGGGGGCCTGAGCGGGGTACTGCCCGGGGGCCTGGCCCGGGACCTGGCCGTAGGAGGGCTGGGCCGGCTGGCCGTAGGGCGCGGGCGGCGGGGTCTGGCCCGGGACCGGGACCTGGCCGTACGAGGGC
>NZ_RPRY01000272.1 GCF_003949795.1 Streptomyces sp. WAC06614
GCCGCTGGGGGGTTGTTCCTCGGGCGGTGGGGGAGGCAGCCGGCCCACGCCCGGTTGGAGGTCGAGTTCGAAGTCGAGCGGATCGCTGTCGGCGAGTGCCGCCTTGGTGTACGCGGCCCAGATCCGGGCCGGGTAGGCGCCGCCGTTGATGCGGGGCTCGCCCAGGGCGCCGTAGAGCGGTTCCAGGGTGCCGGTGTCGGGGTCCTGGCCCATCAGGGCGACCACGGTGACCAGGTCGGGGGTGTAGCCCGCGAACCAGGCGGAGCGGTCCTGTTCGCCGGTGCCGGTCTTGCCTGCCGCGGGGCGCCCGGCGGCCAGGGCGGCGGTGCCGGTGCCGTTGTCGACGACGCTGATCAGCATGGAGGTGGTGGTGTCGGCGGCTTCGCGGCTGATGGCCTGGCGGGGGGTGCGTTCCGGCAGGGCGATCGTGTCGTCCCCCTTGGTGATCTTCTCGACCAGGGTGTAGGGGGTGTACCGGCCGTGGTCGGCGAGGGTGGCGTAGGCCTGGGCCATGTCCAGCACGCTGGCCTGGAGGGTGCCCAGGGCCATGGCGGGGCCGGTGACGAAGTTCGGGGTGCTCTCGGGGATGCCGACGCCGATGGCGGTCTGTTTGACCTTGTCGGTGCCGACGTCGACGACCATCTGGGCGAAGACGGTGTTGACCGACAGGTCGGTGGCGGTGCGGACGGTGATGTTGCCGTACGACCGGTTGTCCTCGTTCTCGGGGGCGTAGGGGACCCGGCTGCCGACCACGGGGCGCCGGTTGTCCCCGTTGTAGTACGTGTTGGGGGTGATCAGGCGTCCGTCCCGGGTACGGGAGTCGTGGTCGACGGCGGCGGCGAAGACGAACGGTTTGAAGGTGGAGGCCACCTGGTAGTCGTGGCGGGTGGCGTTGTTGACGTACTGCCTGGTGTAGTCGATGCCGCCGTACAGGGCGACGACCTTGCCGGTGAGGGGGTCGACGGAGGCGCCGCCGGCCCGGACCACCCGGTCGGCCGGGCGGGCCGCCGGGTCGAGCCGGGAGACCACGGTGTCCTGGACGGCGGCCACGAAGGCGTTCTGCCGGCGTTTGTCGAGGGTGGTGGTGATGACGTAGCCGCCTTCGGCGAGGGTCTTCTCGTCGACGATGCCGTGTTCGGTGATGTAGTCCTTGACGGCCTCGACCAGGTAGCCGCGCTGGCCCGAGAGTCCGGCGGCGGGGCGGACCTTGGCGGGCTCGGGGAACTTGGTGGCGGCCCGTTCCCCGGGCGTCAGCCACTTCTTCTTGACCATGCCGTCGAGGACGTAGTTCCAGCGGGCCAGGGCGCGGGCCCGGGCCTCGGGGTGGGCGACGACGTCGAAGGCGCTGGGCGAGTTGAGCAGGGTGGCCAGGTAGGCGCCCTCGGCGGTGGTGAGTTGGCCGGCGTCCTTGTTGTAGTAGGCCTGGGCGGCGGCCTGGATGCCGTACGCGTTGCGGCCGAAGTAGCTGGTGTTGAGGTAGCCCTCCAGGATGTACTGCTTGGACTTCTCGCGGCCGAGTTTGATCGCGATGAAGAACTCCTTGGCCTTGCGGGTGAGGGTCTGCTCCTGGCCCAGGTAGTAGTTCTTGACGTACTGCTGGGTGATGGTGGAGCCGGACTGGGTGCCCTTGCCGGTGGCGGTGTTCCAGGCGGCGCGCAGCATGGCCTGCGGGTCCACGGCGGGTTCGGAGTAGAACTCGCGGTCCTCGGCGGCGAGTACGGCCTCCTGGACGGTCAGGGGGACCTGGGAGAGCGGGATGTTGACGCGGTTGACCTCGCCGTCGCGGGCGAGCTGGGAGCCGTCGGCGTAGAGGTAGAGGTTGGACTGGGCGGTCGCGGCGGCGTTGGCGGGCGGGATGTCCACGATCAGGTAGCCGGCGACGAGTGCTCCGCCGATCAGCAGGGCGCACAGCAGGACGGTCCCGAGGACCGCCCGCCAGCTGGGGATCGCCCGGCGCCAGCCGGTCCTGCGGCGTCGGCGCCGGCGACCGTCCGCGTCCGGGGCGCCGGGGGCGCCGGGGGCGCCGGGGGCGCCGGCGGTGCCGCGGTCGTCGGCGGGGGAGCCGGAGCCGGCGGCCGGGCCGTCGGACGGGCCGTCCCCGGCGCCCGTGGCACCCGCGGCGCCCGCCCCCACCGGTGTGTCCGGATCGCGAGGGGGCCAGCCCGGTGGGGGTGACTGGTCGCTCATCTCCAGGGCTCCTCGACGCCGTGCGACATGTCCGTGTATGTACCTCATGGTGTCTACCCGATGGCGGCCGAATCCGTGCCGGACGGGCGTAATTCGGTCGCGTGGATCGCCCCTCCGCACTAAGCTCGCGCAGCTTCGCCGACGCGCGGAACGCGTGCCGATGCTGGCAACGACCGAGGAGGGAGTCAGGGTGCGCCTGGACGTGTCCCTCTGGCTCGCCGTGGCCGCGGGCGGCTTCCGGCGCTACGCCACGTACACGACCGCGACGGCGGCCGGGGTGTTCACCAACACCGTGTTCGGGTTCGTCATCGCGTCCACCTACCTCGCCCTGTGGGCCGAGCGGCCGGGCCTGGGCGGCTACGACCAGGCGCAGGCGCTCACGTTCGTCTGGGTCAGCCAGGCGCTGCTGGCCACGTCCGGGCTGATGGGCGGTGGCTTCCACGACGAACTCCAGCAGCGCGTACGGACCGGGGACATCGTCGTCGACCTCTACCGGCCCGCCGACCTGCAGTTGTGGTACCTGGCCGGTGATCTGGGGCGCGCCGCCTTCCAGTTGCTGGGGCGCGGGGTGGTGCCGCTGACCGTCGGGGCGTTCGCGTTCGAGCTGGCGCTGCCCACGGACCCGGCACGTTGGCTGCTGTTCCTGGTGTCCGTGCTGCTGGGGTCGGTGGTGAGCTTCGCGATCCGCTACCTGCTGGGCCTGGCCGCGTTCTGGCTGCTGGACGGGGCCGGGGTGAACCTGGTGGTGACCGTGGCCGCGATCTTCTTCTCCGGGATGGTGCTGCCGCTGAACGTCTTCCCGGGCGCCTTCGGGGAGTTCGTCCGGCTGCTGCCGTGGGCGGCGATGCTCCAGGTCCCGTTGGACGTGCTGATGGGGACCCAGGGCGCGGAGGGGGCCGGCCTGGTCCGGGCCCTGGGTTTCCAGCTCGGGTGGGCGCTGGCCCTGCTGGGGCTGGGCCGGCTCGTGCAGTCGGCCGCGACGCACAAGGTGGTGGTCCAGGGTGGCTGACCGGACGACCCTGCCGGGTCCCGCGCCGACGGGCGGGCTCTTCGCCCCGGCGCCGGGGCCGGCGGGCCGGGCCTGGGAGGGGCTGCGCGGGTACGGGCTGATCGCCCTGATGTGGGTCCGGGCGACCATGACGTACCGGGCCTCGTTCGCGTTGATGCTGGTGGGCAACATGGCCATCACCGGGCTGGACTTCGCCGGGATCTACCTGATGTTCCGGCACGTGGACGTGCTCGGCGGTTTCACGCTGCCGGAGGTCGCCCTGCTGTACGGGCTGTGCTCGACCTCGTTCGGGCTGACCGACCTGCTGATGGGCAACACCGACCGGCTCGGGGCCCGGGTGCGCGACGGGTCCTTGGACACCATGCTGGTGCGGCCGGTTCCGGTGCTGGCGCAGGTGGCGGCGGACCGGTTCGCCCTGCGCCGGCTGGGCCGGGTGGTCCAGGGCCTGGTGGTGCTCGGCTGGGCGCTGACGGCGCTGGACCTGGAGTGGACGCCGGCGCGGGTGCTGCTGGTGCCGGTGACGGTGCTGGCCGGGACGGCGATCTTCAGCGCGGTGATGGTGGCGGGGGCGGCGTTCCAGTTCGTCGCCGGGGACGCGGCCGAGGTGCAGAACTCGTTCACCTACGGCGGCAACACCATGCTCCAGTACCCGCCGACCGTCTTCGCCCGGGACCTGCTGCGCGCGGTGACCTTCGTCCTGCCGCTGGCCTTCGTGAACTGGGTGCCGGCCCTGCACCTCCTCGGCCGGCCCGATCCGCTGGGGTTGCCGGGCTGGGCGGCGTACGCGAGCCCGCTGGTGGCGTTCGCGGTGTTCGTCCCGGCGTCGCTGGCCTGGCGCGCCGGGGTCCGTTCGTACCGGAGCACGGGGAGCTGATCGCTGGTGGACGCGCTGGTCGCGGTGGACGCGCCGGGGGAGACGGACGCGCTGATCGAGGTGGACGACGTACGGAAGGTGTTCGAGGTGCGGCGCCGGGCCGGCCTGCTGCGGCGGGAGAAGCGGCAGGTCAGGGCGGTGGACGGGATCTCGTTCACGGTCGGGCGCGGGGAGATGGTCGGCTACATCGGCCCCAACGGGGCCGGCAAGTCCACCACCATCAAGATGCTGACCGGCATCCTGACCCCGACCGGCGGCCGGCTCCGCATCGCCGGGATCGACCCGGCCCGGCAGCGGACCCGGCTGGCCCACCGGATCGGGGTGGTCTTCGGGCAGCGCACCACGCTGTGGTGGGACCTGCCGCTCAAGGACAGCTACGGCCTGATGCGCCGGATGTACCGGATCCCCGAGGACCGCTTCCGCCACAACCTGCGGCGCTGCGTGGAGGAGCTGGACCTGGGCGAGCTGCTCGACGTACCGGTGCGGCAGTTGTCGCTGGGCCAGCGGATGCGCGGGGACATCGCGGCGGCGCTGCTGCACGACCCGGACGTGCTGTACCTGGACGAGCCGACGATCGGACTGGACGTCGTCAGCAAGGTGAAGGTGCGCCGCTTCCTGCGCGAGCTGAACGCCGAGCGGGGCACGACCGTGCTGCTGACCACGCACGACCTGCAGGACATCGAGCAGCTCTGCGAGCGGGTGATGGTGATCGACCACGGCCGGCTGATGTACGACGGGCCGCTGGCCGGGCTGCACTCGGTGGGGGAGGGCGAACGGACGCTGGTGGTGGACCTGGAACGGGAGCATCCGCCGATCGAGCTGCCGGGGGCCCGGACGGTGAAGGTGGAGGGCCCGCGCCAGTGGCTGGCCTTCCCGGCGAACGCCTCGGCGGCGCCCCTGGTGGCGGCGGTGGCCGAGCGGTACCCGCTGCTCGACCTGTCGGTGCGGGAACCGGACATCGAGGACGTGATCGCCAGGATGTACGCGGGGCGGTGACGATCGCCGAAGGCCTGCATAGGGTGGGGCGCATGAGTGACGAGCGGCCGGAGAAGCCGTTGCCGGAGCAGCAGTTGCCGGAGCAGCAGTTGCCGCAGGATCCGCTGCGCAAGCGGTCCGCGCCGCCCGAGGGGCACGACGGCGGCCAGGGGACGGGGCCGGGCGCGGGAGCGCCGTTGCCGGAGGTGAAGGCGTCGGAGGTGAGGGCGCCGGAGGTGCGGGCGTCGGAGCTACGGGCGTCGGACGCCGACCGGGACCGGGTGGCGGAGCGCCTGCGGGACGCCCTGGCCGAGGGCCGGCTCGACATGCAGGAGTTCGAGGAGCGCCTGGAGGCGACCTACGCCTCCCGTACGTACGCCGAACTGGAGCCGCTCACCCGGGACCTCCCCGCGGCCGGCGGCCCGGCGGCGCCCGTACCGCACCCCCTCGCGGCGACCCCGGCCCCCGGCGCGGACACCCCCTGGCCGGCCCGGATCGGCGGGGCCGGGACCTCGTCGGCGGGCGTGGCGGTGATGTCCGGGTTCCAGCGCAAGGGGCACTGGACGGTGCCGGCCCGGTTCCAGGCGGTGGCGTTCTGGGGCGGCGGCGAGATCGACCTGCGCGAGGCGCGGTTCGAGCAGCGCGAGGTCGAGATCAACTGCGTCGCGATCATGGGCGGCATCGAGATCGTCGTCCCGCCCGGCGTCGAGGTCGACGTCCGCGGCTTCGGCTTCATGGGCGCCTTCGACCAACGCGACACCCCCCTCCCCCCGGACCCCGGGGCCCCACGCGTGGTGGTGACCGGCTTCGCCTTCTGGGGCGGGGTGGAGGTCAAGGTCAAGGCCCGCAAGACCTTGGGCGGCCGCGGGGACCGGCGACGCAAGGAGCTGTGAGGAGCGGGAAGGAGCGGGAAGGAGCTGTGAGGAGCGGGAAGGAGCGGGAAGGAGCGGGAAGGAGCTGTAACGGGCGACCCTGCCCCGGCCCCGACACACGCCGCCCGACACGCGCCGCCCGACACACGCCGCGCCGGACGGGGAACTCCGGACCGCTCCCGGGAGTCGGATGCTATGCAGAGAAGAATGCCGACAGCGAGCGGCGAGCGGCGAGCACCGACCAGGAGCGCGAGCGGCGAGTGGCGAGCAGAGGCCGCCCTCGCAGCGAGCGGCCGGAGCACCGGACGCGCGCGAGCCGGTGATCGGTGAGCGGTGATCCGGGGTGTCCGGTGAGCGGTGATCCGGAGTGATCCGGTGAGCCGCGAGTCGGTGAGCCGGTGAGCCGTGCCGACGGGCCCGGGAAAGGCAGGACGGGAGTGCCCGACACATTCGTGTTCAGTGCGGCCGACGAGGAGCGGCGCCGCGGCGTGCGCCGGATGAAGGCCACGGCCACCGGCCTGCTGGTGCTCGTCGCCCTGGTCTACGTCCTGGCCAAGTGGGCGCAGGCCGGTTCGGCCGGCGGCTGGGCCGGCTACGTGGCGGCCGCCGCGGAGGCGGGCATGGTGGGCGCGCTCGCGGACTGGTTC
The DNA here is from genome assembly GCF_003949795.1 of Streptomyces sp. WAC06614. Lineage (GTDB taxonomy): Bacteria > Actinomycetota > Actinomycetes > Streptomycetales > Streptomycetaceae > Streptomyces. The sequence goes on from NZ_RPRY01000272.1 coordinate 6,565, forward strand.
GCGGTCACGGCCCTGTTCCGCCGGCCGTTGGGGCTGCCGATCCCGCACACGGCGATCATCCCGACGAAGAAGGACCAGCTCGGGGTGTCGCTGGGCGAGTTCGTGGGGGAGAACTTCCTCTCCGCGGACGTGGTCCGCACCCGCCTGCACGCCCTCGGCATCGGCGGCCGCCTCGGCGCCTGGCTCGCGGAGCCGGCCCACGCCGACCGGGTCACGGCCGAACTGGCGACGGCGCTGCGCGGCGCACTGACCGTGCTGCGCGACGCGGACGTCCAGGCGGTGGTGGGCGAGGCGATCACGCGGCGGGCGGAAGCGGTGGAGATCGCTCCGGGCATCGGCAAGACCCTGGAACGGGTCGTGGCGGACGGCGGTCACCGCCGCGTGGTGGACCTGGTGTGTGCCAAGGCCCACGACTGGCTGGTCACCCACGCCGACTCGATCTCCGAAGCGGTCCAGGGCGGGGCCCCCGGTTGGACCCCGCGCTTCGTGGACCGCAAGGTCGGCGAGCGGGTGTACCGGGAGCTGCTGCGGTTCGTGACGGAGATGCGGGACATGCCGCACCACCCGGCGCGGGCGGCGGTGGACCGCTTCCTGGGGGACTTCGCGGTGGACCTCCAGTCGGACAGCGAGACGCGGCAGCGGGTGGAGCGGCTGAAGTCCGACATACTGGCGCGCGACGAGATCCAGGACGTGATCGCCTCGACCTGGTCGGCGATCCGTACGATGATCATCTCCGCGGCGGAGGACGAGCAGAGCGAACTCCGCCTCCGCGTCCGCGCCTCCTTGATCTCCCTGGGCACCCGCCTGGCCACGGACGGCCGCCTCCAGGCCAAGGTGGAGGGCTGGATCGAGGGCGCGGCGGTCTACGTGGTGACGACGTACCGCGCGGAAACCACCTCCCTGATCACGGACACGGTCGCCGGCTGGGACGCCGAACACACCTCCCGCAAGATCGAGGCCCACATCGGCCGCGACCTCCAGTTCATCCGCATCAACGGCACCGTGGTGGGCGCCCTGGCAGGTCTGCTGATCTACACGGTGTCCCGGGCGCTGGGGGCGTAGGCGGAGCTTGGCGGGGCCTTGACGGAGGCCGCACGGGTGGCCCCGGCGAAAGCCGGGGCGGGGCCTTGGCCAAAGCCGGGGCGGGGCCTTGGCCGGGCTTTGGCCGGGCTTTGGCCCACGGGCCGACTCGGCCCCTCGTGCCCTTAGCTGGGGCAGGGCCTTGGCGAAAGGCAGGGGCGGCCCCTGGCCTCCGGCGGGGGCGGTGCGCCTTGCGGGGGCGTGCCGGTGGTCCTGAGCCGGGGCTTGGCCGGGCGGCGCCTTGGCTGGGGCGTGGCGTCCTGCGGCCCGGGCTTGGCCGGGGTGGCGGGCTTGGCCTCCGGCGGGGCGAGTGGGTTGGCCCCAGGGCGGCCGGGGAGCCTGGCCGCTGTTTGGCGGGAGCCGGCCGGGTGGCCGTATGGGCCCGTGGCGGGCCTGGGCGAGTGGCCCCGGCGAAGCCCCGGCGGGGACCTGGCGGTGGGCAGCAGGCCCCGGGGTCGGCGCGCCTTGCGGGGAACTCTGCCGGGCTCCGGCTGGGTGATCGCCCGGGTGCCGGTGTGTCCGGCCGGCCGGTGGTCGGCAGCAGCCCGCCCCCCGGTCGCCTGTCGCCGGAACGGGGCGCCGACCCGTCGGCCGGCAGTCACGACCCGGTTCCTGCCGGCTGGGGTACGCGTGGTCGGCTCGGCGCTGCTCGGCGCTGCCGGCAGCTGAGAAACCGGCAGGTCGCATCCGCCTCGCCCGGCAACCGGGCCGGCGCGCCGCGCCTGGCCGGATCGTCCGGTCGGCCGGCCTGCGGCCGGTGCCCTGGCAAGGCCGGACGGAGCGCTCATGCCGGGCCGTCGCCGGTCGGCGGGGCATCCGCCGGGTGCTGCGGCAGGGTCAGGGGCGCGGGCGCTACGGCGCAGGGCGAGCCAGATCCTCACCTGCTGCCGGGCTGCGGCCGGGTGCTGTAGCAGGGCCAGTTGGGCGCTACGGCTCTGGTCGACCTGGTTGGGAGGCCGCAGTTGGGTCGCGTAGCAGGACCAGGTAGGGAGCGGGCGCTACGGACGGCCGAGCCGGGCCGTCGGCGGTCGGCCGGTCCAGGCAGGGGACGCCCAGGGTTCCGGCAAGGGGCGTCCGGATGCTCCGGCAGGGCGCGCCAGGTGTCCCGGCAGGGACGCCCGGGGGCCGGCAACGGGCGCCCGGATGCTCCGGCACGGGGCGCGCGGCGGCCCGGCAACGGGCGCCCGGACGCTCCGGCAGGGCGCGCCCGGGGGGCCCGGCAACGGGCGGCCAACTGCTCCGGCAGGGGGCGCGCGGGGGCCCGGCAACGGGCGGCCAAGTGCTCCGGCAGGGCACGCCAGGTGTCCCGGCAAGGGACGGCCGGGGCTCCGGCAAAGGACGGCGGGGCGCCCCGGCCGGGGAGGTCGGGGCGCCTTCGCCGGGGCGTGGCCCCCGGCGGCGTCAGCCGCGGTCGGCCACGGCCCAGGTGGTGGCCGCCACCACACCGGCCGCCGTGAACACCGCCGGCCAGGCGCCGATCTTCTTCGCCAAGGGATGGGCGCCGGCGAAGCCGGCCACGTACAGCGCGCTCAGGGCCGCCGTCGCCGGCGCCCCCGCCCGCCGGTGCCACTCGCGCCCCGCCGCGGCGCCCGCCGCGGCCAGGACCACCCCGCCCAGCGGCCGCTTCCGCGTCCACCGCGCGACCGCGTACCCGCCGACCAGTCCCGCCGCGGCCACCGCCGCCGTAGGTACCTGCTTCATGCTCGTCCCGCCTTCCCCGTGACCGGTCATCCTGACCGTCCGACCGTCCGACCTTCCGACCTTCCGACCTCGGGCTTCCGGCCTCCGGCTTCCGGCTTCCGGCCTCCAACCTTCCTGCTGATCGAGGCTAACGCGCCGCCTGCCCCGCCCGAG
>NZ_RPRY01000273.1 GCF_003949795.1 Streptomyces sp. WAC06614
AGCGCGAGCAGTGGCCGACGGAGTGGACGTACGGGCGCTTCTCGGCGACGATCCGGCCGTCGGCGCGCAGCGCGGCGACGATGGCCGAACGGGCCTCCAGCCGGTCCAGGCCCTGGAAGGGGCCGTGATCGGCGGCGGCGCCTGGTACCTCCTGGGTGACGGCGGCGGCGGGGTGTCCGAGGACACCAAGGGCTACAAGCTGGTGATGCCGGAGGCGATCGGGGAGTACAAGAAGACGACCACGAACCCCGAGAACGGCAAGGACAAGCCGCTGGAGGGCGAGGGCAAGACACGGGCCGAGACCATCGGCGTCCAGAACCCGCGTGGCGTCAACATGAGCTTCGCCACCGGCACCGACAAGACGGCCAAGCAGCTCAACGTCTTCGGCCTGTACGGCGCGATCACCGACCCGGAGAAGGCGGTCGACGCCTACTTCGCCGGTGTGGGCAAGAACAAGGAGAGCGAAGCCCTCGGCTTCAAGTACGAAGTGGTCGGCACGCCTCAGGAGTTCAAGCCGTCGGGCTTCAAGGGCGGCGTGATGAAGTGCGCCAACATCAAGGCCACCAATGCCAAGGCCACCACGTCGACCGCCAATCCGATGGCCCCCAAGGAACTGCTGCTCCCGACCTGCGCCTGGGCGGACCTCTCCACCCTCGGTGGCGTGAACAGCCTCGACCCGTCGAAGGCCGCCCTGGGTGCCCCGAGCGCCACTCTGGACGAGGTGGCGGCCCTGACCGCGAAGGTCTACGGCGCGGTGCGTGTGAAGGCCTGACCCCGGCACCGCACGCAGAAGAAGGGGGGAGCCCCGGCCGGACCGGCCGGGGCTCCCCCCTTTGGCTGTGTCGTGCCGCTACGCCGACTTCTCGTGCGGCCCCTGGTCCTTGGGGACGATGCGGGGCACCAGGGTCGGGTTGACGTTCGAGCGGACCACGTCGGCCGTGATGACCACGCGCGCCACGTCCTTGCGGGACGGGACCTCGTACATCACCGACATCAGGACCTCCTCCATGATGGCGCGCAGGCCGCGCGCGCCGGTCTGGCGGAGGATGGCCTGGTCCGCGATGGCCTCCAGGGCCTCGCGCTCGAAGTCCAGCTCCACGCCGTCGAGTTCGAACAGGCGCTGGTACTGCTTGACCAGGGCGTTGCGCGGCTCGACCAGGATCTGGAGGAGCGCCTCGCGGTCCAGGTTGTGGACGGAGGTGATCACCGGCAGACGGCCGATGAACTCCGGGATCATCCCGAACTTCACCAGGTCCTCCGGCATGACCTCCTGGAACTGGTCGCTGGCCTCGATCTCCCGCTTCGAGCGGATCGTCGCGCCGAAGCCGATGCCCTTGGCGCCGGCCCGGGCCTCGATGATCTTCTCCAGGCCCGCGAAGGCACCGCCCACGATGAACAGCACGTTCGTCGTGTCGATCTGGATGAACTCCTGGTGCGGGTGCTTGCGGCCGCCCTGCGGCGGCACCGAGGCCGTGGTGCCCTCCAGGATCTTCAGCAGGGCCTGCTGGACACCCTCCCCGCTCACGTCGCGCGTGATCGACGGGTTCTCGCTCTTGCGCGCGACCTTGTCGATCTCGTCGATGTAGATGATCCCGGTCTCGGCCTTCTTGACGTCGTAGTCGGCCGCCTGGATCAGCTTGAGCAGGATGTTCTCGACGTCCTCGCCCACGTAGCCGGCCTCCGTCAGCGCGGTGGCGTCGGCGATCGCGAACGGGACGTTCAGCATCCGGGCCAGGGTCTGCGCGAGCAGCGTCTTGCCCGAGCCGGTCGGGCCCAGCAGCAGGATGTTGGACTTCGCGAGCTCGATCGCGTCGTCGCGGCCCTGCGCGCCGCCGTTCTCACCGGCCTGGACCCGCTTGTAGTGGTTGTAGACCGCTACCGAGAGCGCCTTCTTCGCCGGCTCCTGGCCGACGACGTAGCTCTCCAGGAACTCGTAGATCTCGCGGGGCTTGGGAAGCTCCTCCCAGCGCACCTCGCTCGTCTCGGCGAGCTCCTCCTCGATGATCTCGTTGCAGAGGTCGATGCACTCGTCGCAGATGTACACACCGGGTCCTGCGATGAGCTTCTTCACCTGCTTCTGGCTCTTTCCGCAGAACGAGCACTTGAGCAGGTCGCCGCCGTCACCGATGCGTGCCACGAGGTGCTTCCCCTTCGCCTGGGAGACGCCTGGTTCAGCGCTCCTGGTGCCTCATATCCGACGGTACCTTGCCGGGGCCCCGCTGAGGGGCCCCGTGCAAGTATCAGGCCACGTTCATCTTCCGGGTGGAGATGATCTGGTCGATCAGGCCGTACGCGAGCGCGTCCTCGGCCGTGAGGATCTTGTCGCGCTCGATGTCCTCGCGGATCTTCTCGATCGGCGTGGTCGAGTGCTTGGCCAGCATGGTCTCCAGCTGGTCGCGCATGCGCAGGATCTCGTTGGCCGCGATCTCCAGGTCGGAGAGCTGCTCACGGCCGGTACCGCCGGACGGCTGGTGGATCAGGACGCGCGCGTTCGGCAGGGCCATCCGCTTGCCGGGGGTACCGGCGGCCAGCAGGACGGCGGCGGCGGAGGCCGCCTGGCCCATGCAGACCGTCTGGATGTCCGGCTTCACGAACTGCATCGTGTCGTAGATGGCGGTCAGCGCGGTGAAGGAGCCACCGGGGCTGTTGATGTAGATCGAGATGTCCCGGTCGGGGTCCATCGACTCCAGGCACAGCAGCTGCGCCATGACGTCGTTGGCCGAGGCGTCGTCGATCTGCACGCCGAGGAAGATCACGCGCTCCTCGAAGAGCTTCGCGTACGGGTCGTACTCGCGCACGCCCTGCGAGGTGCGCTCGACGAAGCGCGGGACGACGTAGCGGTTGTCGACCGGGGCGCCGGTGTAGAGGCCGCTCGCGGAGAGGTTGTTCTGCATCTGGTGCATCTGGGTGTTCACCATCCTGGTGGCGTTCTGCGGGCTGGGGCTGTCCGTGTACGGTCCGGGGCCGGGCTCAGGCCCCGGTGCCGCCGCCGCCCGGGACGAGGGACGCGGCCGAGATGATCTCGTCGATCAGGCCGTAGTCCTTGGCCTCCTCGGCGGTGAACCAGCGGTCACGGTCACCGTCGCGGATGATCGCCTCGACGGTCTGGCCGGAGTGGTGCGCCGTGATCTCGGCCATCCGCTGCTTGGTGCGCAGCAGGTACTGGGCCTGGATCTTGATGTCCGAGGCCGTACCGCCGATGCCGGCGGAACCCTGGTGCATCAGGATGTCGGTGTTCGGCAGCGCGAAGCGCTTGCCGGAGGTGCCGCCGGTCAGCAGGAACTGGCCCATGGAGGCGGCCATGCCCATGCCGATGGTGACCACGTCGTTCGGGATGTACTGCATGGTGTCGTAGATCGCCATGCCGGCCGTCACCGAGCCACCGGGGCTGTTGATGTACAGGTAGATGTCCTTCTCCGGGTCCGCGGCCAGGAGGAGGAGCTGGGCGGTGATCTTGTTGGCGATCTCGTCGTCGACCTGCTGGCCGAGGAAGATGATCCGCTCGCCGAGCAGTCGGTTGTAGACGTGGTCGCCGAGGCCGCCACCGATGGACGGCTCACCCGCGTAAGGCTTCAGAATCGTCACGTATCCACCTGCTCGTCTCCGACGGCTTCACGTGCCGTCTCAGCGTCTCGTTCGGAGGGCAGTGCCCTCATAGTCATGGACCCTAACGCGCAGGTCGGACAACGCCATCCCGGTTCCCGAACTGTTCGCTCGGAGCGCAAGCTGCCGGGGGCCGGGAACCGGCGGTGCGCGCGGGGAACCGGAAGGGCCCGGACGCGGGTGCGTCCGGGCCCTTCAGCACGGCTCTCAGCAGGCCGTACGGACCTTACTTGGCCTCGTCGGCCGGGGTCTCGGCGTCGCCCTCGGCAGCGGCCTCGGCGGCCTCGGGGGCCTGCTCCTCGTCCTCGTCGGACAGGTCCACGACCTCACCGTTGGTGTCGACGACCTTGGCGGACTCGACGACCAGGGCGAGCGCCTTGCCGCGGGCGACCTCGCCGACCAGCATCGGGACCTGGCCACCCTCGACGACCGCCTGGGCGAACTGGTCGGGGGACATGCCGGAGGAGGCGGCACGGCGCATGAGGTGCTCGGTGAGCTCCTCCTGGTTGACGTTCAGCTTCTCCTTGTTGACGAGCTCGTCCAGGAGGAACTGGGTCTTGATGCCCTTGACGGCCTGCTCGCGGGTCTCGGCCTCGAACTCCTCGACCGTCTTGCCCTGGAACTCGAGGTACTTCTCGAGCGACAGGCCCATCTGGCCGAGCTGGTGGTGCTCCAGGTTGTGCTTGCGGGTGTTGATCTCGTCCTCGAGCAGCTTCTCCGGGACCGGGATCTCGGCGAGCTCGATGAACTTCTCCAGCACGCGCTCCTGGGCCTGGGTGGCCTGGTCGTACTGCTTCATGTTCTCGAGGCGCTTGCGGCTGTCGGCCTTCAGCTCCTCGAGGGTGTCGAACTCGCTGGCGAGCTGGGCGAACTCGTCGTCCAGGGCCGGCAGCTCACGGGCGGAGACCTTGGTGACCTTGACGGTGACCTCGGCGTCCTTGCCCGCGGCGGAGCCGCCCTTCAGCTGCGAGGTGAAGGTGGCCTCGCCACCGGCCTCCAGGCCCTTGACGGCCTCGTCGATGCCGTCGAGCAGCTCGCCCGAGCCGATGGTGTAGGAGACGTCGCTGGCGACACCGTCCGGCAGCACCTCGCCGTCGACCTTGGCCTCCAGGTCGACCGACACGACGTCGCCGTCCTGGGCGGCGCGCTCGACCACGTTGGTGGAGGCGAAGCGGCTGCGCAGCTGCTCGACCGACTTCTCGACGTCCTCGTCGGAGACCTCGATCGCGTCGACCTCGACCTCGATGCCGGAGTAGTCCGGGATCTCGATGGTCGGGCGGACGTCGACCTCGGCGGTGAAGTTCAGCGTCTCGCCGTCCTTCAGCTCCGTGATGTCGACCTCCGGCTGACCCAGCGGGTTCAGGTCGGCCTCGTTGACCGCGGCGGTGTAGAACTTCGGCAGCGCGTCGTTGACGGCCTCCTCCAGCACGGCACCGCGGCCGAAGCGCTGGTCGATGACCCGGGCCGGGATCTTGCCCTTGCGGAAGCCCTTGACCGTGACCTGCTGGTTGATCTTCTTGTACGCCGCGTCGAGGCTGTCCTTGAGCTCCTCGAAGGGCACCTCGACAGTGAGCCGAACCCGAGTCGGGTTCAGGGTCTCCACGGCGCTCTTCACGGTTCGGTCTCCTTGTGGCTGACTTCTGGGGTTCTGCTGGCGCTGCATGTTCAGCGACTCAGCGGATCGGGCCCGGTACATCAGACACACGGGCACGCAGCTTGCATAGTAACCGCAAGCGGGAAGCAGCCCACAACGCGATCTTCGCGGTGGAGGTGGGTGGTGCTGGTCGGGGTGGCCGGATTCGAACCGACGACCTTCCGCTCCCAAAGCGGACGCGCTACCAAGCTGCGCCACACCCCGTCGGTGCGACACGTAGGGTACATGCCCGGAGACGGTCCGACGCCCCTGGTTTTCCGCTACGCCCGCCCGACCCCGCCGAAAGGGGTGTGCGACGCCCCGGCCCGACCCGCTAGGATGCTGTCCGTGCCACGGTCGACCACCGTCCGACGGCACCGCTGTGCGGGCGTAGCTCAATGGTAGAGCCCTAGTCTTCCAAACTAGCTACGCGGGTTCGATTCCCGTCGCCCGCTCTTGATGGCTCAGGGCCAGGTCGGAGGGTGATTTCTCCGCCTGGCCCTGATGCGTTTCCGATGCCTCTACGGGTGCGGCGTGTCCCCCGCGTGCCCCTTCGAGCGGCCGTGCCTCTTGAGCGCGGTGACGATCATCGCGTCGATGCCGTCCGCGATCTCCTGCTCCCGCTTGAGCGAGCCGTGCTGGTAGATCAAGGCGGCCCGGGTCGAACTTTGACCGAGACGGATCATCAACTCCCGCGTGCTCGCGTCCGTGTGCGACGCCAGGGTGTTCCCCGTGTGCCGAAGATCATGAAACCTCAGGCCGGTGACCCCTGCCTCGGCGCACGCCTTGTGCCAGAGCCCGTTGAAGTGGTTGCGGCGGGGCGTGGCCCCCTTCGCCCCGACGAAGACCCGGCCGTCGGCCCCCGGCTCGGCGAACTGCTTCATGTGCGCGACGACCGCCGGCATGACCGACCGCGGAATGGCCACGGACCGCTTGCCCGCCTCGCTCTTGGGCGCCTTGTAGATCCGCTCCCCACTGTTCAGCTCCGAGATCGAGCCGCGGACCCGCACCATGCGCGCGTCGAGGTCGATGTCCCGCCGGCGCAGGGCCACCAGCTCGCCCCAGCGGAGCCCGCAGAAGGCGCCGATCAGGACGAGCGCGCGGTAGCGGGCCTGCGAGGCCTCGGCGATGGCGAAGACGTCGGGGATAGAGGCGGTCGGCCGTTCCGGCGTGTTGACGGTGCCGCCGTTCTTGATCTGGCAGGGGTTGCGGCGGATCAAGCCGTCCTCCACGGCGGTCCCCATGATCGTGCGCATGAGCGAGTAGGCCTTGGCGACGGTGCTGGCCCCGGTGCCGGCGTCCAGCCGGGCCCGCCGCCAGGCCCGTACGCCGGCCGGGGTGATGTCGGCGATGGCGTGCCGCCCGAAGGTGGGGACCAGGTGGACCCGCACGAGGATCTCGTACAGCTCTTCCGTGGTCGGCCCCAGGGGACGTTCCCTGACCCACGCCTCGGCGTACTTCTGGAACGGGACCTTCGCGGCGTCCGGGTCCCGCCAGTCCCCCATCCGCATCTCGGTCTGGACGTCGGCGAGCCAGTCGTCCGCCTCACGCTTGGTGCGGAACGTGTGGGGAGCGGGCCTCAGCTGCCCGTCCGGGCCGACGTAACGGGCCTGGTACCGACCGGACGGGAGTTTGCGCACCCGCCCGAACTGACGACGCTTCCCGGCCATCAGGCAGCCACCCCCTGAAGGCCGGCTCCACCACGCCGACGGGGCGCGACGGTGTGAGCGGCGAGGTACTCGCGTACGGCGCTCTCGGGGATCCGGACGTGCCGCCCCACCTTGACGAAGGTGATCCGCCGCTCCTCCACCAGGCGGCGCGGGAACCGCACGGTGGTCCCGAGGATCTGGGCGACCTGGACGACGTTGAGGAGTCGCTCCTCATTCATGCTGCTCCCCCTTCAGGGCTTCGCGGGCGGTTTCGCGGTTGAGCTGGATGTCGCGGGCGATGGACGCGGCGAGGAGGGACTCGCCGGGGGTGTGGCCGTGGCCGGCGTACTGCCAGGAGGCGAGGACGAGCACGCTGTCCGGGTCGGTGTCGGCGAGGCCGCGTGCTTGGCGTTCCTGTGCGGCGCGGTAGTCGGCGCGGGCCTGGCGGAGGGCGGTGAGGGTGGTGGAGTACTGGCGGGACTTGGTGGAGAAGTGGCCGCGGAAGCCGAGCATGTGGGCCCAGGCGGCGAGGCGGCGGTCCGGGTAGAGGCGGTCCAGGTCGAGGCAGGCGGTGATGAGGCGGGCGGCGTGGTCGGGGACGTCGAGGAGGACCAGGGCCTCGCGGTTGCCGATGCGGCGGTCGAGGGTGCCGGTGTTCTCGGCGGCCTTGGTGGCGTACTTGGCGACGTAGGAGGCCACGGCCTGTTCGGTGATGTCGCAGCCGTCGCCGAAGGCCTTGATGGGGCGGATGTCGAGCTGGGTGCCCCACCGGAGGGCGCGGGCGGGTTGGTCGGCGGCGGCCGGGACGGTGAGGGAGGTGTAGGGGTGGCGGGCGGCGGCCCGGATCGCTTCGGTGAGGAGCCGGGTGCTGGCCCAGTGGGGCGGCGGGCTGAGAGGTCCTGCAGGGCCGTCGAGGCGGATGACGGCGTGGAAGTGGATGGCCCCGCGCTTCTGGAACTCGGCGACCTTGCCGAAGGAGACCCGGCAGGACTCTTTGAGTTCGCGTTGGGTGAGGCCGGCGCGGGCGGCGATCTCGCGGCGCAGGCGGGTGGTGAAGCGGGACCAGAGCTGACCGGCGTGGTTGTTGAACAGGACCGCGCCCGCGTAGTCGTAGGTGGTCGGGTCGAGGGCCGTGCCGAGGACGTCCTCGCCGGGCGTGTGCGGGGTGCCGCAGCGGCAGGTGCCGGTGTCGGGGCGGTTGTGGACGGGGCCGAAGGAGGGGGCGGTGAGGGTCGCGAAGACGCGGGGGTGGTCGCGGACGGTGGCGGGGATGTCGCGGCGGTCGTCGCCTGCGAGGCCGGCGCGGATGAGGTGGAAGGTGTCGCCCGCGTAGGTCCAGGCACAGGACGGGCAGCGGGAGGCACGGCGGTTGCCGCAGGCGATGCGGAGACGGGCGCCGGGCTCGTCGGTGGTGGAGTAGCGGTGCAGGGTGGCGCCGGTGGTCTTGTCCTGGGTGAGGGACCATCCGGTGAGGTGGATCGGGTCGGAGCAGCCGCCGGTGCGGTGGACCTGGTCCCGCCAGCGGTCGAAACCCGGGGCCCCGGCCACCTTGAGCAGGTCGCCCAAGGTGGCCGGGTCCAGGTCCGCGAGGGTCGCGGGGTGGGTCACCAGCGTCGCCCCCTTCGGGGGGTGTTGGCGTCGTCGCACGACGGTCCGGAGTGCGAGCCGCTGGGCTTTTTGCCGACCTCACCGCGGGAGGCGTCGTAGTCCTCGTGCGCGTAGTGGACGCGGTGCTTGAACGCGCTGTCGGCGCTGGCGTCCGCGATGATCTGCTCCACGTTGTCCTTGAAGCGGTCGTCGTCGCTGGTGGGAGGGTTGCGGCGGAAGATGCCCATCAGACCTGCACCTCCTTCGCGGTGGCGAGGGGCCGGTGGGCGCCGGTGCCGTGGCAGGCCGGGCAGTGGGCGGTGACGGTGCGCAGGTGGCCGGCGCTGTTGCGGCCGCCGAGGGTGACGGCGACGGAGGCGTGGCCGTCGCAGTTCGGGCAGATCTGCCGCGGGGCAGGGGTGTGCTGGGCCATGATGGTGCTTCCTTCCGGATCGTTGGGTTCGGGCAGGAGCACGGCGCCGGGACGGTCGAAGCTTGGTGGCATGGCCGTCCCGGGGCCGGCTCAGCGGCGGCGGTTGCGCCGGGGCTTGGAGTAGGCGGGCGGGATCGCGTCGTAGGCGCGGGCGCCCTCGGCGAACGAGGACAGGTCCCCGTCGCTGCCGTTGATCTGTCGCTTGATCTTGTTCATCGTCTTGCGGTCGCCGTGGCGGCGGGCGTTGGCGTACTCGCGCCCGAGTTCGGCCATCGCCGGGTCGGCCGGGGCAGACGCGCTCGTGGCGCGGCGGAAGATGCCCATGTCAGGAACTCCTTTCAGCGGGTGCGGGACTGGTGCAGCAGGGAGCGCAGGACGACGGCGCAGACGGCGACCGAGGCGCCGGTGACGGCGACGGCCAGCAGCATCGAGACCAGGACCGCGCCGACGACGAGGACCAGGCCCGCGCCACCGGCGACGACCGTGACGAGGCCGGCCGGGGTGAGCTGGAGGCCGCCGGGCCGCTGTACGCGGGGCGGGGCCGGGGCCGGGGCGTGCTGGTGGTGGCAGTCGCAGGC
>NZ_RPRY01000274.1 GCF_003949795.1 Streptomyces sp. WAC06614
CCCCACCGCAGCCCCCTTGAGCCACGCGGCCGAGCATCACCCCTCGGCCGGAGGACACCGGGGCCCGTCTTGAGCGGTCGCGCGAACCGGAACAGCGTGCGGCTCGGGCGATCGCTCCCACCGCGGCCGCCACCCACCACCTGCGCCGCCCCACCTGGAACCGACCGAGCGCCCGATGACCGCCACCGAAGACCCCACCTCCCCGCTCGACGACTTCACGACCTGGGCGCCCGTCCTGAACCTCCTGCTGTCCAGCCCCACGGCCCGCAACGCCGCGGGGACCGCCTGCCTGGCCGGACGCATCAGCCGGCACGGCGGGAGCCTGCCCCTGCGGGGACGTGCTTCGCCCTCGACCCGGGCCGCGGTGGCGGGCGTACAGCAGGCGCTGGCCCGAGCCGGGCCGGAGGACATCGCGTTCCGGGCGGAGGTCCGCCCGGACGGGACCACCACGCTCGGCCTGGTCCGGCCGAGCCCGTCCGTGCCCACATGATCCAAGGCTGACGCCCACGCCGGCCCTCCCCCCTGGGCCGCCTGCGTCCCGCCGGGCGGCACCGGGTGGGACAGTGGAGACATGTGCGGTCGCTACGCCTCCTCCCGTGCCCCCGAGGACCTCGCGGGCCTGTTCGACGCCCAGCTGGACGCCTCGCACGGAGTGCTGGAGCCGTCGTGGAACATCGCGCCGACGGACGACGTGTGGGCGGTCCTCGAACGCCTCGACACCGGCACGGGTGAGCTGGTGCGCCGGCTGCGGCCCGTGCGGTGGGGTCTGGTGCCGTCCTGGGCCAAGGACCCGTCCGTCGGATCGCGGATGATCAACGCCCGGATGGAGACCGTCCACGCCAAACCCGCCTACCGCAAGGCGTTCACCCGCCGCCGGTGCCTGCTCCCGGCGGACGGCTTCTACGAATGGGTCCCGGTGCCGGCCACCGCGACGGCCAAGGCGTACAAGCAGCCGTACTTCCTGCGCCCCGAGGACGGGAGCGTGATGGCGATGGCCGGCCTGTACGAATTCTGGCGCGACCCGCACGCCCCGCACCCCCAGCCGCAGGAGGGCGACGACGCCCGTCAGGCGCCCACCGCATGGCTGACGACGGTCACCATCATCACCACCGAGGCCACAGACGCCGCCGGCCGCATCCACCCGCGCATGCCCCTCGCCCTCCACGAGGACGACTTCGCCACCTGGCTCGACCCCGACCACCAGGACCCCGACGCCCTCCGCGGCCTCCTGCACACCCCCGCCGACGGCCACCTGACCGCAACCGCGGTCTCCACCGCCGTCAACAGCGTCCGCAACAACGGCCCCCACCTCCTCACCCCCGCCGACCACCCGTAGGCCGGGCCGGGCCCCTGGGGAAGGCGGGAAGCCACCCGCGCGGCACCGGTGGCCCCACGCGGCTCACCGCTCCAGGCCCATGAACGGCAGCCCGGCAGGGCCGCCCGCGCCGGTCGGGGTGACGATCCACGCGGCGAGTGCGACGGGGTCGGGGGCAGTGCCCGCGCGCGTGCTCGCGCGGGTGTGGACGGCCCTGACGACTTCCGGGCAGTGCGTGAGCGACCGAACGGCCGCCGCCCGGTCCCCGTCCGCTCAGCCCGGCAGGGCGTCCGCGCCGCGCAGCGTCAGGAGCAGCCGCGACCAGGGCTCCCCGGGCAGCGGCCAGGGCGGAACGCCGCCGCCCGAGCCACGGAGCGACGGAGCGGTCACGGCCCGGCACAGCAGCGCCGTGAGGTCGCCCAGCGAGGGGACCCGGGGGTCCGGTCGCACCACACCGCCGGCACGCCCGTCCACGAGCAGGCGCGGGCACGGCGCGCCGGCGAGCCAGGCCTCGGTGAGTTCGCCGACGACGTCGGCGGCCGGGTGCAGATGGTGCACGCGCCAGCGCACCCGGTGGGCCCGCACGGCGTCCAGGGCCGCTTCCGTCAGCGCCCCGGGGACGACCGTGTGGTCGCTCCACGCGTCCGCCGTCACCCGCATCGTGCGAGTGAACTCCTGTCCGCGCGCGGTGAGATGGGGAGAGGCACAGAGAACGGCGTAGGCGTCGAGGGTCTGTTGTCGCCAGTAGGTCAGCTGGAACTGGCACCGCCGGAGCAGCTCCCCTTCCGCGCGGCGGGCGAGCCGCCGCCAGAAGTCGACCACGCCGAAGAAGGCGAACACGCCGTGGAAGAGGCCGGGCAGCGGACGCGGATCGTCGCGCCACGGCGCGTAGAAGAGCGGCCCGTCCGCCGCTCCCGCCTCCTCGACGTGCAACTCGACCGAGTCCAGAACGGCGTTCAGCTTCATGTGCCGGAACTCGTGGACCAGCGTCGCGGCCAGCTCCACGGCATCGGGCGGACTGCTGAGGACGGCCCCGCCGAACGCGTCGCCGCCCGAGACGGAGGTCATCACCCCGCCGGGTGCCGCGGGCAGGGGCGTCAGGGCGGTGAGCACCGATGCCATCGCCTCCGCCTGCCGCGGCACGGTCTCGGCCAGCAGCGTCACCGCTTCGGTGGTCGTCCGCCGCCAGTGGACGGCTTCCTGCCGACCCAGGGGGGACGGGGCGGCCGGTCCGTCGATCCCCCGGTAGGGATCCGTGTCGTCCAGGACGAGGTCGAAGGCACCGTTCCCGGCCGGCGTACGCACGCGCTGCGCGGGCATCCACCGCGAAGCCCCGGACGGCACCGGGGGTACGGGAACGGCTACGGACGGGGGTGCGGAGGACGGTTCGGGTGCCCCCGTGAGCGCGTCGGGTCGAGGGAGTCGGACCGTGGTGGTCCCGCACCGGACCTCGACCGTGTGCGCCGACGCCACGATGGTCGCCCCGGCGCTGTCGGCCGTACGCAGGTCGACGCTGCCGAGCGTGGGCAGCGAGACGAATCCGTCGCGGACCGGCAGCGGGAGGCTGAACGTGAGCCGGGCCCGCACCGCCGCCGCGGCCGCTACGGCCTGCAGGTGGGGCAGGTCGGCGGGGTCCGGGCCGGGCGGCCGGCCCGGACCGGCGCCGTACGAGCTCCAGGGCGCGGCGTACAGCGTGCGCAGGGCCCGGCTCAGCCAGCGGCCCACGGACGGATGGAGCAGCACGGCGGTGACGGCCTCGGGGTCGGCCCGGCCGGCCTCCAGCAGCAGGTCCCGCAGCCGCCCGACCGTCGGGGTCCCGACCTTCCGGCTTCGGCGGGGCCCCCGGTCCGCGAGACGCAGGAGTTCCGCCAGGGCGGCCACGCGCGTGGCGCGCGCCTGGGACACGAGCTGTCCGACCAGCAGACGGTCCTCCTCGCCCGTCGCCAGCATGCGCAGGTCGGCGTCACCGGGGAAGTCGGGCGAGGGGACACGTTCCCTGGTGGATTCCTCGGCGGGGCGATAGGTGCGGTGCGGAGATCCGTAGGGCTCCGGGGGCCGGGACCACCGGGGTGCCGGGCCGCCCGCCGAGAAACCGCCCCCCATGGGGTTGCCCCCGCCGCGGCTGTGCGTGGGATGCACGAACCGGGACAGGGCCCGGGCCGTGGTGCCGCCCGCGCCGGGGGCCGCCGAGGCGCCGTCCTGCTCCGGGGAGAGGGCCTCCACGAGGGCGAGCGCCGTGGTCGGTAAGGCGGCGGCGGTCGGGGGCTGCTCCCCGGGGCCGGGTGCGTGGTCCATGGTGATGCCTCCGGGGGACGGCCGGGACTGCCCGGACACGGGGGAAGGTCCGTCCTGCCGCGGTCCGGGTGCCGGCGAGGGTGGGGTCCCGGGCGGCTCGGTCGATGCGGAGGCGAGCACCGCGGCCAGGTTGCGTGCGCAGACGGCGACATGGGGATGGTCCTTGCCGAGCCGTCGCTCCGCTGCCGCCAGGACCTCGCGGAAGTGCTCGGCGGCCAGGTCCGGGCGGCCGAGCAGGTCCCAGACGGTGGCGAGTTCGTGCCGGGCGGCGAGGACGTCGGGGTGCTCGGGTCCCAGCCGGCGCTCGGTGGTCCGCCAGATGTCGGTGAACTCGTCCCTCGCCCGCTCCAACAGCTCGGGCTCGGCCTCGTGGTCCCGCAGGAGGCGGGCGCGCTCGTGGCGGGCGAGCAGCACATCGGGGTGGTCGGGCGCCAGCACGCGGAGGTACTCCTGGAGCGCCCGCTCGGCGGCGTCCGCCGCCTCCTCGGCACGGCCCGCGTCGCGCAGCGCACGGGCGAGGCTGATCTCCATGGCCGGTACGTCGAGTTCGCCCTCCGCACCCAGCGCCCGGGCCCCTCGGACGACGTCCCGCAGTTCGACGACGGCCTCTTCGTACCGGCCGCGCAGGTTGGCGAGCCCCGCGAGGTCGTGCCGGACCCGCAGAATGCCGAGCCGGCCGCCCTGCGGGGTCCGGCGGCGCATGGCGAGGGCCTCGTTCAGCTCCTCCTCCGCCTGCTCGTACCTGCCCAGCTCGCGCAGGACACGGGCCCGGCCGGTGCGGACCGACTGCAGGTACGGATGGTCGGCCGGGAGAGAGCCCGCGGCGGCCCGTGCCAGTTCCTGGTACGACCGGTCCGCCAGGGTGAGGTCCCCGTTGTCGCGCAGCGCCCAGGCCAGGTGCAGTCGTGCGGCGATGGTGGCGGGGGAGCCGGGGCCGAGGAGCCGCTCCCTGAGCGCGCAGACGACGTCGAGCTCCGCGATCGCCTCGCCGTAAAGGCCCACCTGGTCGAGGTACTGCGCGGCGCCCGTCGACGGCTCGGTCGCCGCGGTCACCAGGTCGGGATGCAGGGTCACGTCCGGCCGGTCCACGCAGGCCGACAACAGGGGGAGGCCGGCGCCGCAGTGCGGTGCCAGCGCCTGCCACCGGGGCCAGTCCGCAGGACTGGCCGACCGCAGGGGAGCGGTGACGCGCAACAGCAGCGCGGTGACCAGCCCCAGCATGTGCGGAGTCAGCTCGGTGAAATCGGGATGGGCCCGACCGGCGGCGCGGACCATGGGGTGGATGGTGAGCCGTCGCCGCGCGGCGCCGCCCGCGGTGCCGGTGGCGTCCCGGGTCACCTCGACGGTGACCAGTTTCAGCCCGGCCAGGCCGTTCAGCGCCGCGAGCAGCCGGGAGTGGTCCGGGGCGTCGAACAGCGGGCTCTGGGAGAGGATCTCGGAGTCCAGGAGGTCCAGGTAGGGCAAGGGGGCCGGCCCGAAGGCACAGAGCAACCTCAGCAACGGCCGTGCCAGGTCGATACCCTGACGGTGCAGCAGGTCCACGGACAGTTCCCAGGTGCTGACGAGTGCCCGCCGGGCCCGCTCGTGCGGTTCGAGGTCCAGGTCCGGATCGGACGCCATGTCGCTCAGGCGCGCGTCGAGGCTGCGCCGGTAGCCGACGAAGGTGTCGGGCACCGACGGTGACGGCAGGGCGCTGTCCAGCGCCCGGGCCAGGTACGAACCGGCGAGGTCGAGGGCGAGCGGAAGCCCCCCGAGGTGCACGGCCAGCTTCCGCGCCTCCAGCTCCCTGGCCTCCGGCGTGGTGCCGGCTCCTGGCGCCAGATCGCACAGCACCCGCGCACCGTCCTCGGCGGACAGCACGTCGACACCGACCAGGCGCACCCAGTCGCCCCAGCGTGCGCCACGCGACTCCCGACTCGTGATCAGCACCGTTCCCCAGGTGTGGGCGGGCTTGCGCAGCCATCCGGTGCCGCGGGGCGTGGGCGTCGGCCGGACGGCCAGGGCGGCGGGGTCGTCGATGTTGTCCAGGACCAGCAGCCACGGGGCGGAAAGGGAGTCCAGGTGGTCCCACAACACCTGCGCCGGGTGCGCCCCGACGAAGTCGGCCGGCTCGGCGCCGGCGGCGAACGCCACGGACCGCAGGGCCGAGTACAGCGAGCCCTCCCCGGCCTCCGAGGCCTCCGGTACCCACCACACCTGCGTCGAGGCGTCCGCGAGGCGGTGCGCCACCTCCAGGGCGACCGTGGTCTTGCCGCAGCCGCCCATGCCGGTCAGCACCCAGACCCCGGGCGGGGCGGGGCCGGTGTCGCCGCTGCCGGGCCGGCCGCGCCGGGACATCGCTGTGGTCAGCTCGGTCACGAGCCGTTCACGGCCCCGGAGCCGGTCGGCGGACACCTTGCGGTGGGGAAGGGCCAGCGGAACGGCCGCCTCGGCCGGCTGCGGCCAGGCGGACATGCGGACCGAACGGGCCCCGACCGGGTCGGGGCCGGGGTCCCACACCGGTGCCACGCCGTGAAACGTGAACTGCGCCCCGTCGCCCACGGAACCGACGGAGATGCTGTGGTGCTCCGCCCGGACCGAGCGGCCGGCCCACTCCTGCCGCCCCGCTCCGGTCCCGCCGACCGGTGGTGGGCCCTGGGGGCTCTGGTTCGCCGGTCCGCTCAGCCCCGGGACGGATCCGGCACCGGAGGGGGGTTGATGGCGGCACCCCCGTTGATCGTGAGGGCGGCTATCGAGCCGCCGCTCGCCTGGACACCCCCGAAGTCCTGGGCCTGAACGGCGACTCCGCCCGCCCCCGCCGCCGGCCCGTCGTGCGGTGCGTACGCCCCGTTCAGCAGGGCGGCCAGCTCGGCGGCGGCAACGGCCCGCTCGTCCCCCGGCAGATCCTCCAGCCGGGCGGCGATGAGCGTCCGCCACACCACGGCCTGGTCACGACGCGTGTCGTCGTGCCCGGCGCCTTCGAGCTCCGCCGCCGTCGTGTCCAGCCGCTCCAGCGCGCGTTCCTCGCGCCGCTCGTCGCCGCGTCCGAACCAGCGGGCGAACGCGCGCCGCACCCCGCCCCACGCGTCCGTCCCCGCGGCCTGCACCACGGCCGCGCCACCCGCAGCGGCCAACGCGACCAACTCCTGCTCCAGCATCCCCGATGCTCCCCTCCCGAAGCCAGGACGATCCGCCCTCACCGTAGCCCGCCGGGTGCGGGGCGCGCAGGACTACGCGGAGGTCAGGCCCCGATCGCCAGGATGCCGCGCAGGGTCCGGGTCAGGTGGTCGACGAGGGCCCCGGGGGGCATGTCGGCCAGGGTGCCGGACTTGACGATGTACCGGCTGAAGGTGACGCCGATGAGATGGGCACCCAGCAGATCGATGCGGACGTCGGCGTCGGGTCCGGTGACGACCTGCCGGTAGGCCTCCGTGCTGCGCGCGCGCATCGCCACGTAGAGCTTGGTGGCCGCCTGCTCGTCGGAGGCGGCGCTGCGGATGAGCGCGATGAACGGGTCGTTGCCGTCGGCCCGTTCCATCCGGTCGACGTAGGCCCGGGCGATGCGGTGGGGGAGGGTCTCCGGGGTGCCCGGCACGAGGTCGACCAGGTCGGGGGCGCCGGGCATCGCCGCGATGAACAGCTGTTCCTTGGACGGGAAGTGCCGCATGACCAGGCCGTGGGTGACACCGGCGCGCTGGGCGATCTCCCGGATGGTCGCACGGGCGTAGCCGCGCTCGGCGAATGCGGCGCGGGCCGCCGCCAGGATGGCGGCCTGGCTGGCCTCGGGGTCGCGGCGGCGCTTCTTCGGTGGGGGGTCGGTGTTCACCGGCTCAGCGTACGCCTGGTCGGAAGCGGTGCTAGGGTCGCTAATGACCAGATGTTCATTAGTGCCTGGAGGCCGTCGTGAACCTTGAGCCGCTGACCCCCGACAACACCACGGTCGTACTGGTGGACCACGCCGTCGGTTTCGCCAATGTGCTGCGCTCGCACGACACCGCGCAGCACATCAACAACGTCGTCGGCCTGGCCAAGACGGCGCTGTGGTACGGCACGGGCCTGGTGGTGACCAACGGCCTTCCCGGCAAGCCGTCCGGACCGCTCTACCCCCAGCTGCGGGAAGTCATCGGCGACCACCCGGTGATCGAGCGCGCGGGCAACTTCAACGGCTTCCTGGACGAGGAGTTCGCCCGCGCCGTGCGCCAGACGGGGCGCCAGAAGCTGGCGATCGCCGGGGTGTCCACCGAAGGGTGCGTGCTCCAGACCGTGCTCGGCGCGCTGCGCGAGGGCTACGAGGTGTACCTGGTCGTCGACGCCTCGGCCAGCCTGACCGCGGAGACCCATGCCGTCGCCGTCCAGCGCATGGTGGCGGCCGGGGCGGTGCCGGTCACCTGGTTCTCCCTGGCCGGGGAGTTCCAGGTCGACCACCGCTTCCCGACGGGCCCGATCTTCCAGCGCCTGATGCGGGAACACGTCCCGACCATGGCCATGGGCGTCCAGTCCCACCTGTCCGCCGTCCAGCAGGCCCAGCAGACGCAGCAGGCCCAGCCCGTCGGTTAGCCACTCCGCTCACGCTCCCCGTCCCTGCTCCTGCTCCCGTACGCGTCCCCCCGTACGGGAGCGGGCGGGCGCGGCGGAGGCAACCCTGGCGGACCCTCTGACGGTGCGTCGGCCCACCCCCCGGCACACCGACACCCGATATGCTCGCCGTTTCGTGGTGGCGTGAAGCGCCACGAGCATGACGAGCAGGACGAGCAAGACGAACCACCTGATGAACACGAACATCAACATGACGACGTGACGATGGGGTGCATGCGATGCCTCTTGAGGGCGAGTACGAGCCGAGTCCGACGCAGTGGGTCCGCGATCAGGTGGAGCTGTACGAGAGTTCGGGCGGCACCGAGGGATTGACGCTCCGGGACACGGGCCTGCCCGTCGTCATCCTCACGACGCGCGGGGCGAAGAGCGGCAAGATCCGCAAGACCCCGCTGATGCGCGTGGAGCACGAGGGCCGCTACGCGGCCGTGGCCTCGAAGGGCGGCTTCCCCCGCCACCCGGTCTGGTACTTCAACGTCAAGTCCGACCCCCACGTGGAACTCCAGGACGGCCCCGTACGGCAGGACATGACGGCCCGTGAGGTCACCGGCGACGAGAAGGCCGAATGGTGGAAGCGCGCGGTCGCCGCGTTCCCGCCGTACGCCGAGTACCAGGAGAAGACGGACCGGGTGATCCCGGTCTTCGTCCTGGAGCCCGCGGACGAGTAGGCCCCCGGCGGCACTGGCCGGTGAGGGACTCACCCGGCGCGGGGGGTGCAGCGGAACAGCGGCGTCTCCGTGATCCGGTGGCTGCCTACGGACGCCGGCCGGCTGCTGCGCGAGCCGCCGCCGCAGCCGGTGCGTGCCGTCCCGCGGCTGTCCCGCAATTCCATTGCCCAGGCTGAAGTGGGCCAGAGTGCCACGGAGGCCATGCACCCCGACGTACCGTGGGGGAAGTGACCGACGGGAGGGCGGCGATGGCGGGGGCGGAGGGGCCGGACTGGCTCAGAGGTGTGGTGGCGGTCGGACTACTGCTGCTCATCGGGGGCTGGTTCGTTGCCTGGCCGCTGGGGGTGGTGGGCTTCCTGACGCTGGTGTTCGTCGGCGCTTCCACAGCCGGGCACCGTCGGGCGAGCGGCCGGCCGCCTGAGACGCTGCTGCGACCTGGTGACCGCCCGTGGCGCCGCCACCGGGACTAGAGGGACGGGCGGTGCCGCAGGCACGCACGCACTCGCGTGCCGTGCCGGTCGGGTCGGGCCTG
>NZ_RPRY01000275.1 GCF_003949795.1 Streptomyces sp. WAC06614
CCCCGAAGCCGCCCTCCTGCGCGCCCTCGCCGACCACCCCCTCGTGCTCGACGCCGCCGCGCACCACCGGGCGCCCGAGCGGCTCGCTCGGCAGTTGGTCGTGGTGGCCGATGCGTTGCTCGACTTCCAGCACCACGTGCTTCCGCTCGGCGACGAGAAACCCTCGGCCGCCCACCGTGCCCGGCTGGCTCTTGCCGAAGCCGCCGGGGCGGTGCTGGCCGGCGGCCTGGCCCTGCTCGGTATCGGCGCTCCCGAGTACCTCTGAATCGCGTAAGAGAGATCTGAAGAGACATGAGTCGTTCCGCACACCCCGCCGGTCCCCGTCACGCAGCCGACCTGCCCGAGGGCCACTACTCCCCGCCGCCGGCCGACCTCAACCGCCTCGACGAGAAGGTGTGGGCCAAGACCGTGCACCGGGGCGACGACGGTGTCGTACGGGTCGGCGGGATGGAAGTGACGCGGCTGGCCGAGGAGTTCGGGACGCCGGCCTACTTCCTCGACGAGGAGGACTTCCGGGCCCGCTGCCGGGCCTGGGCGCACGCGTTCGGGCCGGACGCCGACGTGTTCTACGCCGGCAAGGCGTTCCTGTCCAAGGCCGTCGTGCGGTGGCTGCGGGACGAGGGGCTGAACCTCGACGTCTGCTCCGGCGGGGAGCTGGCCACGGCGCTGGCCGCCGAGATGCCGGCCTCGCGCATCGCCTTCCACGGCAACAACAAGTCCCTCGCCGAGATCCGCCGGGCCGTCGAGGCCGGGGTCGGGCGGATCGTGCTCGACTCCTTCGAGGAGATCGCCCGGGTCGCGCACGTCGCCGCCGAGCTCGGGGTGCGCCAGCGGGTGCAGATCCGGGTCACCGTCGGCGTCGAGGCGCACACGCACGAGTTCATCGCCACCGCGCACGAGGACCAGAAGTTCGGGATCGCCGTCGCAGACGGCGTCGCCGCCGAGGCCGTGCGGCGGGCCCTCGGGCACGACAGCCTCGAGCTCATCGGCATTCATTCGCACATCGGCTCGCAGATCTTCGACATGGCCGGCTTCGAGGTCTCCGCCAAGCGCGTGGTGCGACTGCTGGCCGACGTGCGCGACGAGCACGGGGTCGAGCTGCCCGAGATCGACCTCGGCGGTGGCCTCGGCATCGCGTACACCTCCGACGACGATCCGCGCGATCCGCACGAGATCGCCAAGGCGCTCACCGAGATCGTCGCGCGCGAGTGCGAGAGCGCGGGCCTGACCACGCCCCGGATCTCCGTCGAGCCCGGCCGGGCCATCGTCGGGCCGACCGCCTTCACCCTCTACGAGGTCGGCACCATCAAGCCGCTCGCGGGCCTGCGGACCTACGTCAGCGTGGACGGCGGCATGAGCGACAACATCCGCACCGCCCTCTACGACGCCGAGTACTCGGTCGCCCTGGTCTCGCGCGCCTCGACCGCCGAGCCGGTGCTCTGCCGGGTCGTCGGCAAGCACTGCGAGAGCGGTGACATCGTCGTGCGGGACGCGTTCCTGCCGGCCGACCTCGCCCCCGGCGACCTGATCGCGGTCCCCGCCACGGGCGCGTACTGCCGCTCCATGGCCAGCAACTACAACCACGCCCTGCGCCCGCCGGTGGTCGCCGTACGCGACGGGGCGGCGCGGGTGATCGTCCGGCGCGAGACGGAGGAAGATCTCCTGCGACTCGACCTCGGATGATGAAATAGATGTCTCAGTCCATGGACGGAAGATGGAAAGTCCAGTCCATTGCGTGAGACTGGTTCACACCCGGCCGCAATTCCGCGGACCGGGGCGACTCGGATGATCGAGCTGATCGAAAGGCGTAGGTCGAGATGATGCGTACGCGTCCGCTGAAGGTGGCGCTGCTGGGCTGTGGTGTGGTCGGCTCAGAGGTGGCGCGCATCATGACGACGCACGCCGACGATCTGACGGCCAGGATCGGCGCGCCCGTCGAGCTGGCCGGCGTCGCCGTGCGCCGCCCCTCCAAGGTGCGCGAGGGCATCGACCCCGCGCTGATCACCACCGACGCGACCGCGCTGCTCAAACGTGGTGACATCGACGTCGCGATCGAGGTCATCGGCGGCATCGAGCCCGCCCGCGGGCTGATCACCACCGCCTTCGAGCAGGGCATCTCGGTGGTCTCCGCCAACAAGGCGCTGCTCGCGCAGGACGGCGCCGCCCTGCACGCCGCCGCCGAGGCCGCCGGGCTGGACCTCTACTACGAGGCCGCCGTCGCCGGCGCCATCCCGCTGATCCGCCCGCTGCGCGAGTCCCTCGCCGGCGACAAGATCAACCGGGTCATGGGCATCGTCAACGGCACGACCAACTTCATCCTCGACAAGATGGACTCCACCGGCGCCGGCTACCAGGAGGCCCTCGACGAGGCCACCGCCCTGGGCTACGCCGAGGCCGACCCGACCGCCGACGTCGAGGGCTACGACGCGGCCGCCAAGGCCGCGATCCTGGCGGGCATCGCCTTCCACACCCGGGTCCGGCTGGACGACGTCCACCGCGAGGGGATGACCGAGGTCAGCGCCGCCGACTTCGCCTCCGCCAAGCGGATGGGCTGCACCATCAAGCTGCTCGCGATCTGCGAGCGGGCCGCCGACGGCGGGTCCGTCACCGCCCGTGTGCACCCGGCGATGATCCCGCTCAGCCACCCGCTGGCCTCCGTGCGCGAGGCCTACAACGCGGTCTTCGTCGAGGCGGAGGCCGCCGGGCGGCTCATGTTCTACGGCCCGGGCGCGGGCGGTTCGCCGACCGCCTCGGCCGTGCTCGGCGACCTGGTCGCCGTCTGCCGCAACAAGCTCGACCGGGCAACGGGGCCCGGCGAGTCGGCGTACACCCAGCTGCCGGTCAGCCCCATGGGCGAGGTCGTCACCCGCTACCACATCAGCCTCGATGTGGCGGACAAGCCGGGTGTCCTCGCGCAGGTGGCGACGGTGTTCGCCGAGCACGGTGTGTCCATCGACACCGTCCGGCAGCAGGGAAAGGACGGCGAGGCCAGCCTCGTCGTCGTCACCCACCGGGCCCCCGACGCCGCCCTCTCCGGGACCGTCGAGGCGCTGCGGAAGCTCGACACCGTCGCCGGTGTCGCCAGCATCATGCGTGTTGAAGGGGAGTAAGGACCCATGAGCAGCAATCGCACCCACCAGTGGCGCGGCATCATCGAGGAGTACCGCGACCGGCTGCCGGTCACGGACACGACGCCGGTGGTCACGCTCCGTGAGGGTGGCACCCCGCTCGTCCCCGCGCAGGTCCTCTCCGAGCGCACGGGCTGCGAGGTGCACCTCAAGGTCGAGGGCGCGAACCCCACCGGGTCCTTCAAGGACCGCGGCATGACCATGGCGATCACCAGGGCCAAGGAGGAGGGTGCCAAGGCGGTGATCTGCGCCTCCACCGGCAACACCTCCGCCTCCGCGGCGGCGTACGCGGTGCGCGCCGGCATGGTCTCCGCCGTGCTGGTCCCGCAGGGCAAGATCGCCCTCGGCAAGATGGGCCAGGCCCTCGTCCACGGCGCCAAGATCCTCCAGGTCGACGGCAACTTCGACGACTGCCTGACCCTCGCCCGCCGGCTGTCCGACAACTACCCGGTGGCGCTGGTCAATTCGGTCAACCCGGTACGCATCGAGGGCCAGAAGACGGCCGCGTTCGAGATCGTGGACGCGCTCGGCGACGCCCCCGACATCCATGTGCTCCCCGTCGGCAACGCGGGCAACATCACCGCGTACTGGAAGGGGTTCAAGGAGTACCGGGCCGACGGCCTGGCCTCCCGCACCCCGCGCGTCTGGGGCTTCCAGGCCTCCGGCTCCGCGCCCATCGTGCGCGGCGAGCCGGTCAAGGAGCCGCACACCATCGCGACCGCCATCCGCATCGGCAACCCGGCCTCGTGGGACCACGCGCTCGCGGCCCGGGACGAGTCGGGCGGCTTCATCGACGAGGTGACGGACCGCCAGATCCTGGCGGCCTACCGCCTGTTGGCCTCCCAGGAGGGCGTCTTCGTCGAGCCTGCCTCGGCCGCGTCGGTGGCCGGTCTGCTCAAGGCCGCCGAGGAGGGCAAGGTCGACCCGGGCCAGACGATCGTGTGCACCGTCACCGGCAACGGCCTGAAGGACCCCGACTGGGCGATCGCCGGCGCTCCGCAGCCGGTCACCGTTCCGGTGGACGCCGAGGCCGCCGCCGTGCGCCTCGGCCTGGTCTGACGCACCCCCGCTGCCGGGTTCCGCCGCCGAGCGGAACCCGGCAAGCGGGGCCGTAGGCCGACAAAAGGCCCGCGTCACCCCGCGACACGCATCGTGCGCCTCCCGTGCGCCCTATGTCGCGACAGAACCTTCCTTCGATACGCTGTACTTACATCCGCCACCGCGCCCACGACGCGGTGCTGCCGCGTAGGCCTTCGGGTGTCGTACGTTCTCCAGTACATTCGCAGCGAAAGATCTCCCCGCGGGCATCCCGCGAGGATCTCGCACAGTCACAAGGAGTGTCATCGAGCGATGGCCGGTCCAGCGTTCCGCGCCGCCGCCGTACGGGTGCGCGTCCCCGCCACCAGCGCCAATCTCGGCCCGGGTTTCGACGCCCTGGGCCTGGCCCTGGGGCTCTACGACGACGTCGTCGTCCGGGTGGCCGACTCCGGCCTGACCATCGACATCGCCGGTGAGGGCGCCGACACCCTCCCGCGCGACGAGAGCCACCTCCTCGTCCGTGCCATGCGCACCGCCTTCGACCTGCTCGGCGGGCAGCCGCGCGGCCTGGAGGTCGTCTGCGCCAACCGCATCCCGCACGGCCGGGGCCTGGGTTCCTCGTCCGCCGCCATCTGTGCGGGCATCGTCGCCGCCCGCGCCGTGACCATAGGCGGCGAGGCCCGGCTCGACGACGCCGCGCTGCTCGAACTGGCCACCGAGATCGAGGGCCACCCCGACAACGTCGCCGCCTGTCTGCTGGGCGGCTTCACCCTGGCGTGGATGGACGGCGGCAGCGCCAGGGCGATCCGGATGGACGCCTCGGATTCCATCGTTCCGGTGGTCTTCGTCCCGTCGAAGCCGGTCCTGACCGAGACCGCCCGGGGCCTGCTGCCGCGGACCGTCCCGCACGTGGACGCCGCGGCCAACGCCGGGCGGGCGGCCCTGCTGGTGGAGGCCCTGACCAGGCGTCCCGAGCTCCTGCTGCCGGCCACCGAGGACCGGCTGCACCAGGAGTACCGTGCTCCGGCCATGCCCGAGAGCGTGGCACTCGTGAACCGACTGCGGGCGGACGGTGTGCCCGCGGTCATCTCCGGCGCGGGCCCCACGGTCCTCGCGCTGGCCGACCACGACGCGGCCGACAAGGTCGCGCAGCTCGCGGGCGAGGGGTGGGCGGCCAACCGGCTGGCTCTCGACGCCGCGGGCGCGAGCGTCCTTCCGCTCGGCACCCCGGGCGGCTAGGGCCGGGTGCCCGGACGGGCCGCCAGGCGGCCCGGTCCCGGGGACCAGCAGGAACGAAAGCCGGCCGAAGGGGCGGGCGGCCGGGCAGGCCTCCCGCGCGGAAGGGCGCGATTGCCGGTGAGTGAGAGGGGGAATGTCTGTTGGATCCGGTAGTGTTAATCTCAAGTACGCATCGAAAGCCGCCACGGCTCGGTGCTCAGTGTCCCCATCAGGGACCACCTTTCTTCCGGGAGCCTCCCCAACTGCTTTGATCGCTGCCAGGCAGTTTCGAGCCCGCTCCGGAATCGGCGTGACATACCCACGCTTCCAGCTGGGGGGCAACGCGTCGAAACCCATGCATGTATCTCCCTCCGCCGTACTTCGCACCGGCGGACCACCGCCCCGGCACGGTCCACACACCTAGGACCGAGGTCGGACAGCACAACCGGTCGCCGAGCCAGACAGGCCGACGTCCGCTCCAGGGAAGGACCCTTCGTGAGCGACACCACCGATCTGATGGGCGTTGCCGACACCACCGTCGACACCAGCGCCCCCGCTGCGGGCACCGCCGCACCCAAGCGACGCCGCTCCGGCACCGGCCTCGAGGGCATGGTCCTCGCCGAGCTGCAGCAGGTCGCGTCGGGCCTCGGTATCAGGGGCACCGCGCGGATGCGCAAGAGCCAGCTGATCGAGGTCATCAAGGAGGCGCAGGCCGCCGGCGGCGCCGCCAAGGCCGCGGACACCGCGGCCGGTGCCGAGGCCAAGCCCAAGCGCCGTGCCACCAGCAAGGCCCGTACCGGCGAGACCGCCGAGGCCCCCGCCGCCGAGAAGGCGGCCGTCCCGGCGCAGATCGAGATCCCGGGCCAGCCGGCCGCCGGTGACGACGCCCCGGCCGGCGAGCGCCGCCGCCGTCGGGCCACCGCGCCCTCCGGCAGCCCGGAGTCCGCCTCCGCGGCCGCCGCCACCACGGTCGTCGCCGAGCCGAAGACCGAGGCGAAGGCCGAGACCGCGCCCGCCGCCCAGACCGAGGCCAAGGCCGAGGCCGCCACCGCCGTCTCCGCGCCGGAGGCCGGCGAGGGCCGCAGCCGCCGTGACCGCCGCGAGCGCGGCGACCGCCAGCGCGACCGCCGCGAGCGGGGCAAGGGCGAGGAGCAGGCCGGCGGCCAGCAGGGCCAGGGCCAGCAGGGCGGCGACCGTCAGGGCCGCCAGGACCGCCAGGACCGGGACCGCCAGCAGCAGGGCGGCGGCCGCGGCCAGGGCCAGCAGCAGCGTGGCGACAGCGGTCCGCAGGACGACTTCGACGACGAGAGCGGCCGTCGTGGCCGTCGCGGCCGCTACCGCGACCGCCGTGGCCGTCGTGGCCGCGACGAGTTCGGCCCCGGCGAGCCGCAGGTCGCCGACGACGACGTCCTGATCCCCGTCGCGGGCATCCTCGACATCCTCGACAACTACGCGTTCATCCGGACCTCCGGCTACCTGCCCGGCCCGAACGACGTCTACGTCTCCCTCGCCCAGGTCCGCAAGAACGGCCTGCGCAAGGGCGACCACGTCACCGGTGCCGTGCGCCAGCCGAAGGAGGGCGAGCGCCGCGAGAAGTTCAACGCGCTGGTGCGCCTGGACTCGGTCAACGGCATGGCCCCCGAATCCGGCCGTGGCCGCCCCGAGTTCAACAAGCTCACCCCGCTCTACCCGCAGGACCGGCTCCGCCTGGAGACCGACCCGGGCGTGCTCACCACCCGCATCATCGACCTGGTCTCGCCGATCGGTAAGGGCCAGCGCGGTCTGATCGTGGCTCCGCCGAAGACCGGCAAGACCATGATCATGCAGGCGATCGCCAACGCGATCACGCACAACAACCCCGAGTGCCACCTGATGGTCGTCCTCGTCGACGAGCGTCCGGAAGAGGTCACCGACATGCAGCGGTCGGTCAAGGGCGAGGTCATCTCCTCGACCTTCGACCGCCCGGCCGAGGACCACACCACGGTCGCCGAGCTGGCCATCGAGCGCGCCAAGCGCCTCGTCGAGCTGGGTCACGACGTGGTCGTCCTGCTGGACTCCATCACCCGTCTGGGCCGCGCGTACAACCTCGCGGCGCCCGCCTCCGGCCGCATCCTGTCCGGTGGTGTCGACTCGACCGCGCTGTACCCGCCGAAGCGCTTCTTCGGTGCCGCGCGCAACATCGAGGACGGCGGCTCGCTGACCATCCTGGCCACCGCGCTGGTCGAGACCGGCTCGCGCATGGACGAGGTGATCTTCGAGGAGTTCAAGGGCACCGGCAACATGGAGCTCAAGCTCGACCGGAAGCTCGCCGACAAGCGCATCTTCCCGGCGGTCGACGTCGACCCGTCCGGTACGCGCAAGGAAGAGATCCTCCTCAACCAGGAGGAGCTCAACATCGTCTGGAAGCTGCGCCGGGTGCTGCACGCGCTCGACTCGCAGCAGGCCATCGAGCTGCTGCTCGACAAGATGAAGCAGACGAAGTCGAACGCCGAGTTCCTGATGCAGATCGCCAAGACGACCCCCGGGGCCGTCAACAACGACTGATCACCCAGGGCCCGCCCCCCGTCGCACCGCGGCGGGGGGCGGGCCTTTGTGCGGGCGGACCTCGCGGTGCGCCGGCGGACCTCACAGCCGCGCTCCGGAACCTTTGACCGGGTTCCACCGTCTGTGCTGTCGGACGAACGGGGAGGCGTCGAGGGCCGTACGGCCGATGGACAGGACTGAGGAGACCATGAGCGAGGACAGCACGGACCGCGGCCGCCACGCGACGGGCGGTCGCCGGCGTCGCAAGCCACGGCGCAGGGCGCTGCGGGTGGTGGCCTGGACGGCGGCCGGCGTGGTGGTCCTGGGCGGGGCGGGCCTCGGGTACCTGTACGTGAAGTTCAACGGCAACATCAAGAGCGTCGACATC
This sequence comes from Streptomyces sp. WAC06614, assembly GCF_003949795.1. Lineage (GTDB taxonomy): Bacteria > Actinomycetota > Actinomycetes > Streptomycetales > Streptomycetaceae > Streptomyces. The sequence goes on from NZ_RPRY01000275.1 coordinate 8,296, forward strand.
GACGCCGCCCTCGGCAAGGACCGGCCGCAGAACATCGACAACGGCTCGATGGACATCCTGGTCCTCGGCTCGGACTCCCGGGCAGGCGCCAATGCCGAGTACGGCCAGGACGACGGCGGCTCGGCCCGCTCGGACACCGCGATGATCGTCCACCTGTACGAGGGCCACAAGGCGGCGAGCATCGTCTCCATACCCCGGGACACCCTGGTCACCCGGCCCCCGTGCCAGATGTCCAACGGCAGGACGAACCCGGGCGGGGCCCGCCAGATGTTCAACGAGTCGTTCACCATCGGCGGCGCCGCCTGCGCGGTCAAGACCGTCGAGAAGATGTCGGGCATCCGGATGGACCACTACATCGAGGTCGACTTCACGGGCTTCAAGAAGATCATCGACAAGCTCGGCGGCGTCCAGGTCACCACCACCAAGCCGATCAAGGACTACGGCAGCCACCTCGACCTGCCCGCCGGCACCCACAAGCTCGACGGCGAGCAGGCCCTGGGCCTGGTCCGCACCCGCAAGACCATCGGCGACGGCAGCGACCTCGGCCGAATACAGGTGCAGCAGGCCTTCATCAAGGCGCTGATCAAGCAGGTGAAGGGGATCGGCGTGTTCGACGACCCCAAGCGCCTGCTCGACCTCGCCGACACCTCCACCAAGGCGATCACCACCGACAGCAAGCTCGGTGACGTGAAATCGCTCATGAGCTTCGCCGCGGGGCTCCAGGGGATCGACTCCTCGAACATGCACATGATCACGCTGCCGGTGGGCGCCGACCGGATCGACCCGGACCGGGTCGCCCCCCTGACCAAGGAGACCCAGCTGGTCTGGGACGCCCTGCTCAAGGACCAGCCCATCCCGCCCGCGGCCACCGAGAACTCCGCCGGCGACAAGGGCTCCACCGGCTCCCTGGTGCAGTAGCCCGGCCCCCGTGCCAGATGTCCAACGGCAGGACGAACCCGGGCGGGGCCCGCCAGATGTTCAACGAGTCGTTCACCATCGGCGGCGCCGCCTGCGCGGTCAAGACCGTCGAGAAGATGTCGGGCAT
>NZ_RPRY01000276.1 GCF_003949795.1 Streptomyces sp. WAC06614
CGCCGGGCCCCGCCCCGATCCCGCAGCCGGGCCCGCTCAGCCGGCCGTAGCAGCGGCCACGACCGGTGTGACAGGGGCCCGGGCCGCTCGCCCGGCCCGGGCCCCCTCGATCCGCCGCTCGGGCGGTCAGTCCGTGGCGACCTCGGAACGGTCCCCGCTCCACAGCGTGTGGAACGAGCCCGCCCGGTCGGTGCGCCGGTAGGTGTGCGCCCCGAAGAAGTCCCGCTGGCCCTGGGTCAGGGCCGCCGGCAGCCGCTCCGCACGCAGCGCGTCGTAGTACGCCAGGGACGCGGCGAAGGCCGGCACCGGGATGCCCTGCCGCACCGCCGCGACCAGCACGGCCCGCCAGTCGTCCTGGGCCGCCGCGATCTCGCCCGCGAAACCGGCGTCCGACAGCAGGCTCGGCAGGTCGGGCCGGGCGTCGTAAGCCGCCTTGATCCGGTCCAGGAACGCCGCCCGGATGATGCAGCCGCCCCGCCACAGCGAGGCCACGGCGCCCGGGTCCACGCCCCAGCCGTACTCCTCGCTGCCGGCCTGGATCTGGTGGAAGCCCTGGGTGTACGAGACGATCTTGGACGCGTAGAGGGCTTGCTCCACCTGCGCCGCGAACGCGTCGGCCTCGGCGCCCGACAGCGGCGTCGCCCGCGGACCGGCCAGCTCCGCCGAGGCCGCCCGCAGCGCCGCGTGGCCCGAGACCGAGCGGGCGAAGACCGCCTCGGCGATGCCGGACACCGGCACCCCGAGGTCCAGGGCGATCTGCACGGTCCAGCGGCCCGTGCCCTTCTGCTCGGCGGCGTCGGCCACCACGTCCACGAACGGCCGGCCCGTCGCGGCGTCGGTGTGGGCCAGCACCTCCGCGGTGATCTCGATCAGGTACGAGTCCAGACGGCCCTGGTTCCAGGTGCGGAAGGTCTCCGCGATCCGCGCGGGGGAGTAGCCCGCGACGTCGCGCAGCAGGTGGTACGCCTCGGCGATCAGCTGCATGTCGGCGTACTCGATGCCGTTGTGCACCATCTTCACGAAGTGGCCGGCGCCGTCCGGGCCGACGTGCGAGGTGCACGGGGTGCCGTCGGCGGCCTTGGCCGCGATCTTCTCCAGCAGCGGTCCCAGTGACGCGTAGGACTCCGCCGAGCCGCCCGGCATGATGCTCGGGCCCAGCAGCGCGCCCTCCTCACCGCCGGAGATGCCGACGCCGACGAAGTGGATGCCCCGCTCGCGCAGCGCCCGCTCCCGGCGCCGGGTGTCCTCGAAATGGGCGTTGCCGCCGTCGATGATGACGTCGCCCGGCTCCAGCAGTGCGGCGAACTCGTCGATCACGGCATCGGTGGGCGCGCCTGCCTTCACCATGATGATCAGCCTGCGCGGACGCTCCAGCGCGTCCACGAACTCCTTGGCGGACTCGGCCGCCACGAACGTCCCCTCGTCACCGTGCTCCGCCACCAGCGCGTGCGTCTTGGCGGCGGTGCGGTTGTGGACGGCGACGGTGAACCCGTTGCGGGCGAAGTTCCGGGCCAGGTTGCTGCCCATCACTGCGAGCCCGGTGACGCCGATCTGGGCTGTGCTGCTCATGCGTGCGCTCCTGCGTGCGTCGATGTGCGGTCCGTGCCGACGCTACCGCGATCCCGCGCCCGATGGATCAAGGACGTGACGACGGAGTGTCAACTTCTCCTTGAGTGCGCCCTGTTGCGCCCTTGTCAAGGTTCTGAATCCGACGTTAGGTTGTGCGACTCCTGATGTCTTCCAGGGGGGCTCCCATGGGTGTACGGGGTCGACACCGCAGGTACCAGCCGAGCACCATCCACCGGGCTTCACTCGTGGTCACCGTGTCGGGAGCCGGCATGGCCCTGCCCCTGACAGGGGCCTCCCCGGCCGAGGCGGCGTCCGCGGACACCTGGGACAAGGTCGCGGCCTGCGAATCCACCGGCAACTGGCACATCAACACCGGGAACGGCTACTACGGCGGGCTGCAGTTCAGCCAGGACACCTGGCGCGCCTTCGGCGGTACGGCCCACGCCTCCCGCGCCGACCTGGCCACCCGCGAGCAGCAGATCGCGGTCGCCGAGAAGGTCCTGCGGGGACAGGGCCCGGCCGCCTGGCCGGTCTGCTCCAAGAAGGCGGGCCTGAAGCAGGGCGGCCCGGCCCCGCTGACCACGGAGCAGACGGCGCAGGCCAAGCCTCGGCAGTCGCAGGAGCAGCCGAAACAGCAGTCCAGGCCCCCGCAGCCCGAGCCCCAGCAGCCCGGGACCGGCCGGGTCGAGCCCCGGCCCACCGGGACCACGGTGCTGCCCAATCCGTACGTGGTGGCCCCCGGCGACTCGCTCTCCTCGATCGCGGACCGTCAGCACGTCGAGGGCGGCTGGCAGGCCCTCTACGAGACCAACCGCACGACCGTCGGCGACAACCCTGACCTGATCTTCCCGGGCCAGCGGCTGACCCTGCGCATCACCACCGCGCCCGCGCCCCGCGAGGAGAAGCCGCCGCGCACCGCCGACCCCGTCCCGCCGGGAGCGCCCTCCGGCCGAAGGACGGGGCCCGAGCCGGAGCAGGACAAGCAGCAGAAGCCGCCCGGGCAGGACAAGCCGCAGCAGCAGTCCCAGGACCGGCCGGGGACGCAGTCGGCCTCAGCACGGCAGCAGACGCCCGCCCAGGAGTACACGGCGCCGGTCGACGCCGCCCTGGGCACCCGCTACAAGGTGCCCGGCTCCTCCTGGAGCAGCGGCTACCACACCGGGGTCGACTTCCCCGTGCCCACCGGCACCTCGGTCAAGGCCGTCGGACCCGGACAGGTGGTCTCCGCCGGCTGGGCGGGGGCCTACGGCTACCAGATCGTCGTCCAGCACACCGACGGGAAGTACTCCCAGTACGCCCACCTCTCGGCGGTCTCCGTCAAGGCCGGCCAGCAGGTCTCCGGCGGCCAGCGCATCGGCCGCTCCGGCTCCACCGGCAACACCACCGGACCGCACCTGCACTTCGAGATGCGCACGGGCCCCGGGTACGGCTCCGACATCGACCCGCTCGGTTACCTCCGCGCCCACGGCGTGCGCATCTGACCCCCGCACGTGCGCGGGCACGGCCGTGAGCCGGACCAGGCCGGCCGCGGCCAGTACGCCGCTGGCCAGGGCCGCGGCCGTGCCCGCGGCCCCGTACCGGAAGCCCTCGTGGAACAGCGTGAGGCCGACCGCCGCCGCGACCACCGGGTTGACCACGGTCAGCGTGGCCAGCGGCGCGGTCAGGCCCGAGCCCCGGTAGGCCGCCTGCGACAGCAGCAGCCCGCCCGCCGCCAGCACCGCCACCGCCACCAGCTGCGGCCACCCGGTCCCCGGAGCCTGCCGAGCGAAGCCGTCGGCGACGGACTTGGTGAACACCGACGCCATGCCGAAGCAGACCCCGGCCGCCGTCGCCAGCAGCACCCCGCGCAGCACCGGCCGCTCCCTGCGCCGCGCGGCCAGGAACAGCGCCGCCAGCGCCGCCCCGGTCGAGACCAGCAGCAGCGCCTGCTCCCGGCCCCCCAGGACCGGCTCGGCCCGGCCGTCCCCGCCGGTCAGCGCCAGCAGCCCGGCCAGTCCCACGGTCGCCATCAGGGCCGCCCGCCAGGCGGCGGCCCCGGCCCGGCGGCCCACGCACAGCGCGGCCAGCGGCAGGGCGAAGACGATGGTGAGCGCCCCGAGCGGCTGGACCAGGCTCAGCGGTCCGTACGCCAGCGCCAGCACGTGCAGCAGCGCGCCCAGACCGTTCAGGGCGACCGCGCCCCACCAGCCGGGCCGGCGCAGCGGGGCGTAGGGCCGGTCCGGGCTGCTCACCGCCACCCGCTCCTGGACGATCGCGCCGCCCGCGTAGGCGAGCGCCGAAACCGCACAGAGCAGGACGGAAAGGGCGAGGCCTCTCATGTGTTCCACAATGCCGTGCCCGGGACCGCTATTCCTCCTCCTCGGGAGGGTGATCGGGGATACAGCGGTCGTCGTACACCGCGTCGTACCCTCCTCGGACGGCGGTACGCGCCGGGCCGGTACGCGCTGCTACAGGACGCTCGCGATGCGTGAGGCGGTCCCGCTCAGGTTTGGTTCCGGGCGCGTGCGATCCGTACAGTTCCCCCTTTGGGGACTTCCCGCAGGTGCTCCGCGACAGGCGGACGCGGACGAGCGATCGAGGAACGGCAGCGGCCATGACGGTGACCGAGACCGAAGACAACCAGGTGTACGGGCCGGGGATCGACCCCGAGCGGCTGGCGGTCTGCCTCAGCGTGCTCGAGGAGCTGGACAAGCTGGAGGTCGACCACCCCGACGCGATCACCGTGCGCCGTGCCACCGCCGGGATCTACCGGACGGTCAAGCAGCGCCGCCGCCAGGAGCGCCGCGCCGCCAAGACCGCCAACGACAAGGCCGTCACCGAGGCCACCGCGACCGGCTCCGCGCAGCGCATCGACGACGAGACCGAGGGCATCCTGCCCTCCTCCGTCACCGAGGCCGGCCGGATCGCCGGCATACTCCAGCGCCCGCGCTCCTGCTACGTCTGCAAGACGCGGTACGTCGAGGTCGACTACTTCTACCACCAGCTCTGCCCGAACTGCGCCGCCGTGAACCGCGCCAAGCGCGAGGCCCGCGCCGACCTCACCGGCAAGCGCGCGCTGCTCACCGGCGGCCGGGCCAAGATCGGCATGTACATCGCGCTGCGACTGCTGCGCGACGGCGCGCACACCACGATCACCACCCGCTTCCCCAAGGACGCCATCCGCCGCTTCACGGCGATGGACGACTCGGCGGACTGGATGCACCGCCTGGAGGTCGTCGGCATCGACCTGCGCGACCCGGCGCAGGCCGTGGCGCTCGCCGACCAGGTGTCCGAGGCGGGTCCGCTGGACATCCTGATCAACAACGCGACCCAGACGGTACGCCGCCTGCCCACCGCCTACGCCGCCCTGGTCGAGGGCGAGAGCGCCCCGCTGCCGGCCGGCGAGCTGCCCGCCCACCACGTCATCGGGGCCTTCAACTCCGGTGCGGTGGACGGCCTGGCGGCCCTGCCCCTGGGCGCGAGCGGGCTCGACGCCCAGAAGGTGGCCGACCTCGCCCTGGTCGCGGGCAACGCCAGCATCGAGCGGCACCTCGACGGCACCGCCATCGACGCGGGCGGCCTGCTGCCGGACGTGGTCGAGACCAACACCTGGGTGCAGACCATCGACCAGATCTCCCCGGTGGAGCTGCTGGAGACCCAGCTCTGCAACTACACCTCGCCGTTCATCCTGATCAGCGCGCTGCGGCCGGCGATGGCCGAGGCCGCCCGGAAGGCGTCCAGCGGGCGGGCGTACGTCGTCAACGTCTCGGCGATGGAGGGCGTGTTCAGCCGCGGCTACAAGGGCGCCGGCCACCCGAACACCAATGCCGCCAAGGCCGCGATGAACATGGTGACGCGGACCAGCGGCCAGGAGATGTTCCAGACCGACGGCATCCTCATGACCTCGGTCGACACCGGCTGGATCACCGACGAGCGCCCGCACTTCGACAAGCTGCGCCTGGCCGAGGAGGGCTTCCACGCCCCCCTCGACCTGGTCGACGGAGCCGCCAGGGTCTACGACCCGATCGTGCGCGGCGAGGCGGGCGAGGACCTGTACGGGGTCTTCCTCAAGGACTACTCGACCGCCAACTGGTAGGCCGGGGCCGCAGGCGCGGCCGGCAGGGGCGTCAGGAGGTGGCGCGGGCGTAGGCGCCCGCCGCCACCAGCTCCAGTACCGGCCGCCAGTCCTCCATCTCGCCCGCGTCGAGGCCGACGACCTTCCCCGCGTCGTCGGCCTGACGCAGGATCACCGCTGCCTGCGCCTCGGGGTCGGCCGCGAAGGCGGCGGCCTCCTCCTCGGTCATCGCCCCGCCCTGCGTGCGCAGCGTCAGCGCGCTCTGCGGGGACAGCGCCCGCTCCGGCTCGACGGCCGCCAGGTAGCGCTTGGCCGGCACGTGCAGCTCCACCAGCCGCGCCACGCGGTCGCCGAGCAGCGGCCGGACCGCGGCGGCGGCGTGCGCGGCGTGGCCCGCGTCGTCACCGGGGAAGAGCAGGTGCCCCAGGTCGTGGACGAGCCCGGCGACCTGGAGCTCCTTGTCCGCGGGGTGCGAGCGGCGCAGCAGCGCCGCGGTCTGCAGCCCGTGGTCGTGCAGGTCCACCGGGTCCCCGCTGCGGTCGGGTGCGTCCCACGCCCCTCGGCAGGCGCGGAGCAGGCCCATCAGCTCCGCGACCGTGTCCACCGTCGCCCGGCCACCCGCCACCACCGCTCCCTCCGTCGTGCGTCCTGGTGGCGCGAGCAGATCACGCCCGGCGACACGCCGACGTGCGACTTCATGAACGTGGGGCGAAAGTGGGGGAACCAGACGGATTTTACTCTCCCATCGAGCGGGGGCCTGCTCATATGTGTACTCTGATGCACACGGACGGCCCCACACGGGCCACGCTCCGTGTCGAGAACGACAGCGCCACCGCGCTCGGACGACCTTGTACCCCACCCGGCGCGGTACGCCCCGACGGGTTACCCGACACAGAGGAGTGCGCGGTGACACCAGAACTGACGAAGCACGACCAAGGCCTGCTGGAGTGCGAGCGGCGCACCCGCACCCGCTCCGACGAGCTGGGGAGCCTGGAGGTGTGGGCCCGCTCGGCGCCCATCCGGCTCGCCGGCTACGAGGACGACCTCGCCGAGCCGCACATCCTGCCCGGCATCGACTGAGGTCCCTCCACTCGTCTCGCCGCACCCCCGCGCCCCTGCCGGCCGCGGGGGTGCGGTGCGTCCGGGGCCGGTGGCGGCCGGGTCGGCTCACCCGGACGGCGCAGGGAAGGCAAAAGGTTGCGGCCCTCTACCGGCCGGCCTCTCCACGGGCCGGGTCCGGATCCCGGGACTCCGGGCGGCGGGGCTCCGCGAGGCGGGTCGGCGGGAGGTACTCGCGCAGCAGCGTGCGGTGCCACCAGGCGCCGGTCTCCCGCAGCTCCCGCCAGGTGGTGAAGCGGTAGCGGTAGAGCCGGGCGCGGACGAAGACGGGCGGGGCGTCCGGGAACGGGTTGTGCCGCAGGAGCCGCAGGGTGTCCCGGTCCCCGGTCAGCAGCCGTTCGACGAACGGGCCGAACCAGTCCCGCGCGTAGCCGGGGGACAGGGCCGCGAACCACATCAGCCAGTCCAGCCGCAGGTGGTACGGGGCGAACTGGCGCGGGGCCCGTCGCAGCTCGGTGGGTTTGCCCTTGAAGCCGTACTCCCGCCAGTCGCCGTCCTCGTACGGCACCCGGTCGGCGGTGCCCTCCACCACCACCTCGTCCCGGATCCGGCCGACCGTGCCGAAGGCCCCGTAGGTGTTGACCAGGTGCAGGGAGTCGAAGGACCGGTTCATGACCTGGCGGCGGGAGACCATGTTCCGCACCGGGTGCCGGCTGAGCACCAGCACCATCACGGTCACCGCGCAGACCAGGACGGCGTACCAGAGCGGCGCCGCACGGGAGGCCGCCGCCGGCGGCGGTCCGGTCAGGCCCGTGAAGTCCACGGCGGGCAGGGCGACGGTGATGGTGATCCAGTTCAGCCAGGCGAAGTTCCCGGACAGCACCAGCCACAGCTGGGTGGCCACGACCGCCCCGGCGGCCACCGAGGCCACCGGCTGCGGGGTGAACAGCAGCACCGGCACCAGCAGCTGGGTGACGTGGTTGGCCGCGCACTCCACCCGGTGCACGGGGCGGGGCAGGTGGTGGAAGAACCAGCTCAGCGGGCCCGGCATCGGCTGGGTCTCGTGGTGGTAGTACAGACAGGTCAGTTTGCGCCAGCAGGCGTCGCCGCGCATCTTGATCAGCCCGGCGCCGAACTCCACCCGGAACAGCACCCAGCGCAGCAGCCACAGCACCAGCACCGGCGGGCCGACCCGGGCGTTGCCCAGGAAGACGGCGAGGAAGCCGACCTCCAGCAGCAGCGACTCCCAGCCGAAGGCGTACCAGGTCTGCCCGACGTTGACGATCGACAGGTACAGCGCCCACAGCAGGGCCCACAGCCCCATCGCGCAGGGCAGCGGCACCAGGTCGCCGACCCCGGCCGCCAGGGCCGCGGCCCCCGCGGTCCCCAGAGCGGCGCAGCCCGCGAAGAGCCGGTCCGAGTAGCGCAGTTGGAACAGGCTCGGGGCGCGCCGGAACGGCACCAGGCGGACGTACGCGGGGACCGGCAGCATCCCGCGGCTGCCGATCAGGGCCCGGAACTGCAGGAGCGCGGTGAGGAAGGCGAACAGGTAGACGCCGGCCAGGGCCCGCTGGAAGACCAGCCGGCCCGTCCAGTACGCGGGCGCGGTGAACCAGTCCATCGCCTCCAGTATCGGCCGCCCGGGACCGCCCGAACCCCTTGAACGCGTTCAAGGCTCAGGTGTGGGCCGTACGGGTGAGGGGCACCCGTTCCCGCGGGCCGCCGGACCGGATCTCGGCTTGCGGGTGCTGCGCGCATGCGGCAGACAGGAGGGAGCAACCGGGGCGAAAAGGGAGATTCTCGTGCACGGACCGACACTCCGTCAGGCTTCGCGTCGTCACGCACCCGCCGCGGCAGCCCTCTTCGCGGCCGTCGGCCTGCTCGCCGCGGGCTGCGCCGACCCGGAGGACACCCGCCCCAGCGGCGCCGCGGAGAGCGCCGACGTCCACCTCGTACCGGTCGCCGCCGCCGGACCCGACCCCTTCACCACCTCCTCCGCCACCGGAGAGTCCGCCCCCGCCCAGGCCCCCGTGCCCAACCGCACAGGCCAGGGCATCCGCACGGTCAACGCCGCCACCCCGGGTCTCTACGGAGGCACCCAGCGGCTCGGCAGCTGCGACATCGAGCGGCAGCTCACGCTGCTCACCAAGGACGAGGACAAGGCCCGCGCCTTCGCCGAGGCCTCCGGGGTCGAGACGGCCCAGCTCCCGGACTATCTGCGCGGCCTCACCCCGGTCGTGCTGCGGGCCGACACCCGGGTCACCAACCACGGCTACCGCGACGGCCGGGCCGACGCCCACCAGGCCGTCCTCCAGGCCGGCACCTCCGTCCTGGTCGACGGCCACGGCATGCCCCGGGTCCGCTGCGCCTGCGGCAACCCGCTCCAGGCCCCGCGCACCGCCAAGGGCTCCCCCGTCCAGAAGGGCGACCCCTGGGCGGGCTACCGGGCCAACCAGGTGATCGTCGTCGAGCCGACCGTCCAGAAGGTCGACAGCCTGGTCCTCGTCAACCTCCTGGACAACACCTGGCTCGAACGCCGGACCGGCGACGACGGCGCCCAGGACAAGAACCCCCAGCACCTGACCCCCTACGACCCCGCCGAGGGCATCCCCGAGCGCCCGCCCACCACCCAGACCCCCCAGGAC
>NZ_RPRY01000277.1 GCF_003949795.1 Streptomyces sp. WAC06614
GTACGGGTGCAGTGGGTGCGGGTGCGGCGGGTGCGGTCGCCGGGACGGGAGACGCGGGGTCGGGGCCTGCCGCGGCGGGGGCCCGGGCGGGGGCGACCGGGGCCGGGGCCGGGGACGCGGGCCGGGAGCCGGCCGACCTCTGATCCTCCTCAAATGGCGTTCGTATGCCCGAATGCCGGTGGTAGCTTCCCCTTGATCATCGAGAGCGCCCCGTGAACGAGCCACCACGAACGAGCCCACCACTCGCCCGGCAGGGAGCCTTCCATGGAACAGCGCACCTGGTTGACGTCGGCCCGGCGGGCGGACGGCTCACCGGTCGACGTGCTGATGGCGGACGGAACGGTCACCGAGGTGGTACCCGCCGGCGCCTCGGCCGGCCGGGACGGTGACGCGGAACGCCTCGACCTCACCGGCTACCTGCTGCTCCCCGCCCCCGTCGAACCCCACGCGCACCTCGACAAGACGGGCACCTGGGACGACGTCGGCTGCGACACCGGTGAGCTCTCCGACGCCGTACGCCTGTGGAACGGCTGGTCCAAGGACCGGGACCGCGCGGACATCCTCCAGCGCGCGGAGCGGACCCTGTCCCTGCTCGTCTCCCACGGCACCGCCGCCGTCCGCACCCACGTGGCCGTCCATCCCGAGGAGGAGCACCCCGTCGCCGTCGCGGCCCTCGCGGAACTGCGCGAGCGCTGGCGGCACCGGATCCAGCTCCAGATCGTGGCCATGCTGTCGGCCGACACCCCCGCCGACACCGCGGGCCGCGCCCTCGCCTGCGGGGCCGACCTGCTCGGCGGTTCGCCCCAGCACTCCGACGACCCCGCGGCCGAGATGCGCAGGCTGCTGTCCCTGGCCCGGGCGCACGGCGTGGGGCTGGACGTGCACACCGACGAATGCCTGGCCCCGGCCGTGCACACCCTGCCGATCCTGGCGGACCTCGTCCTGTCCACGGACGTCCAGGACCCCCGGCAGCCCGTCTGCGCCAGTCACTGCGTCAGCCTGGGCCAGCTTCCCCCCGACGCGGTCGCGCACACCGCCCGCCGCCTCGCCGAGGCCGGCATCGGCGTGGTCACCCTGCCCCTGACCAACCTCTACCTCCAGGGCCGCGGACTCACGCCCGTACCCCGGGGCATGACGGCCGTCCACGACCTGCTCGCCGCCGGGGTGCTCGTGGCGGGCGGCGGGGACAACGTCGCCGACCCCTTCAACCCCATGGGCCGGGCCGACCCGCTGGAGACGGCCTCGCTGCTGGTCACCTCGGGCCACCTCGGCGTCACCCGGGCGTACGAAGCCGTCAGCGACGCCGGACGCGCCCTCATGGGCCTCGCCCCGGCCGGCCCGGAACCCGGCCTGGTGGCGGACCTGCTCGCCATCCGGGCGTCCAGCCTCGCCGAAGCCGTCGGCCAGGCCACCGAGGACCGGCTCCTGTTCACCGCGGGACGGCTGGTCAGCCGGGTCTCCGTACGCCGCGAAACATACTGACCACACCACCTCACGAATGGTGACGGAATCATGACCGATCGGCTGTCCACCACCATATGGGTCGAGTCCCTCCTCCCCGGATTCCACCGCTGGCCGGACGCTCCGAAGGAGCGGGACCACCTCGCCTCACGGCACCGGCACGTGTTCAAGGTCCGGCTCGACGTCCTCGTGCTCCACGACGAACGCGACGTCGAATTCCACGAGCTCACCGAACGGCTGCGCCATTGGTGGGGGCCGGGGGAGCGGGAATGGGGCGGCGCCTCCTGCGAGGCCGTCGCGCGCCTGCTGATGACCGACCTGAGCGGCGACGGGATGCGCGTCATGGCCGCGTCCGTGAGCATCGACGGCGAAGGCGGCGCCACGGTCCGCCGGGAGGAGCCGTGACCCACTCGGTGAGCATCCGGCACAATTTCGAGACGGCGCACCGCCTCCCCGAGATCGGCGGAAAATGCGTGAGCCTGCACGGGCATTCCTGGTGGTGCCGGATCGAGGTCTCCGCGGACCGCATACCCGACGGCACCGTCGTGGAATTCGGCGCGTTCAAGAAGCACGTGCGGAACTGGATCGACGAACACCTCGACCACGGGGTGATGCTCGGAGCCGCGGACCCCCTCGTGACCCCGCTGCGCGAGCAGCACTGCAAGGTGTACGCCTTCGGAGCCGAAAAGCTCTCCCGGGAACTGCTGTGGCCGACGGTGGAGAACGTGGCGGTGCTGCTGGGCAGAATGGCCCATCAGGAACTCCGCCACCTGGACGCGGCGACCGGCGCGCAGGTGACCCACGTCGAGGTGTCCGAGACCCACGTCAACAGCGCGAGCTGGACCCCGGCTGCGCGCACCGGCGGGGGCACCCCGTGACGCGCGAGGCCCACGGACCGGCGGACCAGCAGACGCCGGTCCGGCGGACGCGGGACCAGCAGGCGCCCGTCCAGCGGTCGCCCGTCCGGCGGACGCGGGACCAGCAGACGCCGGACCAGCGGACGCCGGACCAGCGGACGCCGGTCCGGCGGACGGCCGCCCCGCAGGCACAGGCCCTCTGGCGCGCCGCGCGCCAGTACGTCGGCGGACGCGACCTCCCCGAGGCCCAGGCGTGCACGGAACGCCTGCTGGCCCGAGGCTGCCGGGTGAGCCTCGACCTGTTCGGCGTCGACGCCGACGAGGCGGCGATCGGCCCCGTGACCGAGTCCTACCTCGCCCTGGCCCGCTCGACGGCCCCGCACGGCGCCGACGTCTGGCTCTCCATCGACCCCTCGCACATCGGCCTGCCCCACTCCTGGTCCGCCGGCCTCACCGCACTGGAGCGCATCGCCGGCGCCCTGCAACCCGGCCGCCGGCTCCAGATCGGCGCCGAGAGCGCACGCTCGGCCGACACCACCCTCCGCGCCGTGCTGCACCTCGCCGCGGCCGGCCTGCCCGTGTCCGCGACCGTCCAGGCCAACCTCCGGCGCAGCCACGGCGACGTGGCCCGGCTGGCCGCGGCCCGGGTGCCCGTACGCCTGGTCAAGGGGGCGTTCCCCGAGGACCCCGCGGTCTGCTGGCGGACCCCCGCCCAGGTCGACGCCTCGTTCGACCGCCTCGCCCGCGCCCTGCACCGCCACGGGGCCCGTTCTCCCTGGCCACGCACGACCACGTGATGCGCGCACGCCTCCTGCACGACCTCGGGACCGTCCCCTGCGAAGTCGGCCTCGGCGTCCGGCCCGAGGACCTCCCCGGCCTCGTCCGCGACGGCGTACCCGTCCGCGTCTACGTCCCTTACGGGCCCCGGTGGGCGGCGTTCTACCGGCGCAGGCTGGCCGAAGCACCCCGGCCACCCGGCACTTGACCAGGAGCGACCGGCCGTGTACCGGGAGCGCACACCCCGTGGCGTCCCGGCGCGTTCCCACCCGATCGAACATACGATGGGCGGGAACCGGCACGGGCGCCTCACGTCCCGGCCACCTCACGTCCCGGCCGGCCGGAGCACGCACCGAGCGCGCCCGCTCACACAGGGTGGAAACGCATGACGCAGCCCCCCGAGGCACCGCGGACCGTCATCCTGACGGTGGACGACGACCCGGGAGTCTCCCGCGCCATCGCCCGCGACCTGCGGCGCCACTACGGCGGCGGGTACCGCATCGTCCGGGCCGAGTCCGGCGAGTCCGCGCTGGAGGCCCTGCGCGAGCTGAAACTGCGCGGCGACCTGGTCGCCGTGATCCTGGCCGACTACCGCATGCCGCAGATGAACGGCATCGAGTTCCTCGAACAGGCCCTCGGCGTGTACCCGGGCGCACGGCGCGTCCTGCTGACGGCCTACGCCGACACCAACGCGGCCATCGACGCCATCAACGTCGTCGACCTCGACCACTACCTCCTCAAACCCTGGGACCCCCCGGAGGAGAAGCTCTACCCGGTCCTCGACGACCTGATCACGGCCTGGCGCTCCAGCGACTACCGGCCGGTACCCGCCACCAAGGTCGTCGGCCACCGCTGGTCGGCCCGCTCCTCGGCCGTCCGCGAGTTCCTGGCCCGCAACCAGGTGCCCTACCGCTGGTACTCCTCCGACGAACCCGAAGGACGCCGCCTGCTGGAGGCGGCCGGGGCCGACGGACAGCGGCTGCCGCTCGTGGTCACGCCCGCCGGTACCGCGCTGATCGAGCCCGAGCCACCGGAACTCGCCGCCCACGTCGGCCTCGCCACCACCCCGGCCGCCGACTTCTACGACCTCGTCGTCATCGGCGGCGGCCCGGCCGGACTCGGCTCCGCCGTGTACGGGGCCTCCGAGGGACTGCGTACGGTCCTGGTCGAGCGGTCCGCCACCGGCGGCCAGGCCGGCCAGAGCTCCCGCATCGAGAACTACCTCGGCTTCCCCGACGGCGTGTCCGGCGCCCAGCTCACCGAACGCGCCCGCCGCCAGGCCACCCGATTCGGCGCCGAGATCCTCACGGCCCGCGAGGTCACCGGGCTGGAGGTCAACGGCGCGGCCCGCATCGTCCGCTTCTCCGACGGCTCGGCCGTCGCCGCGCACAGCGTCATCCTGGCCACCGGGGTGTCCTACCGGCAGCTCCGGGCCCCGGGCTGCGACGGCCTGACCGGACGCGGCGTGTACTACGGCTCCTCCCTCACCGAGGCCGCCTCCTGCGAGGGCCAGGACGTGTACATCGTCGGCGGCGCGAACTCCGCCGGCCAGGCCGCCGTGTACCTGGCACGCGGCGCCAAGTCGGTGACCCTGCTGGTCCGCGGCGACTCCCTGACGGCCTCCATGTCGTACTACCTGATCCAGCAGATCGAGGAAGCCCCGAACATCACCGTACGGACGAGGACGGTGGTGGAGTCCGCCCAGGGCGACGGACACCTCGAACACCTCACCCTGCGCGACGCCCTGACCGGGGCCACCGACGTCGTCGAAGCCCAGTGGATGTTCGTCTTCATCGGCGCGGCCCCGCTGACCGACTGGCTCGACGGAACGGTCCTGCGCGACGAGCACGGCTTCATCCTGGCCGGCCCCGACCTCACCCCGGACGGCCGCCCACCGGCCGACTGGCCACTGGACCGCCCGCCCTACCACCTGGAGACCAACATCCCCGGCGTGTTCGTCGCCGGTGACGCCCGGGCCCAGTCCGCCAAGCGCGTCGCGTCGGCCGTGGGCGAGGGAGCGATGGCCGTGATGCTCGTCCACCGCTACCTGGAACAGTCATGAGGAGACGGCCATGAGGAACCGGCCATGAGGAGACGGTCATGAGCGCCCAGGGCATGCCCTGCAACCCCCAGGAGATCGCCTCCCTGTTCCTGTTCGAGAAGCTCACCCCGGAACAGCTCGGGCGGCTGTGCACCGAAGGACGGGTGGAACGCTTCGACCCCGGGCCGGTCTACACCGAGGGCGACCCCGCCACCTGCTTCTACGTGATGATCGAGGGCACCGTGGTGCTGTCGCGCCGGGTCGGCGGCGACGACGTGGAAGTCAGCCGCACCTCGCAGCGCGGGGTGTACGCGGGAGCCATGCAGGCCTACCTCGGCGACCAGGTTCCGCAGACGTACACCAACTCGATGCGGGTGACCGAACCCACCCGGTTCTTCGTCCTGCCCGCGCAGTCGTTCGCCGACGTGATGCGGGAATGGTTCCCGATGGCGGCCCACCTGCTGGAGGGGCTGTTCTTCGGGGCCAAGAACACCCAGCGCGCCATCGGACAGCGCGAACGGCTGCTGGCCCTCGGATCCTTGTCCGCCGGACTCACCCACGAGCTGAACAACCCGGCCGCCGCGGCCGTCCGGGCCACCGCGGCACTGCGCGAGCGGGTGGGCAAGATGCGCCACAAGCTGGCCCACATCGCGCAGGGCCCGTACTCGCGCGAGGCCCTCGCCGACCTCATCGAGATCCAGGAACGCACGGCCGAACGCGTCGCCAAGGCACCGGTGCTGAGCCCCATGGAGGCGGCCGACCGCGAGGACGAACTCACCGACTGGCTCGACGACCACGGCTTCCCCGAAGGCTGGCGGGTCGCGCCGACCTTCGTCCAGGCCGGGCTCGACACGGACTGGCTGGACCAGGTCGCCGCGCGCGTGGCCGAGGACATCCTGCCGGGAGCCATCGGCTGGCTCAACTACACCGTCGAGACCGAACTGCTGATGGACGAGATCGAGGACTCCACCACCCGGATCTCCCACCTCGTGGACGCGGCCAAACAGTACGCCCAGCTCGACCGGGCCCCGCACCGCGACGTCGACGTCCACGAACTCCTCGACAGCACCCTGCTGATGCTGTCCGGCAAGATCGGCCCCCACATCCGCGTCGTCAAGGACTACGACCGCACCCTCCCCGCCGTGCCCGCCTACCCGGCCGAGCTCAACCAGGTGTGGACCAACCTCATCGACAACGCGGTGTTCGCCATGACCAGCGCCGGCGGCGACGGCGCCCTGACGGTCCGCACGGCCCGCGAGGACGACCGGCTCCTGGTGGAATTCCGCGACACCGGCCCCGGTATCCCCGAGGACATTCGCAGCCGCATCTTCGACCCGTTCTTCACCACCAAGCCGGTCGGCGAGGGCACCGGCCTCGGCCTCGACATCTCCTGGCGGATCATCGTCAACAAGCACCACGGCACCCTCCAGGTCGAATCCGCCCCCGGCGACACCCGCTTCCAGATCCTCCTCCCCCTGACCGCCACGGACCCCGGTCCCGAACCCGGGTCCGAACCCGGACCCGATCCCGAGCCCTCCGAGGAGCCCACATGACAGAGAACGGCGGAATCGACGGAATCGACCCGACCGCCCTCCCCAGCGGCACCGGCTGCGGGGACTGCGACGCGGTGGTCAGCGGTGGAGGAGGTTCGGCCAGTTCTTGGGCACGCGGTCGCCGGGGACTCCTGGTGGATCATCGACATGAGCAGCCGGTGGGTCTCGTCGTCCGCGGCGACCACGAGCCCCCGGCCGGCCTCACCCAGCGGGGCACCGTCGATCCCGGTGACGACACAGCCGGCGGCCCGGCACACGGAGATGCCGGCGGCGAAGTGCACGCTCCGGGACAGGTCGGCGCCGTCGGTGACGTACGCGGCGCGCCTGCCGGCGGCGACCCAGGCCAGCGCCAGCGTCGTGGACACGACCCGAGGCCGGAAACGTGCGACGAATTCAGGGTGGGCCAGCAGATCCACCGCCCGGAACCCGGGCGCGCTCGGGAACGGCGGATCCAGATTGACGTCCACCAGTCGGGTCGCGGCCGAGGGCGTCAGCACGGCGTCGTCGGCCCCGTCCTGCCGCACCCAGGCGCGCTCCCCGTCGGTGAAGAAGACCTCACCGCTGAACGGGTCGGCCACCGCCGCCGCCCCCGCGCGCAGCGCCACATTGACGGCCACCAGCATGGTGCCGACGGCGTAGTTCAGCGTGCCGCACAGGGGATCCACCCACCACTGGCGCCTCGCGTCGACGGCGCCCTGCTGCCCGCCTTCCTCGCCGAGCACCGCGTCCTCGGGCCGTGCGGCACGGATCACGCCGAGGATCGCCCTCTCGGCCTCCACATCAGCGGCGGTGGCGAAGTCACCGGCGCCCTTGTCGATGCGGTCGAGCCGCTGACCGTACAGTGCGCGGACCACCTCCGCACCCGCCCGTGCTCCGGCTATCGCGACTGAGACGTCGTCAGAACTCTTGTAGGACTTGATCATGCCGCGCAGCCTATCGAGGGGGAGCCACCGCCCCCGGCCGCCGCGTCAGCGCCGGGAGTGCCCGAACAGCAGCCGGAAGCCGATCAGCAGCACGAGCGAGCCGCCTATCGCCGCCAGCCAGGTCGGGCCGTCGAAGAACTCGTTGCTGATCGGCCGGTCCAGGAAGCGCGCCGAGAGCCAGCCCCCGGTGAAGGCTCCCGCGACGCCGATGAGCGTGGTACCGATCAGGCCACCGGGGTCGCGGCCCGGCAGCAGCAGCTTGGCAACGGCCCCCGCGATCAGACCGAGCACGATCCAGCCGACGATTCCCATGTGTCCTCTTCCGCTTCTTCCGCTTCCGCGTTCCGCTCCGATGGTCTTCACCGTCGAAGACGCACGTGGACGGCCTCCCGGTTGCCTGCGCCCGCGCGCATCCACCCGTGGCCCGCGCCGACCGGTCGGCGCGCTGCCGAGGGGGAGAACGCGCCAAGCCGCGCAATGCGCTGGAAGCCCGCGGGCGGTGGTCCGATCCTGGAGCGGGACAGAAGGGGCGAACCAGTGGCGCGTTGGAAGGATCTGCCCGCGGCGCTCGACGGCCGCGAGCGGCGGCTCATCGCCGAGTTGCGGCGGTTGAAGGACCACAGCGGTCTGAGCCTGGCCGCACTCGCCGGGAAGACCGGCTACAGCCGCTCCTCCTGGGAGCGCTATCTCAACGGCAAGCAACCCGTACCGCGCGCCGCCGTCGACGAACTGGCCCAGGTGTGCGGGGTGGAGCCGACTCGCCTGCTGGTGCTGCACGACGTGGCCGCACAGGCGCGGCAGAAGCCCGGGGCGCCCGCGGAGGCCACGCCGAAGGCGGCGGAGCCGCCCCCGCGGGCCTTCGTCGAGCAGCCCGCCCGACCGACGGCCACCGAACCCACCCCGGCGACGCCGGCACCCCCGGCCTCCACCCACCCGGCCGCCCCGGTGGGCCAGGCGGGCGCGCCCGGGACGGAGCCCGGCGCACCGGACCCGGCGGCCGCGCCGCCGCCCAGGCCCCGCCGCCAGGTCTCCCTCCGCACGTTCATCGCCGGGATCGCCGCCGCCCTCGTCGCGGCCTTCGTCGCGGGCCTGGTCACCGCCGGCGCACGGGTCGGCAACGGCAACGAACGCCAGGCCACCGCGGACACCGGCAAGGCCGGCTACCGCCGCGGAGTGGCCTACCCCTGCGACATCCACCGCGAACGCGGCGAGCTCCGCGCGGGTCACAGCACGAACCGGGAGATCCTCCTCGACATCAACAGCACCGGCTTCGACGTCGTCGAGGTCCAGTGCCTGCTGCGCGAGCACGGCTTCGACCCGGGCACCACCGAGGGCCTGTACACCCCGGGCACCAAGGACGCCGCGACCCGCTTCCAGGCGGCCCGCGGCCTCGTCGCGGACGGCATCGTCGGGCCGAAGACCTGGGCGGAGCTGCGCGAGTGACCACCACCCCCGCCGAGTGCGACCGGCTCGCCGCCGAACTGCGCCGGCTGCGCGAACGGACCGGCCTGAGCCTCGCCGCGCTCGGCCGCCGCACTCCGTACAGCAAGTCCTCCTGGGAGCGCTACCTCAACGGCAAGCAACCACCGCCCCGGCAGGCGGTGGTAGCCCTGTGCGCCCTCGCCCGTGAACACCCCGCCCCCCTGCTCGCCCTCTGGGAACTGGCCGACAC
>NZ_RPRY01000278.1 GCF_003949795.1 Streptomyces sp. WAC06614
GGCGGGTGCGGTGGCGGGTGCGGTGGCGGGTGTGGTGGCGGCGTTCATCGGGCCGTCCCGGCGGAGCCGGCGGTGAGCCGGGCGTGCAGGGCGGCGAACCGTCCGTGCGGAGCCCGGGCGGCCACCGCCCGCGCGTCGTCGGCCGTGTCCACGTCCCGCAGGACCGGCAGCCGCCCGGTGCGCAGCCCGGCCGCGCGCAGCCGTTCGCCCTGGACGGCGCCGGTCCTGGCCACGGACATGGGGACGCCGCGCACCAGGTCCGGATCGGGCTCGGCGAGCCCGAGGGCCCAGAACCCGCCGTCCTCGGCGAGGCCGAGCCAGGCGTCGTAGTGGCCGAAGTCCAGGGCGGAGGCCAGCAGTTGGGGGGTCACCTGGGGGGTGTCCATGCCGATCAGCAGGGTCGGCCCGGTGCAGTCCGCCAGGGCCGCGGCCAGCCGCTCGTCGAGGCCGCCGCCGCGCTGCGGGACGACCTCGACGCCGGGCGGGAGCCAGGGCCCGGGCTCGCCGGCCAGCGCCAGCACCCGGCGCTCGGCCGGGGCCGCCGCCACGGCCCGGAAGGTGTCGACGAGGCAGGCCTCGGCCAGGGCCGCGGCCTCCGCGGGGGTGAACGGCGGGGTGAGCCGGGTCTTGACCCGCCCGGGAACGGGCTCCTTGGCGATCACGAGCAACGTACTCACCGGCCACCCCCGCCCACTGCCCCCGTGGCCCCGGCGGCACCCGCGGCCCCGGCGGCACCCGTGGCGCCCACGGCACGCGCGCGCCCGGCGCCACCCGCCGGCCCGGGGCCGGCCGTGGTGCGGGCCGGTTCGGCGAGGACCGCGCGCATGTCGTGGACCGCCTGCCAGGTGCCCCGCCAGGTGCCGGTCACCTTGGACCGGCCGCTGCGCGGAAGGTACGGCACGTCCACCTCGCGGATCCGCCAGCCCGCGTCGGCGGCCCGGACGACCATCTGCAGCGGGTAGCCGCTGCGCCGGTCGCGGAGGTCCAGTCCGAGCAGGGCCGTACGGCGGGCGGCCCGTAGCGGGCCGAGGTCGTGCAGCCGCAGCCCGGTGCGGCGGCGCAGCAGGTGCGACAGCGCCAGGTTGCCGGCCCGGGCGTGGGCCGGCCAGACGCCCCGCCCCTGCGGCCGGCGCCGGCCGAGGACGAGGTCGGCCCCGCCCTCGGCGACGGTCCGCACGAACCCGGTCAGCAGACCCGGGTCGAGGGAGGCGTCGCAGTCGCAGAAGCAGACGAACTCGGCCTCGGCGGCGAGCAGCCCGGCATGGCAGGCGGCGCCGAAGCCGCGCCGCGGCTCGGTGACGACGGTCGCGCCGAGGCTGCGGGCGAGGTCCGCCGAGCCGTCGGTGGAGCCGTTGTCCACGACCAGGGCCCGCCAGCCGGCGGGGATGCGGGCGAGGACCCAGGGCAGGGCCTCGGCCTCGTTCAGACAGGGAAGGACGACGTCAACGGAGTCTTGGGTCACACCCCTCACCGTAGGAATCCGCGGCGGACATGGGGGACATCGACTCCTTACGAAACGCGGACGGCGTCCCGCCGGGCCGGGCCCGGTGCCCCGGCGCGGCACCGGCGGTGGGAGGCTTGCCCCATGAGCACGCCAGCCTCACCCCCCGCCCGGATCCTCGTCGTGGACGACGACCCCACCGTCGCCGAGGTCGTCACCGGGTACCTCCTGCGCGCCGGCCACACCGTGGACCAGGCCGCGGACGGCCCCACCGCCCTGGACCGGGCCGCGCGCGGCGCCCCCGACCTGGTCGTCCTCGACCTGATGCTGCCCGGTATCGACGGGCTGGAGGTGTGCCGCCGGCTCCGGGCCGCCCGACCGGTGCCGGTGATCATGCTGACCGCGCGCGGGGACGAGGAGGACCGGATCGCGGGCCTGGAACTGGGCGCCGACGACTACGTCACCAAGCCGTTCAGCCCGCGCGAACTGGTCCTGCGCGTCGAGTCCGTGCTGCGCCGCAGCCGGGCGGCGGCCGGCGCGGGCACCCCGGCCCGCGGGGGCACCGGCGTGCTGCGCGCGGCCGGGATCACCGTGGACCCGGACACCCGGCGGGCCACCAAGGACGGCGTCGAACTCTCGCTGACGCTGCGGGAGTTCGATCTGCTGGCGCACTTCATGGCGCACCCGGGGCGGGCGCACGACCGGGAGGAGCTGATGCGGGACGTGTGGGGCTGGGACTTCGGCGACCTGTCCACCGTCACCGTCCATGTGCGCCGGCTGCGGTCCAAGATCGAGGACGACCCGGCCACGCCCCGCCTGATCCAGACGGTCTGGGGCGTCGGTTACCGCTTCGAGCCGTCCGGCGACCCGTACGCCGCCCCGGAGGGAACCCCGTGATGAACGACGTCCTGCTGATCGCCCTGTTCGCGCTGGGTGGCGCGGTCTGTGCCGGGGCGGTCGGCGCGCTGGCCCTGCGCCTGCTGCGGCGGAGGTCCGTGACCGTGTCGCTGTCGGTCGTGGCGGCCGTGGCGGTGACCGCCATGCTCGCGGGCACGCTCGCCGTGGCCCAGGCGATGTTCCTGTCGCCGCACGACCTGACGGTGGTCACGCTCGTCGTGGCGATGTCCGCCGTCGTCTCACTGCCCACCGCGCTGCTGATGGGCCGCTGGGTGGTGGCTCGTAGCCGCGATCTCGCCCTGGCCGCGCGGGACTTCGGTGACGGCGGCAGCTTCGCGGCGCCGCCCGCCCCGGCCACCGCCGAACTTGCGGTCCTCGCCGAGGAGCTGGCGGCCACCAGTGCCAAGCTGGCCGCCTCCCGGGAGCGGGAACGGGCGCTGGAGTCCTCCCGCCGGGAGCTGGTCGCCTGGATCTCCCACGACCTGCGCACCCCGCTCGCCGGGCTGCGGGCCATGGCCGAGGCGCTGGAGGACGGCCTGGCCGCCGACCCCGCCCGCTACCACCGGCAGATCCTCACCGAGGTGGAGCGGCTCGACGCCATGGTCGGCGACCTCTTCGAGCTCTCCCGAATCCACGCCGGCGCCCTGTCGCTGACGCCCAGCCGGCTGTCCCTGCGGGATCTGACGGCCGACGCCCTCCTGGGCGCCGACCCGCTGGCCCGCGAGCACGGCGTGCGGCTGGTCGGCGAGGACATCGCGCACCTGCCGGTCGAGGTCGACGGCAAGGAGATGACCCGGGTGCTGGCGAACCTGCTGGTCAACGCGATCCGCCACACCCCGGCCGACGGCACCGTCGCCGTGGCGGTGGCCCGCCAGGAGGACAGCGCGGTGCTGTCGGTCACCGACGGCTGCGGCGGCATCCCGGAGGAGGACCTGGGCCGGGTCTTCGACACCGGCTGGCGCGGCAACGCCGCCCGCACCCCGACGGCGGGCGGCGCCGGGCTCGGCCTGGCGATCGTCCGCGGCATCGTGGAGGCCCACGCCGGCCGCGCGGAGGTCCACAACGTCCCCGGCGGCTGCCGCTTCGAGGTCACCCTGCCCCTGGGCGGCGCGGCCTGACGGCTACGCCGCCCCGGCCGACGCGCGCAGCCCTGCGCGGGCGAACTCCGCCATGCCCTCGGTGAAGGTGATCTCCGGCTGCCAGCCGAGCTCGGTGCGCAGCCGGGCGGAGTCGGCGGTGATGTGCCGTACGTCGCCCAGCCGGAACTCGCCCGTCACCACGGGCTCGGGCCCTCCGTGGGCCCGGGCCAGGACGGTGGCCATCTCGCCGACCGTGTGCGGGTCGCCGCTGCCCGCGTTGTACGCGGTGTGCCACCCGCCCCCGTCGGCCGACGCCGGCCGGTCCGGGGACGCCGGGGCTCCCGGCGTCGCCAGGGACTCCAGCGCTACCACGTTCGCCCGCGCGACGTCCCGTACGTGGACGAAGTCGCGCCGCTGGCGGCCGTCCTCGAAGACCCGCGGCGCCTCCCCGCGGGCCAGGGCGGAGCGGAAGAACGAGGCCACGCCCGCGTACGGGGTGTCCCGCGGCATGCCCGGCCCGTAGACGTTGTGGTAGCGCAGCGACACGGCCGTGCCGCCCGTGGCGCGGGCCCAGGACGCGGCCAGGTGTTCCTGGGCCAGCTTGGTGGTCGCGTAGACGTTGCGGGGGTCGGCCGGGGCGTCCTCGGCCACCAGCCCGGGCACCAGCTCGGCCCCGCACCACGGGCAGCGCGGCTCGAACCGGCCGGCCTCCAGGTCCGCCACGGCGCGCGGCCCGGGCCGGACCACGCCGTGGGCGGCGCACGCGTAGCGCCCCTCGCCGTACACGACCATCGATCCGGCCTGCACCAGCCGCCGCACCCCCGCCGCGGCCATCGCCGCGAGCAGCACGGCCGTGCCGAGGTCGTTGCAGGCGACGTAGTCGGGGGCGTCGGCGAAGTCCTTGCCGAGCCCGACCATCGCCGCCTGGTGGCACACCGCGTCGACCCCGCGCAGGCTGCGCCGCACGGTCTCGGGGTCCCGTACGTCGCCGTGGACGAACTCGGCCTCCGGGCGCGGGGGTTGCTGCGGATGGGCCGCCGGCAGCAGGGCGTCGAGCACCACCGGCTCGTGCCCCGCCGCCGCCAGCGCGGTCACCACGTGCGCCCCGACGAACCCGGCGCCTCCTGTCACAAGTACGCGCATGCTCATGCCCCGCACGCTACGGAGCAAAGGCCCGGCGCGGGGACTCCCGCACCGGGCCGTAAGACTTCCGTCACCCTCCCCGCAGGTTCCGCGTGGGTGCTACGCCTTGGCGAGCTCGGCGGCGCCGAAGGAGACGTTGAAGCGGTTGCACCAGATGGTGACGCTGGTGAAGTCGGACAGGTTCAGGCCGGCCGGGATCTCGTAGTTCTGGTCGCCCTTGTTGCCCTTGAGCTTGCCGAGGCTGACGTGCTTGCCGTCGTCGAAGACCTTCCAGCCGTCCGTGCCGGGCTTGACCGGGGCGTCGGTCAGCCAGACGCGCAGGTCCGGGCCGTTGCTGGTGTCCAGTCCCTCCAGCCGGAGGGTGTGGGAGCCGTCGGGCAGCCGGACGATCTTCACGGTGCCCGTGGTGTCGTGCTCGTGGCTGATGAAGGAGCCCTGTGCGACGGTCCGGGGCTGCTGCGCCCCCTGCGGGGGCGACCCGGCCGACGCGGAACCACCCGGTGCGGCGGCGCCGGTGGCGGCCGGCAGGGCCTCGTGCACGGTCTCGTTCGTCCACAGCTTCCACGGCTCGAACAGGAACAGCCCCGCGGCCACCACGACCAGCGCCGCGCACACCACTCCCACCACGACCGACCGACGCCGCCCGTTCTCCCGCTGCGTGCCCACAGCCCACCACTCCCGATCGCCTCGTGCCACGACGGCCGTTCACCGTCGCGGACCAGTCAACGGCACGGGCGCGGCCGAAACCATTACGCAGGGATTACGCGGTGCGGCCCGTGGCTGGCCGGAGAAGGACGGTATCCGACTGGTGTTCGCCTGGTGTACCCGGCGGCGTCACGCCAGGCTCCCTCTCCGGTACCCCGGGCCCGCTTGCCTGGGGGCCGCTCAGCCACCCTCGATCACAGAGGCCGATACCTCCCATGGCAGAACTCAACCGCCGTCGCTTTCTGCAGCTCACCGGTGGGGCCGCCGCGCTGACCCTGCTCAACGAGAGCATCGCGCGCGCCGCCTCCATCCCCGCCCAGGGGACCACCGGCACCATCGCCGACGTCGAGCACATCGTCGTCCTCATGCAGGAGAACCGGTCCTTCGACCACTACTTCGGCGCCCTGCGCGGCGTCCGTGGTTTCGGTGACCCCCGCCCGGTGACCCTGCCCAGCGGGAAGTCGGTCTGGCACCAGACCGACAACGCGGGCAAGGAGACGCTGCCGTTCCGGCCGCCGTCGGACGACCTCGGCATGGAGTACCTCCAGGGCCTCAACCACGACTGGGCGGGCGGCCAGAGCGCGTTCAACAAGGGCACGTACGACAACTGGGTGCCGGCCAAGTCCCCGGCCACCATGGCGTACCTGACCCGCGACGACATCCCGTTCCACTACGCGCTCGCCGACGCGTTCACCGTCTGCGACGCCTACCACTGCTCGTTCATCGGCTCCACCGACCCCAACCGCTACTACCTGTGGTCGGGCCACACCGGCAACGACGGCACCGGCGGCGGCCCGGTCCTCGACAACGCCGAGGCGGGCTACGGCTGGACCACGTACCCGGAGCGCCTGGAGGCGGCCGGCATCTCGTGGAAGGTGTACCAGGACATCGGTGACGGCCTGGACGCGGCCGGTTCCTGGGGCTGGATCAACGACGCCTTCCGCGGCAACTACGGCGACAACTCCCTGCTGTACTTCCACACCTACCGCAACGCCCAGCCGGGCACCCCGCTGTACGACAAGGCGCGTACCGGCACCGACGCCAAGGCGGGCGAGGGCTACTTCGACCGGCTCCGCGCCGACGTGCAGGCCGGCAAGCTGCCGCAGGTCTCGTGGATCGCCGCGCCCGAGGCGTTCAGCGAGCACTCCAACTGGCCCGCCAACTTCGGCGCCTGGTACATCGCGCAGGTGCTGGA
Organism: Streptomyces sp. WAC06614; assembly: GCF_003949795.1. GTDB lineage: Bacteria > Actinomycetota > Actinomycetes > Streptomycetales > Streptomycetaceae > Streptomyces. The sequence goes on from NZ_RPRY01000278.1 coordinate 6,461, forward strand.
CGCCCTCACCTCCGACCCGGACGTGTGGGCCCGTACCGCGCTGTTCATCACGTACGACGAGAACGACGGCTTCTTCGACCACGTCGTGCCGCCGTACGCCCCCGCCAACGCCGACCAGGGCCTGTCCACGGCGCCCACCGCGCTGGACGTCTTCCCCGGCAAGGCCGGCCACGTCGCCGGCCCGTACGGCCTGGGCCCGCGCGTGCCGATGTTGGTCGTCTCCCCCTGGAGCACCGGCGGCTACTCCTGCTCCGAGACCTTCGACCACACCTCGGTCATCCGCTTCATGGAGAAGCGTTTCGGTGTGCGGGAGCCCCACATCTCGCCGTGGCGCCGCGCCGTCTGCGGGGATCTGACCTCGGCGTTCGACTTCACGCGCAAGGACACCGGCGCGGTCGGGCTGCCCGACACCGGCGGTTTCGAGCCGCGGGACCGCGAGCGCCACCCGGACTTCCGGGCCGTCCCGCCGGCCGTGGGCTCCATGCCGCGCCAGGAGCGGGGCATGCGTCCGACCCGTCCGCTGAAGTACGCCCCGTACGTGGACGGCGCGGCGCTCACCGCCGAGGGCAAGTTCAAGCTGACGTTCAGCGGCGGCACGCACCTGGGCGCCCAGTTCTACGTCACCTCGGGCAACCGTACGGACGCCCCGTGGACGTACACCACCGAGGCGGGCAAGTCGATCTCGGACACCTGGAACACCCGCTACTCGGCCGGGGTCACCGACCTGACCGTGCACGGCCCGAACGGCTTCCTGCGCGGCTTCCGCAACCCGGGCACCACCGCCGGCCCCGAGGTCACGGCCCGCCACAACGCCACCACCGGCAATCTGGACCTCACCGTCACCAACGCGGGCAGCACGACGGCCACGCTGACGGTCACCAACGCGTACGGCGGCGGCCCGAAGCGCCTGACCGTCGGCAAGGGCGAGACCGTCACCCACAGCGTCCCGCTGAAGAACACCAAGCGCTGGTACGACGTCACGGTCACGGCCTCGGGGACCCCCGACTTCCTGCGCCGCTTCGCGGGCAAGGTCGAGACGGGCGCCGCGGGCCTCTCGGACCCGGCGATCCTGACGGAGCAGGGTTCCTGACGCACGGGCACCGGCCACGACGGCCGCGGACGGGCCGCCGGCCGGGGTATCGGACCCCGGCCGGCGGCCCGTGCGCATCCCTGAGGCGATCCTGCGGGCTTCCTTAAGGGACCCTGAGGAACCTCTTGCGGCGGGTCCTTTTCGCTGATCACCGGCCTAGGCTGCGGGCAGATCCCGCTCTTCCCCCCTTGTGAGGTGTTACCGGCATGAGCCGAAGCCGAACTCCCGAAGCCCCGTCCCGCACCGAGGCGCGCCGCCGGAAGACGGTGCGCACCCGCATCGTGCTGTCCGTCACCGCGGCGGCCGCGGCGGTGGCGGTCGGGGTCGCGGTGGCCGACTCCGACGGTGATGCCTCCCGGAAGGACCAGCGCGCCGACGGCCGCGCCGGTACCGGGTCCACGACCGCGAGCAGCGGTGACGCCCGTGGAACGGGCGGTGCCCCCGGCGCCGACGCCTCCGCCTCGCCCTCGGCATCCGCCTCTGCCTCCGCCTCCGCCTCGGCGAGCCCGAGCCCGTCCGGGAGCCCCGGCGCCGGGTCCTCGGCCTCGGCCGCGCCGGCGAAGCCGTCCGAGGAGGAGGGCGACGACACCCCGGTCAAGGCGGCCCCGGCCGGCAAGCCCGCCGGCAAGCCGGCCACCACCGGCGGCGGCTCGGGCGGTTCCGGTGGCACGGGAGGATCCGGTGGCTCCGGCTCCGGCTCCGGCTCGGGCACCGTGAACGCCGATGCGGAGTCCGCGGTGCTCGCCCTGGTGAACAAGGAGCGGGCGGCGGCCGGCTGCGGCCCACTGACCGTGAACGCCAAGCTGGCCGCCGCCGCACGGGCGTACAGCGACACCATGGCCCGCAGCGGCGTCATGTCCCACACCGGCCCGGACGGGTCCACCATGACCAGCCGGGTGGAGGCCGCCGGGTACGCGTGGTCCCGCCTCGGCGAGAACATCGCCCGCGGCCAGTCCGACGCCGACGCGGTCATGAACGCGTGGATGAACAGCTCGGGTCACCGGGCCAACATCCTCAACTGCGCCTTCAAGGAGATCGGCATAGGCGTCCACAAGGGCGACGGCGGACCGTGGTGGACCCAGGACTTCGGCGCCTCCCGCTGACCGGCCCCGCGCGACCACCGGTCCCGCGCACCCCCTGAAACCATCTGAAACCCCCCACAGGCCACGCCCTCCGACCCCTCCCCGGGCCGGAGGGCGTGGTGGCGCGAGGGGGTCGTTCCGCTTGTGGGGGGAGGCGGTGACGGGCCGCCCGGCGGGTCGGTCACCATAGGGCCGTGCCCCGAATTCCGCGTTACCTGCTCATATGGCTGTCGTGCACGGCCGCCAGCGTGGCGGCCGTCCTCGGCACGGTCCGGTTCGTGGTCGGTACGACCCGGCACAGCCCCCCGGTCGCGCGCTCCGCGCCGACGGTCATCGAGACGCCGCCGGCCTGGCTGGCGGCGTCTCGATGAC
>NZ_RPRY01000279.1 GCF_003949795.1 Streptomyces sp. WAC06614
GGGTCATGAGATCTGCTTCTCCAATCGGTCGGCCGCGGCGGCCGCTCCGCCCGCCGCGGCGAACGAGGCCTGGATCCGCCGTGCCGCACGGCGGTGGGCGGGGGAGTCGAGCACGTTCGTGAGCGCGGCGCGCAACTCCTGGGGCCGGGGCCGCCCGAAGCGCACCCGGACCCCGGCGCCGGCCGAGGCCACCTGCTCGGCCACGATCGGCTGGTCGTCCCGGATCGGGGCCACCACCAGCGGCAGACCGTGGGCGAGGGCCTCGCAGACCGTGTTGTGACCGCCGTGGCACAGCACGGCGTCCAGGTGCGGCAGCAGGGAGAGTTGGGGTACCCGCTCCTGGAGCAGCACGTGCCCGGGCACCGGACCCACCAGCGCGGGCGGGGCGGCCAGCACCAGCTGCACGCTGTCGGACAGCGGCTCCGCGGCCGCGAGCACGGCCTCGTAGAACCGGCCGCCCGCCGCCCCGTTGAGGGTGCCGAGGGAGACCAGCACCCGCCGCCGGCCGGGGTCGAGCCGACGCCACGGGAAACCGGTCGCCCCCGCCGGACGCGCCCCGAGGGCCGGTCCGACGAAGACGCAGGAGGCGGGGAACTCGGCTCCGGCCCCGATCAGTTCGGGGGTGGAGAACACCAGCACCAGCCGGTCCGAGAACCGCGGGTCCCAGCCCCGGCCGGCCCCGCACTCCGCGAGCAGTCCGGCGATCTGCTCCGCCACCCACGCGCCCACCTTCGGGAACCCGTCGAACGGCCGGGTGAACTCCGCCGACGTGCTCGCCGAGGTCACCCACGGTACCCCGGCCCGACGCGCCGCGACCGGCCCGGCCAGGGCCTGCTGGTCGGCGACCACCAGGTCCGGACGGAACTCCCGTACGGCGTCCAGCACGCCCGGCAGCATCGCCCGGGCCAGCGGCACCAGGGCCTCCTCCCACAGGAAGCGGAGCGCGGCCACCCCGCGCAGGTCCCGCCACCGCTCGTGGAGCCGTCCGTACCCGTCGCCCGTCCGTTCCCCGGCGGGCAGGACGTGCGACCGCTCCGGCAGCAGCCCGGTGAGCACCTCGGCGGGACCGGCCCAGGCCACCTCGTGCCCGCGGGCGGCGAGTTCGGCGCCGACGGCGACGGTCGGGTTGACGTGCCCCGTCAGCGGCGGGACCACGAAGAGCACCCTCATGGCACCAGTGCTCCCGTCACCGCGTCGAGGTGGGCCAGCACGGACGCGCGCAGCACACCGCTGGTCTCCTTGAGCACGTCGTGCCCCAGACCCGGCAGCACCTCCAGCACGCAGCGGCGCGCATGCGCCAGCAACTCCCGTGCCCCCGGCAGCAGTTCCGAGTGCTCGCCGCAGACGACCAGCACCGGGCAGTGCAGCCGTGCGTAGTCCGCCGGGGTGAACACCCGGCTGGTCGCGATGTCGTCGATCAGCGAGGTCCGGTTCAGCAGGGCGTCGGCGATGGTGGTGAGCTGGGCCGCCTTGCGCAGCCGCAGCCCGTGCAGTTCGGACGGCACCACGCTGCCCTCCAGACCGAGGGCCGCTGCGGACAGGGTGTCCAGCATGTTCTCCACCCATGCCCCGCTGAGCGGCGGCTCCAGCAGGGTCAGCCCGGCGACGAGGCCGGGCCGGGCGAGGGCGGCGTGCAGCGCCAGGGTGGCGCCGTAGCTGTTGCCGACCAGGTGCACCGGCCGGTGCCCGAGCCCCAGCGCGCCGAGCAGGGCCACCAGGTCGGCCACCGCGGTGCGGGCGTCGTAGCCGGTGGCGGGCCGCTCGGAACGGCCGTGCCCACGCAGGTCGTAGAGGACCACCTCGTGGCCGGCACGGGCGACGGGCAGGGCGAGGGGACAGTAGAAGGAGGACAGGTTGTCCACCGCCAGCCCGTGCAGGAAGACCACCACCGGCCGGGCCGGGTCGGGGTCGACGGGCGCGGGCAGCCGCTGGACGTGGAAGCGGACGGAGTTCGCGAGGACCTCGGCCATGGCGGTCAGCCGGCGGCGTGCGGGGGGCCGGCGCGGTGCTGCCGGGACCGGGCGATGTGGCCGACGAGATCGCCGACCGACAGCGCCAGGACCTCCTCCATGTCCTTCTCCGCGAGGAAGCCCATCAGGTCCACCTCGTCGCCGTACCGCTGGTGCAGCAGCTCGGCGAGCGCCACGAACTCGATGCTCTCCAGGGCCAGGTCCTCGTTGAAGGTCGTGGCCAGGGTGACCTCCTCGGCCAGCAGGAACTCGTCGCCGACGATCTCCACGAGCATGCCGGTGATCTCGGCGAGGAGCTCGGACGCGGTGCGGACGTCAGATGCCATGGGTGGACTCCATGAGGGGAACGGGCCGGGCCGCCGGTACGGCGGTCCAGGCGACGACGTGGTCGAGGCCGGGCCGTCCCTCGGGGGCGGCCAGCACAGTGGTCCGTACGAGCCGGGCGGTGCCCTCGGGCGACACCACCCGCAGGGCGCCGGCCTCCGGACCGGCGGTCACCCGCCAGTCCCGCGGCCGGCCGCCGAGCCCGGTGCCGGCCGCCTTGGCGGCGGCCTCCTTGACGCACCACAGCGCGGTCAGCGCGGCCGGCCCGGACAGGCCCTGGGTAGCGGCCAGTTCCTCGGCGAGGGCGGCCTCGCCGGGGCCACAGGCCACCCGGAGCAGGGCGCCGGGGTCGGCGGTCACCGTCTCGACGTCGATCCCGACCGGCTCGGTGGGATGGGCCAGGGCCACCGCCACCCGGTCCTTGTGGGCCAGCGACAGCCGGAAACCCTGGGCGAGCGGGCCCTGCGGCACCGGCCGCCCGTACGCGTCGGCCCCCACGGGTACCTCCACCGGGAACACCGGCCCGGCGCCGCGGTCCCACAGCAGCCTGCGTAGGGCGTCCTTGGCGGCGATCCGACCCAGCAGCCAGGCGTTGCGGGCGCGCGGCGACAGGCCGTCGTAGACGGCGCGCTCACCGGCCCCGAGATAGCGGCGCATCACCAACTCCTGCGAGGCCGGGTCGGTCCACCGGCGGTGCGCGACGCACCAGCCCTCGGGCCGGGGCTCACCGATGCCGCACACCTCCGGGGTGAACTTCATCGGCCACACCCGCTCGTCGGCGGCGAACCGGCGGTACGTCCAGCCGTCGACCGCGGCCCACACCGAGCCGTCGGGCAGCCGGAGTTCGACGTCGCCGCGCACCGAGAGCCGGCGCACCTCGCGGATCCGGGCCGTGGCGTGCAGCAGGGTGCCGGGCGCGGGCGGCGGCCCGTAGAGCCGGATCCGGTCGACGGTGGCCGGGAACACCAACCGGTCCACGGGGAGCCGCAGTTGCATCCAGTGGCCGAAGAGCTGCCCGGCGGCGTCCAACAGCGCGCCCGGCGCCGGCAGCGCGCGCAGCACCCCGCGGATGCCGTCCTCGCCGACAGCGGTCACCTCGTGCACCCCGGCGAACTGCGGACCGTGGAACATCCACCGGTCCCGGTACAGCGCCTCCGCGCTGACGGGCGCCGGTCGTTCGCCCCGGACGGGACCGGCCGTGGCCGGCGGCGGCGCGGGGTGGGCGGGGGCGGTCAGCACGACCAGGTCGGCGCAGTCCCCGAGCCGGACCCGGACCCGGCCGGGGGCCAGGACCCGCGTGGACACCTCCAGGTCCACGGCCGGTTCGACGACCAGCCAACGCAGGGCGCGGACGTCGTCGTACCCGACGACGGTGACCGGGGCGGGGTCGGCCCCGTACCCGGCCCCGTGCCCGCTCCCGTGCCCGTCCCGGTCCCCGTGCCGTACGGCGCCGGCGGCCAGTTCGAGCATGGTCGTCATCGGCACGACCGGGAACCGGTCCGAGTCCTCGGGCCAGTGCTCCGGCTGGAGGTACACGCAGTGGTCCCGTACGCAGGGCAGCTCGGCGAGCGACAGCCGCAGGGTGCGGCGCCCGACCGCCGGGCTTCGCTCCGGGGGCGCGGGTGGCTGCGCGGGGGCGTCCTCCGGGTCCGCGTCGAGGGCGGAGAGCAGGACGGGACGGACCGGCCGGGGGACCGGCGGGGTCGCCCGGTGGACCGGCGGGGTCGCCCGGTCCGCCGAGAGCCCGCCGAGGGTGCGGACCGTCTCGGGGGACAGCCGGACCAGGGGGGAGCCGAGGTCCAGCGGCACGCCGGGGCGCCGGCGCGGTGGCTCCGGGGTGGCGCCCGTAGCGGCCGGGGGTGCCGGTGCGAGCCGTGCCCAGTCGGGGTCCAGGCCCTCCGCCCACAGGGCGGCGGCCGTACAGCGCAGGGCCGCCAGGCCCGTCAGGCGCGGCGCCGAGGTGGCGACCGCGAGATGCTCACGGCCCCGGAGGGTGTCCTCGACGAAACCGGTCAGGCTGCCGGGCCCGGCCGACACGAAGGCCCGTACGCCCGCGTCCTCGTGGAGCCGCAGCGTCAGCCGACGGAAGTCGACCGGCCGCACCAGGTGGCGGACGATCAGATCCCTTATCCCGTGCGGCGATTCGGGGTACGGCGCCCCGGTCGTGGCCGACCAGACGGGCAGGGCGGGCCGGGTCAGGGGGAGCCGGCCGAAGGCGCGGCGCACCTGGCCGAGGTACGGCTCCCACATCGGCGTGTGGAAGCCCGAGCGGAACGGCAGTTCCTGGCCGAGGACCCCCTCCCCGCGCAGCCGGGCCAGCACCTCGGCGACGGCGGCCGGGGTCCCGCACACCACCGACTGGTGGGGGCAGTTGTCATGGCTGACCACCACGTCCGTGCGTCCGCGCAGGGCGGCCCCGGCGCGGTCGGCGCCGCAGCCGAGGGCGGCGTAGACCAGGTCCGGGACCTCGATCGCACCCGGCCGCAGCGAGTCGAGGAACGCGTCCACGGCCTCGGTGGGGTACATCCCGGCGGCCACCATCGCGGCCCACTCGCCCACCGAGTGGCCCGCGAGGAGATCGGCCTCGATGCCGAGGGCCCGTAGGGCCGAGGCGAAGAACCGGCCCGCGCCGATCGCGTCGAGGGCGCGTTCGACCAGGGCGGTGCCCCGGGTCAGCGCAGGCGCCGCCAGGCCCAGCCGCTCCGCCACGTCGCCCACGGCCGGCGCGAACTCCGGCTCCAGACCGGGGAAGAGCACGGCCACCCGGCCGCCGCCGGCCGGGCCGAGCAGCGGTTTCGGGCCGAACCAGACGTCGCCCCGGCCCCGCCAGGGCGTGCCGCGCGCCACGACCTTCGCGGCGAGCGCGAGCCGCTGCGGGGTCGGCCCGACCACGGCGAGCCGGCAGGGGCCGTCCGCGTCGCTCCCGGACCACATCTCGGCCCCGGCCTCCGCCGCCCCGGCCTCGGCCAGCCGGCGGGCCAGGGTGGCGGGGTCCGGGGCGGTCAGCAGCAGCACCCGCTCACCCCGGGCCAGGACGCCCGCCGCGGGGGCCGCCGCCGAGGCCGAGGCCCTGTCCGGCGCCTGCCCGGTCCCGCCCAGGGGCAGGAAGCGGCGGGCCGGCGCCGGCCGGGCGGCGGTGGACGGGGCTTCCTCCAGGATCGCGTGGGCGTTGATCCCCCCGAAGCCGAAGGCGTTCACCCCCGCACGGCGCGGGGCCCCGCCCCGCTCCCACGGTTCCGCCACCGTGACCGGCCGCATCCGGGTCCGGGCGAGGTCCGGGTGGGGCTCGTCCACGTGCAGGGTGGGCAGCAGCACGCCCTCGTGCACCGCCAGGGCCGCCTTGATCAGCCCCGCCATGCCGGACGCCTGCATGGTGTGGCCCAGCATCGACTTCACCGAGCCGAGCCCGATCGATCCGCCCGGTCCCGCTCCGGCCGCCCGGGCCGCCCCGGCCGCTCCCGCCGCGCTCGCGGGGCCGAACACCCGGGCCAGAGTGTCGAGTTCGGCGGCGTCGCCGACCGGTGTGCCGGTGCCGTGCGCCTCCAGCAGACCCAGCGCGTCCGCCGCGCGCGGGTCGAGCCCGGCCTCCCGCCAGGCCCGTTCCAGCGCCCGTACCTGGCCCTCCGGCAGCGGACTCATCAGACTGGCCGCCCGGCCGTCGCCGGCCACACCGGTCCCGCGGATCACCGCGTACACCCGGTCCCCGTCCCGCTCCGCGTCGGCGAGCCGCTTCAGCAGCACGATCCCGGTGCCCTCGGACAGCAGCGTGCCGTCCGCGCGGCGGTCGAACGGCCGGATCCGCTCGCTCGGGCTCAGCGCCCGTAGCTGGGTGAACACGCTCCACAGCGTGGCGATGTGGCAGTGGTGCACCGCCCCCGCCACCACCAGGTCGCAGCGCCCGCCCGCCAGCAGGCCCACCGCCTGGTCCACCGCGAGCAGCGAGGAGGCGCAGGCCGCGTCCAGGGTGTACGCGGGCCCGCACAGGTCCAGCCGGTTCGCCGTCCGGGCGGCGGTGAAGCTCGGCACCAGGCCGATCGAGGCGTCCGGCCGCTCGGGGCCCAGGGCCTCCTGGAACGCGGCCCGCACCGCGGCGATCCGCCGCTCGCCGAGCTCGGGCGCGAGTTCGCGCAGGGTCTGCGCCAACTGGTGCGCGGTCCTGACCCGTTGGTCCAGTCGTGCGGTGGCCACCCCCATGAACCCGCCGCGCCCCAGCACCACGCCGATGCGGGAGCGGTCGGCCGGCAGCCGGTCCTCGCCGCCGGCGTCGGCGATCGCCTCGGCTGTGGCGTGCAGCGCGAGCATCTGGTCGGGCTCGGCCCCGTCCACGGCCGTCGGCATGATGCCGAAGCGGGTCGGGTCGAACGTCGCCAGCCCGTCGACGAAGCCGCCGCGCCGGCAGTAGAACCGGTCGCTGACCGCGGGGCCGGTGGCACCGGCCGCGTCGTAGTAGACCTCGGGGTCCCAACGGCCGGACGGGACGGTGGTGATGGCGTCGGTCCCGGCGAGGAGGTTGCGCCGGAAGGCGGCGAGGTCGGGGGCTCCCGGGAGGACGGCGCCCATCCCGACGATCGCGGCGTCCGTGGGCCGTGGGCCGCGGCGCAGCTCAGCCATGGTGTCCGCCCCCGCCGGCGCTCCCGGCCGCCGCGTCCGGGGCGTCGCCCTCGCCCTGCTCGGCCATGAGGACGACCTGGACGTCGGTGCCGCCGGCGAGTTCGGCGAGGAAGGCCGAGGTTCCGGCGTCGGGGTCGATCAGGGCGATGCCGCGGCGGGCGTAGGCCCGTTCCAGTTCCGGTGTGACCATCCCGCCGGCCTCGGCGGCCCACGGTCCCCAGTCCACGGAGAACACCCGGCCGGGGAAGCCGCCCGCCCAGGCCCGGGCGAGGGTGTCCAGGGCGTCGTTGGCGGCGGCGTAGTCGCACTGGCCGCGGTTGCCGTACACGCCGGCGACGCTGCCGAACAGGGCGAGGAACCGGGGGGCGGGCGTGGTGCCGTGCTCGGCGGCCGCGGCCGCCAGGTGGCGGGCCCCGCCGACCTTGGTGGCGAACACCTCGGCGAAGGACGCCGGTTCCTTGTCCCGCAGCAGGGCGTCGCGCAGCAGCCCGGCACCGTGCACGATCCCGTCGAGCCGGCCGTGGCGGGCGCGTACGTCGGCCAGCACGGCCCGGACGGCCGCTTCGTCGGTGACGTCGGCGCGGTGGTAGCGCACCGAGGCGGCGTCCCGGGCCAGGGCGTCGAGGGTGGCCCTGACCTCGCGGCCGGCCAGGATCCGCGAGGCCGCGGCCTCGATCTCGGCCGGGGCGCGCAGGCCGTGCGCGATCAGCGCGGCACGCAGCGCCACCCGGTCCTGGGCGTGCGGGAACGGGTCCTCCCCGGTGGGCGGGGCGGTCCGCCCCAGGAGCTCGACGTGGCAGCCGGTGGCCCGGGCCAGGGCGAGGGCGGTCCGGGCGGTGATGCCGCGGGCGCCGCCGGTGAGCAGCACCACCGCATCGCGGTCGAGCGGCAGTTCGCCCCGCAGCGGCGCGGTCCCGCCCGGCACGGCCTGCCGGGCGCACCGCGCGCCGTCCGGCCCGTACGTCACCGAGGCGGGCCCGTCGGGGGTGCACAGCTCGGCCAGCAGCCGGGCCGCGACCCGCTCCGGGTGGTCCTTGGGATCGACGTCGACGGCCCGCACCACCGTGCCCGGGTACTCCAGGGCCGCGGTCCGCGCGAAGCCGTGGATCCCGGCACCGGGCACCGGATCGGCCCCCGGATCGGCGGCCGTCCCGGTGACGAGCACCAGCCAACGGACTCCACCGGTCAGCACCCGCCGAAGCCCACCGAACACCTCGGGCAGCACCGGCTCGGCGGCATGGCGCAGGGCCCCGAGATCCACGACGCCGTCGAACCGCGGCTCTCCTGCGGGTCCTGCGGGGCCGGCGGGGGTGTCGGGCTCGGCGGTTGCGGGCCCGGCGCCTGGCCCGGCGTGGCTCTCGGCGGCGGCCGGCTCGTCGGTCAGGGGGTGGCCGGGTTCGGTGAGGGGGGTCACCTCGGCGCCGTGGGAGCGGAGGAGTTCGCCGAGGGCGAGTCCGATCCCGTGTCCGTCCTCGACGATGCCGAACCGCCGCCCCCGCAGCACCTCGTCCGCGTTCCGCGCATCGGCCTCCCCGACCGGGACGTCCTCGACGCGGAGCCGTTGCAGCCGGGGCACGGGCATGTGCGCGGCGGGCCCGGCGCCGGCGGCCGGGGCGGGGGCCGTGCCGGCGCGGGCGGCGGCGGGGTGATGGGCGACGATCCAGTCGACGATGCCGCGCAGGGTCTTGATCCGCGCCAGCTCCTCGACGGCGCTGCCGTCGGCGGAGTCGCCGTCGGCGCCCGCGCCCCCCGGCAGCAGCCCGACGCGGTCGGCCAGGGCGCCGACGATCTCGACGCGCTTGATCGAGTCGATCGAGAGGTCCGCCTCCAGGTCGAGATCGGGTTCGAGCATGTCGTGGGGGTAGCCGGTCCGCCCGTGGACGATGTCCAGCACGACCTCCATGACCTCGTCGGCGCCGGGCGCCACAGTCGTGTCCACCACCGCTGCCGCTGACGCTGTGGAGCTACCGCCGTCGGCCCCCGGTCCGCCCCCGTCGCCCCTGCCGTCCTGGAC
>NZ_RPRY01000280.1 GCF_003949795.1 Streptomyces sp. WAC06614
CCCCCGAACCGGCCGCGGCCCTGCTGCCCGCGCTCGATCCGACCCCCATGGGCTGGCGCCACCGCGACTGGTACCTCGACCCCGCCCACGTGCCCGAACTCTTCGACCGGAACGGCAACATCGGCCCCACCGTGTGGTGGAACGGCCGCGTCGTCGGCGGTTGGGCCCAGCGTCCCGACGGGGAGATCGTCACCCACCTCCTGCCCGACACCGACACGGGCACGGGCGCCAGCACCAGCCGGGACGCCCGTACGGCCATCGCCACCGAAGCCGCACGGCTCACCGCCTTCTTCGGCCCCACCCGCGCCCGCCCCAGCATGCGCACCCCGCTCGAGCGACGCCTCTCGCAAGAGGAGTGAGGACGATCACCGGGACGGCTGTCGGCGCGGGGACCGGCCCGATGGGCCCCCGCCCATGAGCAGGGTGCCGAGGGCCGTGCGCGCGTGGGTGACCGAGCGGCCGGTACGGGTCGTCGTCGCCAGGCCCGCTGCTCTGAGCGCTGCGGCATGGGACGAGGCCGTCGCGTTGCTCACCCGGAGGGCGCGGGCCAGGGAGGTCGTGGTGTGCGGCTCGGCCAGCAGGTGCAGGGCTTCGAGGCGGGTGTGCCCCAGGACCCCGGCCAAGGCCGCGGCGGAAAGGGCCGGGTCCGGGGCGGGCGGCAGGCCGGAGCCGGCCGGGTAGGTGAGGACCACGGGGCGGCCCGGGACGTCGTGGAGGAGCGGTCCCGCCGGGTGGTGGAAGGTCGGGAGCAGGACCAGGCCGCGTCCGTCGAGGCGTACGTCGCGAACCGGCGCCGTGCCGGGCCATTCCCACACCCCGTCGTGGAGCCTGCTGCCCGCGGCCAGGCCGGTCAGTGCCGCCGCCACGCCGTGCTCGGCGGCGGCCAGGGCGTAGCGGGTGAACTCCTCGCGGTGCAGGTCCTGGACGACCGGCCAGACGGGGGCGAGGACGGTCTCGTACGCGGCCTGCTGGGCGCGGTGCAGGGTGCGCCAGGCCGTCGCGTCGCCCGTGTGCAGGCCGCGGATCCAGCGGGGCGCGGGCACCGGGCCGTGGATCCGCTCCAGTTCGGAGCGGACGAGGCCGGGGCTGGTGGCACGTATCCGCTCGAAACCTTCGGCCAGGGTGTCGCCGAGGACGTCGAGGAAGGACGGCGGGCGGCCCGCCGGAACCAGGTCGGCCAGCGCGCTCGTGGCCGGCGGGAGGGAGCGCAGGACACGGCCGCGCCACGGCGCGAACAGCGGCCCGACGCGCGGGGCCACGGCGGTCGTCAGGGCGGCGTGCAGTTCCTGCAGCGGCGCCGGACGGGGTGCGAACCGGATCCGCGCGAAGTCCTCCGCGGTGAGACGGATGCGCAGCGCGCCCACAGATCACCACTCCCCCGACATGGCCAGCCTTTTGGGCAGGGCCTGAACCTTGGCGTCGGCGCGGCCCCCGCCCCAAGGATGCCCGCATGACTCCTCAGCCGACGTCCGGCCCGACTCCGCGCCGCACCCTCCTGAAGGCCGCACTGCTCGCCAGCAGCACCGCCCTGTTCCCCGCACCCGCAGCCACGGCCGCCTCCCGAGGCGGAGGCCTCCAGCTGCCGGCGCCCGCCGGCCCGTACCCCGTAGGCCTGCGGACCGTGCACCTGACGGACCCGGCTCGTACCGACCCGTGGGTGGGCGGCGTACGGGAGGTGATGCTGACCGTCCTGTACCCGGCCGCTACGGTACGCGGCTTCTCCCGGGCCCCGCAGCTCACCCCGGCCGAGGCCCGGGAGTTCGCCACGTACGCGCCGCTCGTCCACCCCGGGCTGCCGGAGCGGGGGGCGGTGGACTGGGGCGCGGTCCTCACGCACGGGTACGTGGGCGCGCCGGTCCTTCCGGGGCGGTGGCCGGTACTGCTGTACTCGCCGGGCGGCGGCGACTCCCGCACCCTCGGTACGAGCCTCGCCGAGGACCTGGCCAGCCACGGCCGCATGGTCGCCCTCGTCGACCACCCCGGTGACGCCTCCCAGGTGGAGCTGCCGACCGGCATCCGGACGACCGTCCTGGCCGGGCCGCCGGACCCGGCGACCTTCCGCACGATGGTGGACACCCGGATCGCCGATCTCCGCCTGGTCCTGGACCGGCTCGGCAGCCTGCCGCTCGCCCCGGTCATGGACCGGGGCAGGATCGGCTTGTACGGGCATTCGGCAGGCGGTACGTCGGTGGTGTACGCGGCCCGCGGCGACCGCCGGATCGGCGCGGTGGCGAACCTGGAGGGCTATCTCGACCTGTACCCACCGCCGACGGGCCACGACCGACCGCTGCTGCTGTTCCGGAGCGACGGCTTCGAGGGTGGCGCCCGTATCACGTCCTCCTGGGCGGACGTTCCGGGCTGCCGCGCACTGCTCACCGACGCCCACCACTGGGCGTTCACCGACTACGGCTCACTGGTCCCGCAGCTGCAGAGCGCCGGCCTCGTGCGGGCGACGACCCGTACCGCCCTCGTCGGCCCCGGCGACCCGGCCGTGACGTCGACCGTGGTACGGCGTCGGGTGGGGGCCTTCTTCGCACGTCAGGGGTTGTAGCGACCCCGGTGGCCACCGACAACAGCTACGCCGACGTGGGTCACGCCTGTGGCAGGGGTGTCCAGTTCGGCGGGCGGTCCTTCGCGGAGGCGGGTGGGCAGGCCAGTGGCGACCACCTTGGCCCGGATGTGTCGCACTGGACCCCGTGCGGCATTCGTGGTTCCGGGCGGTCGGGTCCGACCTCGGGTCCAGGCCCGGTGACCTGCGGATATCGGATCGGACACAGATTTTGAGACAACTGGGGGCTCAGCTTGACGCAAACCAAACCCTTAGGTAAGCCTTACCTGCCTTACCTCGTCCTTATGTCCCGCCAGGAGCTCCCATGGCCGCCCTTCCCGCATCCACCCCCGTCGCCGGCAGTCTCAGACCGGTCCGGCTCTACGACTCGTGGTGGACGGTGGCGGCTGCCGGGCTCATGGCGATGGTGGTGCTCACCGGCGGGCTGTGGTTCTCCACGCACGTGCGCGCCGACCCCGTCCTGCACGAGGCCGCGTTGTTCGTGCACCTGGCCTCGCTCGTCCTCGGCTTCGGTGCGGTCCTGGCCGCGGACTGGTACGGCGCCCTCTGGCTCACCGGCCGTGCCGAGCTGGGCGAGGCCCTCGCCGTGACCTCGCGCCTGCACGTGCCGATCTGGGCGGGGCTCGCCGGACTGGTCGCCAGCGGTCTGATGCTGCACCCCGACCTGTCCTCGCCGCTCACCCAGGCCAAGGTCGCGCTGGTCGCCGTCCTCACCCTCAACGGCCTCCAGGCCGGCCTGCTCACCCGCCGCCTCTCGGCGCCCGTCGCCCTGCGGCGCAGGACCCTCGCCTGGGCCACCGCCACGGCCGCGGTCTCGCAGGTCTGCTGGTGGGGCTCGGTGGTCGTCGGGTTCATCAATACCCGCAACTGACTGCGGGCGAACGAGGGTCGGTTGCTCGCGTCCGTCACTCCCAGGGCTCTACGGGACTGATCTCGAACGCCCCGCACACCCGCAGGTGGTACGGGATCTCCTCGGCGCGGTAGCTGTTCGGCGGGTAGACCTTGACGTAGGCCGACACCGGCCGGCAACGCGACACCACGCCGGGGCTGTTGGTGCGCAGCGGGGCGGTCACCGTCTCGCTGGGAAAGACGGACACCGTCTCCACCGACTCGCCGGTGCGGATCGCGGAGGTGCCGATCTGGCGGTGCCGGGCGTCCACGACGCTGACGCCGGGATATCCGCGCAACACGCACGTGCGGCCGGTGGTGTTGGTGAACAGGATCGGGTAGTGGAGCGAACCCGCGGAGCCGTCCGGCTCCCCGACGGCCACGTCGAGGTCGACCAGACGACACGTCGGGGCGCTCGGCAGGGCCGTCGCCTGGGTGGCGCCGACCGTGGCGCCGGTGGTGGCCAGGAGGGCGGCGGATGCGAGGGCCGCCGCCCGGGTCAGGACACTGCTCATGGCGTCAACTCCTGTGTGAGCGATGCGCATGCGTTGTCCGCGAGATGCCGCCCTGCGTTCGTGAACGGCCGCAACGGGAACGACCGCAACCGGACGACGTTCTGCTCCTGCAGGATCGGTCGGTGGGACGGCAGGACGGCAGGACAGCGCGGGGCTGATGGCACCATTTTAAGGGGGCGCCGCCCGTACGGCCTTTCGGCGGATTCAGGGACCCGGCTGCTCCAGGACGAGGGCGCTCAGTTCTTCCGCCGCCGCGCGGATGACGCCGGGCAGGTCCGCTCGGGCCGGTTCGGTGACCCAGCGCGCGAAGGCGACCTTGAACACGGCGATGCCCGCCTCCGCCGCCAGGCTCGCCGCCGGCTCGGGAGTGCCCCGGTCGCGCAGCGCGCCGGCCAGCACCGCTGCCAGACCGGCGAGTTTGGTCAGCTCGCGTTCCCGCAGTTCGGTGTTGGCCGACATGACGGCCTCGCGCAGCAGGACGCGTTCGGGGTTCTCCTGGAGCCGGCCGCCGAAGGCTTCGAGGGCCGACGTGACCGCGTCCAGCGCCGACGCCCCGGCCGGTGCGTCCGCGACCGTGCGCACCAGCAGCTCCTGCGCCGGTTCGGAGCCGTGGAAGAGCACTTCGCGTTTGTCGGCGAAGTGTCGGTAGAAGGTGCGCTCGGTCAGTCCGGCCCGTGCGGTGATCTCCGCCACCGTGGTCTGCTCGAACCCCTGCTCGGCGTAGAGCTCCAGCGCGGCCTGCGCCAGCCGGCCGCGACCGTTCGGCTCCCATCTCCCCATGCCGCGATCCTATGTGATGACAGGCTCTGCCCTCGCCCGCGAACAGGCCCCGGCCCCGGCGGGGCGGGGCTCCGCCCCGCCGCCGCCCGGCTCCCCGTCAGCGGCGGTCAGGGCTCAGCAGGGTGGCGGCCGCGGTGATGAAGGCCGCGTTCGCTTCCTTGGCCGCGTGCCGCAGCGCGTCCAGTTCGGCCTGGACGGTGGCACTGCGCAGGGCGTATGTGGCGTCGGCGGCCTGCTGGGCGGGGACCGCCAGGTCGGGGACGAGGACCTGGAGGCGGACGTGGGGTGCGGTGATCGCCGTCCGGGTGTCGTGGGACCTCGTCTGCGCCTCCAACCGGTGGTCGGCTCCGGCGTCCATCAGTTCCAGCCGTTCCCGGTGGAACATCGCCGAGCGGTGCGCGTCCAGGGCGGCCGCGAAGTCGGTGACGGCGGCGAGTTGGTCCTGACGGTGGGCGTCGGCACGCTGCTCGGCCCTGGCGGTCGCCGCGGCACGGAGTTGGAGGAGTCCGGCGGTCAGGGCTCCGGCCAGGGTGCCTATCACCGCGACTATGGAAGGCCACATGTCAGGGAACGCGCCAGACGTTGGCGAAGGCCGCGTTCTCGATGGACCGCCGCTGGCGTACGGCTTCCAGTTCCATCACCGCGTCGTGGACCACGGCCAGGACGGTCGTCACCGCCTCGTCCCCGGGATCCCGTTCGGACTCGCCGTCGGTCTCGGCGCGTCCTTCGTCGAGGCCGACGGCCACGGCGAGTTGGGTGAGAACGGGGTCGTGGCGTTCCACGCGGTCGAGGGCGCTGCGGCGCTCGGGCGTGTCGGCCGGTTCCAGCCGGTCCGGCCCGAACGGGGAGCGGCCGCCCTTGGTGCGGGTGAGCCGGCCGTCCTCCTCCAGGGAGGACTGGTAGACGGCGGCGAGGTCCCGGCCCCGCCGCCACAACCAGTCGTCCACCCGCTCGTAGGGCGTCCGCCGGACGAGGGCCGACGCCGCCTCGGCCAGGAGCCGGTCGGCGGGGGCCGGGGCTTCGCCCGGCACGATGCGGTCGCCGTCCAGGCTGACGGTTCCCGCCCCGAGCAGGTCGATCAACTCCGCTCCCGCCAGGGCGAGCGACAGGTCGCCCTGTCCTACGGGGCGTTGCGCCTTCGGGTCCAACGCGACGATGAACAGGTCCTTCGCCGTGCTCATGTACGGCTCCCCTCACAGACATCGGCCGTCTACCGGTGGCGACCAGTATGTTGCACGGCCGGGGGCGGGCGGCGAAGGTCCACCGGGACGGCCGGTCGAGCCGTGCGGGGCGCCGGGGCCCCGCCGCCCGGCGCTGCCCCCGCCCGCTGCGCGCCGGCGCTGTGCGCTGCGCGCCGGCTGCTGTTCAGCCCTTGCGGGTCAGCGGCTGCCCGGCGAAGGTCACCCCGGCCAGGCCGTGGGCCATCAGGTTGCGGATGTTGCCGTGGTCGGTGTCGTTCGGCGTGGCCAGCACGCTGCGGTAGTGCTCGCCGAAGGCCAGCAGCGCCTCGTGGTCGGTCAACCCTTCCAGCAGGGCCAGGCCCAAGGTCTTGCAGGAACCTTCGTTCTCGCCCGCGGCGTTCTCCAGCTCGCCGTTGCGGAAGGCCTGCGGCTGGTACGCGTAGTGCGCGGTGACGAAGGCCAGGGTGTCGGCGAACGCGTGCTCGCCCGACGCCAGGCTGGCCCGGAACGAGTCCAGATCGGTCATGTCGGTTCCCTCGGGTCGGACGGACGACCGGTTGCCATCCGTGACCGGACGACCATAACCCCCGCGGAGCCGGGCGGTAACGAGCAGCATCTCCGCAGGTCACGATGGACCGTTGGGCGATCCGCCGAGAGCCGGCGGGCGCCTCGGCGCTCGGCCGTCGCCCGGCCCGCGCCCGTTGTCAGTGGGGGGCACGATGATGAGTTCCATGACCTCGGTGACCGAAACCAGTGCCCTGCTCTCCCCCGCCGCCTACGTGGAGGCCGTGACCACCGCCCTGGCGGCGGCGGCCGCCTACTACGGCGACGGGACCACCCCGCTCGGTGACGACGAGTACGACGGACTGCTGCGCGCCATAGCGGCCTACGAGGAGGCGCACCCGGACGAGGTGCTGGCCGAGTCGCCGACCGGGAAGGTGGCGGGCGGTGCCGTGCAGGGGGACGTGCCGCACTCGGTGCCGATGCTCTCCCTCGACAACGTCTTCGACGCCGACGAGCTCGCCGAGTGGGCCGCGGGGCTGGAGCGGCGGCTGGGGCACCCGGTGACCGGCTGGTGCGTGGAGCCGAAGCTCGACGGCCTCGCGGTGGCCGCCCGGTACCGGGGCGGCCGGCTCGTCCAGGTCCTCACCCGCGGCGACGGCCTGGCAGGCGAGGACATCACCCACGCCGCCGACGCCGTCCTCGGTCTGCCGCCGGTCCTCACCGAGCCGATCGACGTCGAGCTGCGCGGCGAGGTGCTGCTGACGACCGCGCAGTTCGAGGAGGCCAACCGGATCCGGCTCGCCCACGAGGCGACGCCCTTCGCGCACCCGCGCAGCGGAGCGGCCGGCACCCTGCGGGCCAAGGACCGCCCCTACCGGATCGAATTGACGTTCTTCGCCTACGGCGCGATAGGCCTGGACGACCTCGGCCACTACGCGCTGCTGGAGAAGCTGGCCGCGCTCGGCGCGCACACGGCCGCCAGCACGGCCGCCGCCCCGACGCGGTGCGCGACCGTGGAGCAGGTGCAGGAGCGCATCGACGTGATAGCCGGTCTGCGTGCGGACCTGCCGTTCGGGATCGACGGTGTCGTCGTCAAGGCGGACACGGCCGAGGACCAGCGGCAGGCCGGCAACGGCTCGCGCGCGCCGCGGTGGGCGGTGGCCCGGAAGCTGGCGGCCGAGCACAAGGTGACGCGCCTGCTGGGCGTGGAGTGGAACGTCGGCCGGACCGGGATCATCGCCCCGCGCGCGGTCCTGGAGCCCGTGGTCATCGACGGGGTGACGGTCACCTACGCCACGCTCCACAATCCGTCCGACATCACCCGCCGCGGGCTGATGATCGGCGACCAGGTGTTCGTGTACCGGGCCGGCGACGTGATCCCCCGGGTCGAGGCTCCGCTGGTCGAGCAGCGCACCGGCGCCGAGAGCCCGATCGTGTTCCCCGAGGCGTGTCCGCGCTGCGGCGACGCGATCGACACGTCCGAGCAGCGGTGGCGGTGCGTGCGCGGCCGCAGCTGTCAGGCCGTGGCCTCGGTGATCTACGCGGCCGGCCGGGACCAGCTGGACATCGAAGGCCTCGGCGGCACCCGCGCGGTCCAGCTGGTGGAGGCGGGCCTGGTCAAGGACATCGCCGACCTGTTCACGCTGACCCGCGAACAGCTCCTCGGCCTGGAGCGGATGGGCGAGACCAGCGTCACCAACCTGCTCGCCGCGATCGAGACCGCCCGCGGGGCCGCACTGAGCCGGGTGTTCTGCGCCCTCGGTGTCCGCGGCACCGGGCGTACGATGTCGCGCCGGATCGCCGCGCACTTCGGCTCGATGGCCGCGATCCGGGCCGCCGACGCGGACACCCTGGCGGGGGTCGACGGCATCGGAACCGAGAAGGCCCGCGTGATCGCGGCCGAACTCGTCGAGCTCGCTCCGCTCCTCGACCGGCTCCAGGCCCAGCAGGTCGGCACGCAGGTCACCGAGCCGCAGCAGCCGGCCCCCGACGTGAAGGCCGGCGAGGACCCGGCGGCCGGCGCAACGGCCGGTCCGGCGGCGGGACCGCTGGCCGGCCAGGCCGTGGTGGTGACCGGCTCCATGACCGGCCCCCTCGCCGTGCTGTCGCGGAACGAGATGAACGAGCTGATCGAGCAGGCCGGCGGAAAGGCGTCGTCGTCGGTGTCCCGGCGCACCACCCTCGTGGTGGCGGGCGAGAAGGCCGGCTCCAAGCGCACCAAGGCCGAGGAACTGGGCATACGCATCCTCGCCCCCGAGGAGTTCGCCGCGCTCGTCGCCGACTTCCTCCCCACCTCCTAATGACGTTGTCAAGCCGTTGTTGTGACGGGGAGTTCGCCTTGGTAGCACCGTCCGTCACGTATCAGGGCCCACAGGACGTTGACCCGTCGGCGGGCCAGGGCGAGGACTGCCTGGACG
>NZ_RPRY01000281.1 GCF_003949795.1 Streptomyces sp. WAC06614
GGTGGGGAGGCCGTGGGTGTCGTAGCCGTAGGCGTCAGGGGCGTACGGCGGCGTACCGGAGGAGCTGTCCGGGTACGCGTCCTCGTACGGACCCGGCTGCTGCGGAGCCGAAGGGTACGGAGAGGAAGAGGGGTACGGATACGGGTACGGGTCCTGCTGAGGCGGTGCCGGGTGGTACGGGTCCTGCTGCGGCGGTGCCGGGTGGTACGGGTCCGGACCCGCCGGGGGCGCCGGGTGCGGCGCGGCCGTGTCGTCCGGCCCCGGGGTCCGGGGCCGGGCAGGGGCGGGGTCCTTGCGACTATGTCGTCCCACCGGTCAGGCCCCGCCCTTGCGGTCCGCCGCCGTGTCCCGCAGCAGGTCCTTGAACGCGGCCGCCACGGTCTGCGGATGCTCCATCATCGCCACGTGCCCGGCCTCGGGCAGGCACAGCAGCCGGGAGCCGCGGAAGGCCGCCGCCGCCTTGTGCGCCATGCGGTAGGAGACGAGCTGGTCCCGGCCGCCGTAGACGAGCAGGGTCGGGGCGAGCACCCGGCCGGCCTGGCGCCACAGCCCGTGCTGGCCGCCGAGCGTGTACGCGTCGACGATGCCGCGGGAGGACCGGGTCATGGCCTCCCAGAAGTGCGGCAGCGCCATGCGCCGCTCCATCTCCTCCACCGCGTGCCGGAAGGCCTCGGGCGTCACCTGGGAGGGGTCGCCGTAGCAGAGCCCTATCACGCCGCGGGTGCGCTGCTCGGCCGTCAGGTCCCGGGTCAGCCGGGAGAAGAAGGGGCCCGCACCGGGCAGGGCGAGCAGCGCGGTCGGCACGGCCGACCGCTGCACGCGCAGCTCGGGCAGGGCCGGCGAGACCAGGGTGAGGGTGCGCACCAGGTCCGGGCGGACCGCGGCGACGCGGGTGCTGACGGCGCCGCCGAGGGAGTTGCCGAAGAGGTGCACCGGGCCGCGGTCGGCGGCATCGAGGTGCCGGATGACGGCGCGGGCGAGGCCGGTGACGGAGTAGTCGCGGTCGGCGGGCGGCGGCGAGTCCCCGAAGCCGGGCAGGTCGACGGCCTCGCCGTCGACGGTGTCCTCCAGCTCGGCCATCAGGGCCGACCAGTTCTGCGAGGAGCCGCCGAGTCCGTGGACGTAGAGGGCGGGCGGCAGACCGGTGCGGGCCGGCGGGCGGGAGCGGACGGTGAGCGTGAGCCCGGGCAGCGTGACGCTGCGCAGCTGCTCCCCCTCGGCCACCCGGACCGCACTCACCTGGGAGGTCACGGTGGCGGCGGACCGTACACCGGGCAGCTCGGTCGAAGACATGGGGGCAATGTTACGAGACGATCACGCGCGAACCGCTGTGTTCGCGGTCACAGGTCGGTACAGGTCCGCACCGCCACAGGTCCGCATAGCGGTGCACCCCCGTTCCTCCTAGGCTCGTACTGAGCGAGGAAAGAGGGGAGCCGTATGAGTGCCGACCCTGATGAACCGGACACCTTCCTGGACGAGGAGCCGGATGCGCTGGACGCGGAGGCGCCCGAGGCGGACGCCGCGGAGCAGCACACCGAGCTCAGGCCGCGCGAGGACGACCCGCTCACGGCCCGTGAGCGCGAGGAGGCCGCGGACGGCGACGCGGCCGAGCAGGCCAGAGTGGTGGCGCTCGACGAGGACGAGTACCGCTGACCGGGCGGCGGGCGGGCGTCCGCGAGGTCCCGGACGACGCTGTCGCCCCGCGCCTGACCTGGCCGGGAGCTGCCCGGGAGAGCGTCCGCACCGCGAGAAATCTCGGTCCGGACCCCCCAGATTCGGTTACCGAAAAGTACGATGGCGGCCGGCGCACAGCGCATGGTGTTCAAGGAGAAAGTGGGAGGCGGCGTGACAGCCATCGAGCAGACCGAGGCGGCGCGCCCGCGGGGCACGCGACTGCCGCGCCGAGCCCGACGTAACCAGCTGCTGGGCGCGGCCCAGGAGGTCTTCGTCGCGCAGGGGTACCACGCGGCGGCGATGGACGACATCGCCGAGCGGGCCGGGGTCAGCAAGCCGGTGCTCTACCAGCACTTCCCCGGCAAGCTCGACCTGTACCTGGCGCTGCTGGACCAGCACTGCGAGTCGCTGCTGCAGGCGGTGCGCGGGGCGCTCGCCTCGACGACCGACAACAAGCTGCGCGTGGCCGCGACCATGGACGCCTACTTCGCGTACGTGGAGGACGAGGGCGGCGCCTTCCGTCTGGTGTTCGAGTCCGACCTGACCAACGAGCCGGCGGTGCGGGAGCGGGTGGACCGCGTCTCGCTCCAGTGCGCGGAGGCCATCTGCGAGGTCATCGCCGAGGACACCGGGCTGTCCCGGGACGAGTCGATGCTGCTGGCCGTGGGCCTGGGCGGGGTCTCGCAGGTCGTCGCGCGGTACTGGCTGTCCAGCGAGAGCCCCGTCGAGCGGGACAAGGCGGTGGCCCTGCTGACGTCCCTGGCGTGGCGCGGCATCGCCGGCTTCCCGCTGCACGGCAGCGAGGGTCACTGACCGAGGGTCACCGACCGGGGGCCGCGCGTCCGGGGGGCTGTTCGCTCGCAGCGTGTCCGCCACGGGCCTGCGCTGTCCGCTCTCCGGGCTAATGTGGGCGGCGTACGGCGCGGACAGTCGCGCGAACCGGACCGTCGGAGGGACATAGCCGTGGAGGTCAAGATCGGCGTGCAGCACGCACCCCGGGAGATCGTGCTGGAGAGCGACCAGAGCGCCGAGGAGCTCGAGGCCGTCATCGCCGACGCCCTGTCCGGGAAGTCGCCGCTGCTGAGCCTGACCGACATCCGGGGCCGCAAGGTCCTGGTGCCGGCGGACCGCCTGTCGTACGTCGACCTGGGCGAGCCCACGCAGCGCAAGGTCGGCTTCGGCGCCGCCTGAGCAGCGGGAACTGCTGTGACACGGCCCGGTGGTTGTTCCACCGGGCCGTTTCCGTTGCTTCCGCTTCGGGTAGGACGGCAGTGATCCGATTTGCCCTGACGCAGGGGAGGGACCTCATGCTGCTGATCGAGGCGCTCGGCGCCGCTCTGCTCGGCCTCGCCCTTTCCGGCCTGGCCGTCAGGCTGCTCGCCCGTCGGCTGCCGTCGTCCCGGACCGTCCTGCTCAGCGGCACGAGCGGCGCCCTGTTCGGCGCCTGGCTCACCGACTTCGCGCTGGGCCCCGGCCACACCACCGTGACGGCCACCCTGCTGGGCGCCGCCCTGGTGTCGGCCGTCGTCCTGTCCCTCCTCCTGCGCCCCGCCCCCGGTCAGCGCCGCCGGACGCGGCGGGCTCCGTTTTCGCTCCCGTCGGGAGGCTGACGGCGCGGGCGGGCGAGTCGGCGATACGGAAGGCCCGGGCGGTACGGAAAGCCGCGGCACGTCCGGGTGACGTCAGGCCGCCAGGCCGAGGGCCGCCATCCGCTTGGTGTGGGCCTTGGTGATCCGGGCGAACATCTCGCCCACGGCCGCCAGGTCGAACCCGGCCGCCATCCCGTCCACGCCGCCGACCAGCATCGTCGACAGGGCGTCGCGCTCGGCGACGACCCGCTGGGCCTGCGACAGCGCCTCGCCCATCAGCCGCCGCGCCCACAGCGCCAGCCGGCCGCCGACCCGCGGGTCGGCCTCGATGGCGGCCCGCACCTTCTCCACGGCGAAGTGGCCGTGCCCGGTGTCGTCGAGCACGCCGAGCACCAGGGCCCGGGTGTCGGCGTCCAGGTGCGTGGCCACCTCCCGGTAGAAGTCGCTGGCGATCGAGTCGCCGACGTACGCCTTGACCAGGCCCTCCAGCCAGTCCGACGGGGCGGTCTGGCGGTGGAAGTCGTCCACGCCCTTGGCGAAGGGCTCCATCGCGGCGGTCGGCTCGGCGTCGATGGCCGTCAGCCGGTCCCGCAGCCGCTCGAAGTGGTGGAACTCGGCGGAGGCCATCTTCGCCAGCTCGGCCTTGTCGGCGAGCGTCGGCGCGAGCTTCGCGTCCTCGGCGAGCCGCTCGAAGGCCGCGAGCTCGCCGTACGCCAGCGCGCCGAGCAGGTCCACGACGGCGGCGCGGTACAGCGGAGAGGCGGAGGCCTGGTCCCAGCTCTGGGCGGCGATCCCGGTGAACCCCTCGTCGGCGGGCGATGCGTTATCTACGGTCGACATGCTCCGCACAATAGCCCGCCGGAAGGCCCCGGGAACCACCTGGTCAGTCGCGGTGCCGACGCCGACGTGATGAATTCGCCGGACACAGCTGCGCGATTTCGGGGTACAGTGCTATAGCGCCTGCCGAATACTCGGCGGGCCATCCGAATGAGGATGCCCGGTCGGTGGCCCGATCGGCTCCAACCGACCGCCCTCCGCGTGGTTGCACGTTCATGCGTGCCACTGCCACGAGGGGCCCCCTCAGCGGCACGAGCGCTTGAGCGAAGGCAGTGGTCCCGCGCAGCTTCGTACGTAGCAGTACTGCAAGCCAGGCACGGTACGACCCCCCTCTCGCCGCCTCGCGCCGCGTCTCACAGAAGAGGCAGCACCCTGACTACGTTCCGAGACCTCGGGATCTTTCCCGAGACCGCCGAAGCCCTTGAAGCCGTCGGCATCGTGTCCCCCTTCCCGATCCAGGAGATGACCCTCCCCGTCGCCCTCTCCGGCACGGACGTCATCGGCCAGGCGAAGACCGGTACCGGCAAGACGCTGGGCTTCGGCCTCCCCCTCCTGGAGCGTGTCGTCGTCCCCGCGGACGTCGAGGCCGGCCGGGCCAGGCCCGAGCAGCTGACCGACTCCCCGCAGGCCCTCGTCGTCGTCCCGACCCGGGAGCTGTGCACCCAGGTGACGAACGACCTGCTCACCGCGGGCAAGGTCCGCAACGTCCGCGTCCTGGCCATATACGGTGGCCGCGCGTACGAGCCCCAGGTCGAGGCGCTGAAGAAGGGCGTCGACGTGATCGTCGGCACCCCCGGCCGTCTGCTGGACCTCGCGGGCCAGAAGAAGCTCGACCTCTCGCACGTCAAGGCCCTGGTCCTGGACGAGGCCGACGAGATGCTCGACCTGGGCTTCCTGCCCGACGTCGAGAAGATCATCAACCTGCTTCCGGCGAAGCGCCAGACGATGCTGTTCTCGGCGACCATGCCGGGCGCGGTCATCGGCCTCGCCCGCCGGTACATGTCGCAGCCCACGCACATCCGGGCCACCTCGCCGGACGACGAGGGCGCGACGGTCGCGAACATCACGCAGCACGTGTTCCGTGCGCACTCGATGGACAAGCCGGAGATGGTCTCCCGGATCCTGCAGGCCGAGGGCCGCGGGCTGGCGATGATCTTCTGCCGCACCAAGCGGACGGCGGCGGACATCGCCGAGCAGCTGGAGCGGCGCGGGTTCGCCTCCGGCGCGGTCCACGGTGACCTGGGCCAGGGCGCCCGGGAGCAGGCGCTGCGCGCCTTCCGCAACGGCAAGGTCGACGTGCTCGTCTGCACCGATGTCGCCGCGCGCGGCATCGATGTCGAGGGCGTCACCCACGTGATCAACTACCAGTCGCCGGAGGACGAGAAGACGTACCTCCACCGGGTGGGCCGGACCGGCCGCGCGGGCGCGTCGGGTACGGCCGTCACGCTGGTCGACTGGGACGACATCCCGCGCTGGCAGCTGATCAACAAGGCGCTGGACCTGCCGTTCAACGACCCGGAGGAGACGTACTCGACGTCTGCTCACCTGTACGAGCTGCTGAACATCCCGGCCGGGACCAAGGGGATCCTGCCGCGTGCCGAGCGGACGCGGGCCGGCCTGGCGGCCGAGGAGATCGAGGACCTGGGCGAGCCGGGCGGCCGCGGTGGCCGTGGCCGCCGGGGTGCTGCGGCTCCGGCCGCCGAGGAGCGTCCGGCCCGGACCCGTACGCCGCGGCAGCGGCGCCGGACCCGCGGCGGGGCGGAGATCTCCGCGACGCCCGAGGCCACGGTCGAGGCCGCGGCCGCGGCCCCGGCGGTGACGGAGGAGGCTCCGGCGGAGCCGCGCAAGCCGCGCCGCCGCCGCACCCGCGCCGGCGGTCCAGGCCACCACCGCCGATGCCGCACCCGCCCTGGCGCTGGACCGGAACTTCCCCGACCCTGACGTGCTGAAGGTGGGCCGTACCTACCACGCCTACGCCACCAACGGCGAAGCGGCCAACGTCCAGCACGCCACCTCCACCGACCTGCTCCACTGGCAGCCGGCGCACGCCGATCCGCTGCCCCGCCTGGGTGACTGGGCCGAGCCGGCGCGCCCGCTCGTGTGGGCGCCGGAGGTCTTCGCCCACGGCCGCGGTTTCACCCTCTACTACACCGCCCGCGACCGCGCCTCGGGCAAGCAGTGCATCGGCGTCGCCCTGTCGTCCTCGCCCGACGGTCCGTTCGCCCCCGTCGGCACCGGGCCGCTGGTCTGCCCCGCCGAGCAGGGCGGCGCCATCGACGCCGCGAGCTTCACCGAGGGCCGGCACCGCTACCTGCTGTGGAAGAACGACGGGAACTGCTGCGGCCTCCCCGCTCGTATCCACCTCCAGCCCGTCTCCTGGGACGGCACCCGCACCGAGGGCGACGCCGTCCCCCTGATCGGCGCGGACCTGCCCTGGGAGGGAGGTCTGGTCGAGGCGCCCACGCTGGTGCGGCGCGGCGGCCACTACGTGCTCCTGTACTCGGCCGACTTCTACGGCGACCACCGCTACAAGACGGGCTACGCGGTGGCCGACCGTCTGACGGGCCCCTACACCAAGTCCCCGCAGCCGCTGCTGTCGAGCGAGTCGTTCGGGGGCGCGGTCCGCGGACCCGGCGGGCAGGACGTCGTGCCCGGACCCGACGGCCGCGACCGGATCCTCTTCCACGGCTGGAGCCCCGACGGCTCGGACCGGCGCCTGCTGTACGTCACCGGCCTGACCTTCCCGGACGGCCGTCCGGTCCTCGGCTGACCCGACAGGCCGTGGCGTCGGCTCAGCCCCACTTCTGACGATCGGAAGCGTCGCAGGACACGGCCCGCAATCCCTGTGGGCCGTCGTCCAGGCAGGTCCCGTCGGCCGCGCTGCCGATCCGTATCGACGCGTCGGGCTGGGCCGTCAGGAGCCACCTCTGGGCGGCTGCCCCGCTGCAGGAAGCGCCCCGCAACCCGGAGGCGCCGCCCTCCAGGCACGAGCCGGTCGCATGGTTGCGCAGCTCGCTGGTGCCGTCGGCGAACGGTCGCACCGTCCACCGCTGGTAACTCAGCCCGTTGGGCGCGAACGAACGCAGGCCCTGGTCGAGGCTGTGGTCGAGGCAGCGGCCCGTCACCCGGTTGACGAAGATGCGGCTGTACTCGCCCGGCCGGGCTCCTTCCGCACCGGCAGCCGACGGCTTCGGCGCACCCCGGGCGGTCGACGCCTCCGACCCCGAGGGGGATCCGGCCGGAAGCAGCAGGGACCAGACGACGGCACCGCCGCACAGCAGCCCCGCGCAGGCCCCGGCCGCGGCCCACACCCAGCGGCTGCTCCGCGCCCGGGTCGCCGTCGCAGCGGCCTGCCGCTGTCGGCGCGGCGGGGCCCCGGCGGGTTCCGGACCCGCCGGCGCCGGACCTCCCTGGGCCCGACCTCCCGGTTCCGGAGGGGCCACCGCTGCCGTCGACGGCTGCGGGCTCGCCGGGGCCGTCGGTTCCGCCTCCCAGCGGTGTGCCGCCTCCCACAGGGTGCGGTACTCAAGGGGATCCGCGTCCAGGGCCCGGCACAGGTCGCGTACGGTCGCCCACGGCGGAACGGTCTGGCCCTGCAAATAGCGCGACAGCGAAGAATCGCTGGCCATCACCTCGGACTCCAGCGAACGCAAGGTGCGGCCGGACCGCCGCTGAAGCTCCCTCAGCGCGTTCCCCAACTGCTGTGCCGCGCTGGTGCGCTGTCCTTCCGGCTCCTTCACGAACGGCCCCCCTTCTCACCGCCTGCAGGCCGTCCCGCGTCCCGGGACGGCCGTGTCCCTGCAGGTCAGGACCTTAGGGATCCCGACATCGCTGAAGCAAACGGGATGCCGTTGTCACCGCCGGGCCGACCCCCGCAGACTGCTTCTCGTCCAGCCCGCAACCGCCGCCGAGGGCGCTTCCGCCGCCCCGGCTGCCGGGCGTTGGACATTCCTCCGGCCCGTCCGGGCCGGGTTCCGGACGCTCGCGCTCTCACCGCGCGATGCGTCGTGCCCCTCCGCACATGAGAAGCAGGAGATCATCCATGTCCGAGAAGTCCACCCCCCGCTGGGTCACCGCCACGTTGACGGCCGTGCTCTGCGCGGGTTCCGTCGCCCTCGCGGCGCCGCCCGCCCCCGCCGCGCCCGTCCCCACCGTCGCCACCACCTCCACCGTCACCTCGGCCGCCACCGCCGCCGCGTCGGCGGCGGCGGCCGAGGCGGCTCCCCGCCTCACCCGGGCCCAGGTGCTGGCACGGGCGAAGACCTGGCTGACCGCGGCCAACGGCCGGCCCGTCCCGTACAGCCAGACCAAGCGGTGGAAGGACGGCTACCGGCAGGACTGCTCCGGTTACGTCTCCATGGCCCTCGGCCTGCCGAAGCCCGGCCCCAACACCGTCTCGTTGAAGAACGACGGGTTCACGCGGCGGATCGCGATGCGGGACCTCGCCCCCGGCGACCTGATCATCAAGGCCGACAGCAACAGCGCCGACCGGCGCCACGTCGTGATCTTCGACGGCTGGGCCGACCAGGCGCACACCCGCTACAAGTCCTACGAGCAGGCGGGCGGCGTCGGCACCCGCTGGAAGCAGCACTCCTACGGCGTGAACGGCCGCGACGGCTACCACGCCTACCGGCCCGTCAACATCGTCGGCTGATCCCTCCCACCGTTCCCGCGCGCGGCGGAGGCCGCGCGCGGGGACACCCCGCCCACCACTCC
>NZ_RPRY01000028.1 GCF_003949795.1 Streptomyces sp. WAC06614
ATCCCGGGGCGCGGGCCCCGGACCCCGCTCCTCGCCGGGATTCCGGGGCCCGCGCCCCGGGATTCCGCGGCCCGCGCCCCGGGATTCCGCGGCCCGCGCCCCGGAGGGGCCTCCGGCGTCGGCGCGGGGGCCTCGGGCGGGCGGCCGGCCCCTTCCTATGGCCGTCGCGGACAAGGACACGTCGGCACCACTCCCGAACGGAGCATGCCGGAGGCCCCCCGCCGGGCCTAGCCTGCGGACAAAGACAACAAGTGCGTCCGAAAACGGCCCGCTAACCCCCAGGGAGCCCCCATGACCGCTGTCCCGCAGTCGCGCCACCTCGCCACCGCGATCCCCGGCCCGAAGTCGCAGGAGCTGCAGGCCCGCCGCCTCGACGCGGTCGCCGGCGGTGTGGGCTCCGTGCTGCCCGTGTTCACGACCCGGGCCGGCGGCGGCATCATCGAGGACGTCGACGGCAACCGTCTGATCGACTTCGGTTCCGGTATCGCCGTGACCTCCGTCGGCGCCTCCGCCGAGGCCGTCGTGCGCCGGGCGAGCGCCCAGCTGGCCGACTTCACGCACACCTGTTTCATGGTCACGCCGTACGAGGGCTACGTCGAGGTCTGCGAGGCGCTCGCCGAGCTGACCCCGGGCGACCACGCCAAGAAGTCCGCGCTGTTCAACTCGGGCGCCGAGGCCGTCGAGAACGCCGTCAAGATCGCCCGTTCGTACACCAAGCGCCAGGCCGTCGTCGTCTTCGACCACGGCTACCACGGCCGTACCAACCTCACCATGGCGCTGACGGCGAAGAACATGCCGTACAAGCACGGCTTCGGTCCGTTCGCCCCCGAGGTCTACCGCGTCCCGGTCGCCTACGGCTACCGCTGGCCCACCGGTGCCGAGAACTGCGGCCCCGAGGCCGCCGCCCAGGCGATCGACCAGATCACCAAGCAGATCGGCGCCGAGAACGTCGCCGCGATCATCATCGAGCCGGTCCTCGGCGAGGGCGGCTTCATCGAGCCGGCCAAGGGCTTCCTCCCGGCGATCGTGAAGTTCGCCAACGACAACGGCATCGTCTTCGTCGCCGACGAGATCCAGTCCGGCTTCTGCCGCACCGGCCAGTGGTTCGCGTGCGAGGACGAGGGCATCGTCCCGGACCTGATCACCACCGCCAAGGGCATCGCGGGCGGTCTGCCGCTCGCCGCCGTGACCGGCCGCGCCGAGATCATGGACGCCGCGCACGCGGGTGGCCTGGGCGGCACCTACGGCGGTAACCCGGTGGCCTGCGCCGGCGCCCTGGGCTCCATCGAGACGATGAAGGAGCTCGACCTCAACGCCAAGGCGAAGAAGATCGAGTCCGTCATGAAGGCCCGTCTGACGGCCATGCAGGAGAAGTACGAGATCATCGGCGACATCCGCGGCCGCGGTGCGATGATCGCGGTCGAGCTGGTCAAGGACCCGGCCACCAAGGAGCCGAACCCGGAGGCCGCCGGCGCCCTGGCCAAGGCCTGCCACGCCGAGGGCCTGGTCGTCCTCACCTGTGGCACCTACGGCAACGTGCTGCGCTTCCTGCCCCCGATCGTCATCGGCGAGGACCTGCTGAACGAGGGCCTGGACATCATCGAGGCTGCTTTCGCGGGCATCTGAGCGAGTGTCGGAACGGCGTGCTGATCGATACCACGGGTAACGGTCGGGCGTTGTGAAGAAGCTGTGGGGGGCCGATGGCAGGAGCGCGTTCCTGCTGTCGGTCCCCTTCTCGCTGCCGTACGGTTTCTGCAGATGAGTGAGAGACCCCGTCCTCGGGAGACCGGGGGCGACACCGGTGCCGGGCTTCCCCAGCTCCGTACCGGGCATGCGTTCGCGCACACTCCTCACCGATCGGACGGCCGCCCGCCCCAAACCCCCCGGGGCGCACGGCCCGCCGATCCGGGCGGCCGCCCCGGAACCATCCCCCCTGTTCCTGGGCGGCCGGCCACTTCCCGCCCCCTGGCCTTCCTGCTGTACGCGGTGCTGCTGCCGCTGCTCGGGCTCGCGCTGACGACCTGGCAGGTGCTGGCCGACGGGCCCCTGCTGGTGCCGGACGAGGCCCTCAGCCGCGCCGTGGTCCGTGCGGTCCCGGACGCCGTCACCGAACGCCTCGCCGACCTGGGCAACGTCCCGGTGGCCGTGCCGGTGCTGGTGCTGGCGATCGCCTTCGCGGTACGGCGCTCGGGCCGCTGGGGCCCGGCGCTGACGGCGGCCGCGGCCATGGCCCTGGTGCCCGCGGTGATCGTGCCGCTGAAGGAGTGGACCGCCCGCCCGGGCCCGTTGGAGCCCTGGGCGGCCGGCTACTTCCCCTCGGGCCACACCGCCACCGCCGCGGTGGCGTACCTGGCCGCGGCCCTGCTGGTCCGTCCGTACGTCCGCCACCCGGCCCGGGTGACGGCGGCGGCCGCGGTGCTCGCGGTGGCCACCGCCGTCGGTCTGGTGCTGCGCGGCTTCCACTGGCCGCTGGACGTGCTGGCCAGCGCGTTCCTGTGCGTGCCGCTGCTGGCGGCGGTCGGCCGGGCCGTCAGCCCTCCCCCGCCCCGGCGCGCTCGCGCAGGACGGTGGCCACGGCCTCGTGCATGGCGAGCTCCAGCACGGCCGGGTCCGTGAGGGTCCCCCGGCCGTCGGGGAGGACCAGCCAGCGCACCCCGCCGGTGGCCCGGCCGGGGTAGGGCACTACGATCCAGCTCCCGTGCCCGGCGCCCCGGACGCCCGTGCCGAGCCAGCGGGCGGCGGTGCCCGCGGGCACGAAGAAGCCCAGCCGGGCGGAGCCGAAGTCGGCGAGCACCGGACCGGGCCGTTCCAGCAGGCGGTGCAGCACGTCGAGGGTGGCCGTGCCCAGGTCGCCGGGGAGCACCAGGACGTCCCAGTGCCGGCCGGCGGGCAGCAGCGCCACCCCGAGGGGGCTGCGCTCCCATTCCCACCGGCAGGCGTCGGGGTCGGGCGCCACCGACACCAGCCACTCCACCGCGGTCTTGATCTCCGAGCCCTGCATCGCCCGGCCTCCGTTCCCCTGTTGGTGAGACGTCTCACCGGAGGGGAGCGGGGCGGGGGGCGATCATGACGCGGGTTCGGGCACCCCGTGGTGGTGAACCGGCTCGTACCGCCCCTGACGATGTGCGCCGGGGCGTACGTACGGGACCGGTCCCGTGGGCCGGTCCCGTGGGCCGGTCGCGGCTCAGCTGTCGAAGCCCAGGCCGAACTTGTCGAGGGTCTTCAGCCACAGGTTGCGCCGGCCGCCGCGGGCGTCGGCGCGGGCCAGCGACCACTTGGTGAGGGTGATGCCGGTCCAGGCGAACGGCTCCGGCGGGAACGGCATCGGCCGGGACCTGACCATCTCCAGCTCGGTCCGCTCGGTGCGGGCGCCGTCGAGCAGGTCCAGCATCACGTCCGCGCCGAACCGGGTCGCGCCGACGCCGAGCCCGGTGTAGCCGGCGGCGTAGGCCACCTTGCCGGAGTGCGCGGTGCCGAAGAAGGCGGAGAAGCGCGAGCAGGTGTCGATCGCGCCGCCCCAGGCGTGGCTGAAGCCCACCCCCTCAAGCTGCGGGAACGCCGTGAAGAAGTGCTGCGCCAGCTTCAGGTAGGTCTCGGGCCGGTGGTCGTACTCGGAGTCGAGCTTGCCGCGGTAGGGGTAGATGGCGTCGTAGCCGCCCCACAGGATGCGGTGGTCGGGGGTGATGCGGAAGTAGTGGAACTGGTTGGCGCTGTCGCCCAGGCCCTGCCGCTTCTTCCAGCCGATGGCGGCGAGCTGGTCGGCCGTCAGGGGCTCGGTCATCAGCGCGTAGTCGTAGACCGGGACCGTGAACGGACGGATCCGCTTGACCAGGGAGGGGAAGATGTTGGTGCCGAGCGCCACCCGGCGGGCGAAGATCCGGCCGTACGGGGTGCGCACGGCCATGCCGGCCCCGGACGAGGTGAGGGACAGGCCCCGGGTGTTCTCGTAGATCCGTACGCCCAGGCCCAGGCAGGCCTGCTTCAGGCCCCACGCGAGCCGGGCCGGGTTCAGCATGGCGACGCCGTCGGTGTCCCACAGGCCCGCGAGGAAGGTGGGCGAGTCGACCTCGGCCCGCATCTCGTCGCGGTCCAGCCAGCGCGCGCCGGAGGCCAGGCCCAGCTTCTGCGCCTGCTCGTACAGCTCGCGCAGTTCCTCGACCTGGTGCGGCTCGGTGGCCACGTCGATCTCGCCGGTGCGCTCGAAGTCGCAGTCGATGCCGTACCGGGCGACCGCCTCCTCGATGGCGTCGAGGTTGCGGGCGCCCAGCTCCTCCAGCTTGGCGAGCTCGCCGGGCCAGCGGGCCAGGCCGTTGGCGAGGCCGTGGGTGAGGGAGGCGGCGCAGAAGCCGCCGTTGCGGCCGGAGGCGGCCCAGCCCGCCTCCTTGCTCTCGATCAGGACGACGTCCCGGGCGGGGTCCCGCTCCTTGGCGATCAGGGCCGTCCACAGGCCGCTGTACCCGCCGCCGATGACCAGCAGGTCGCAGGCCTCGTCGGAGGTGAGGGCCGGCTGTGCCGCCGGCTTGCCGGGGTCGTCGAGCCAGTACGAGACCGGCAGCGCTTCGGAAAGGGATTTTGCAACACTACGCATGGCGACTGGGGCCATGGCTTCCAACTCCCTACAGAGTTCTTTCGGGGTTACTTGCGCTGGGCTTTCTTGCGGCGGGTGCCGACCGTCTGGCCGACGACCACCACCAGCACCGCGATGACGAACATCGCCGTGCCGATGACGTTGATCTGCACAGGCGTACCGCGCTGGGCCGATCCCCACACGAACATGGGGAAGGTCACGGTGTTGCCCGAGTTGAAGTTGGTGATGATGAAGTCGTCGAAGGAGAGCGCGAACGACAGCAGCGCACCGGCGGCGATGCCGGGGGCCGCGATCGGCAGGGTGACGCGCAGGAAGGTCTGCACGGGCCCGGCGTACAGGTCGCGGGCGGCCTCCTCCAGCCGCGGGTCCATGGACAGCACCCGCGCCTTGACGGCGGCGACGACGAAGCTGAGGCAGAACATGATGTGGGCGATGAGGATCGTCCAGAAGCCGAGCTGGACGCCCATGTTGAGGAAGAGGGCGAGCAGCGAGGCCGCCATCACGATCTCGGGCATGGCCATCGGCAGGAAGATCAGCGAGTTCACCGCGCCGCGCGCCCGGAACCGGTAGCGCACCAGGGCGAAGGCGATCATGGTGCCGAGGACGGTCGCGCCGATGGTGGCCCACAGGGCGATCTGGAGCGAGAGCGCGAGGGAGCCGCACAGGTCGGCGACCCCGCAGGGGTCCTTCCAGGCGTCGAGGGAGAACTCCTGCCAGGCGTAGTTGAACCGGCCGGTGGGGTTGTTGAAGGAGAACACCGTCACGACGACGTTCGGGAGGATCAGGTACGCCAGCGTGCACAGGCCCGCGATGACGACGAAGTTGCGGCGCAGCCACTGCATCAGACCAGGTCCTCCGTCCCCGCTCGGCGGATGTAGATGGTGACCATGACCAGCACCACGGCCATGAGGATGAACGACAGGGCGGCGGCCGTCGGGTAGTCCAGGATCCGCAGGTACTGCGACTGGATGACGTTGCCGATCATGCGGGTGTCGGTGGAGCCGAGCAGTTCGGCGTTGACGTAGTCGCCGCTTGCCGGGATGAAGGTGAGCAGGGTCCCGGAGACCACGCCCGGCATCGACAGCGGGAAGGTGACCTTGCGGAAGACCGTGACGGGCGTCGCGTACAGGTCGCCGGCCGCCTCGTGCAGACGGGTGTCGATGCGCTCCAGCGAGGTGTAGAGCGGCAGGATCATGAACGGCAGGAAGTTGTACGTCAGACCGCAGACCACGGCGAGCGGCGTGGCCAGCACCCGGTCGCCCTCGGTCATCCCGAGCCAGGCGGTGACGTCGAGGAAGCCGATCTTGTTCAGCACGGCGACCACGGGCCCGCCGTCGGCCAGGATCGTCTTCCAGGCCAGGGTGCGGATCAGGAAGCTGGTGAAGAACGGCGCGATGACGAGCACCAGCAGCAGGTTGCGCCAGCGGCCCGCGCGGAAGGCGATCAGGTAGGCCAGCGGGTAGCCCAGCAGCAGGCACAGCGCGGTGGCGGTACCGGCGTAGAGCAGGGAGCGCAGGAACTGCGGGTAGTACTCGGTGAAGGCGTCCCAGTAGGTCCCGAAGTGCCAGGTGACCTCGAAGCCCTCCTCGAGGGACCCGGTCTGCACCGAGGTCGAGGCCTGGTAGACCATCGGCAGCACGAAGAAGACCAGCAGCCACAGGATGCCCGGCAGCAGCAGCCAGTACGGGACGAGCTTCTTGCGGGTGGACGGCCGGTGGATCGGCGGTTCGGCGGGGGCGGGCGCCTGCGGGGGCGCGGCGGTGGCGCTCACGCGGACTCCTCGACCGTCTCGACCCCGGCGTCGCCCATCGTCCCTGCAAGCATGGACTGGGCGGCGTCGAGGCCGAAGGTGTGCTCCGGGTTCCAGTGCAGGATCACCCGGGCGCCGGGCACCAGGCGGGCGTCGCGCTCGATGTTCTGCACGTACACCTCCAGCTCCGGGCAGACCGCGCTGTCGATGACGAACTGGGTGGAGACGCCGATGAAGGAAGAGGCGACGACGGTGCCGGCGATCTTGTTGCGGCCGGTGCCGACGGTGTGCTCCTCCTCGGCCGGGACCAGCGAGATCTTCTCGGGCCGCACGCCCACCAGGAGCTTGCCGCCGCTGCGCGGCGTGGTCGAACATCGGGACGCGGGCAGCCGCAGCGTGGTGCCGGCGGCCGCGACGACCACGTCGTCGCCGGCGGCCTCCACGGAGGCCTCGATGAGGTTGGAGGTGCCGAGGAAGTTGGCCACGAAGGTGGTGCGCGGGTTCTCGTAGAGCTCGGCGGGCGCGCCGAGCTGCTCGACCCGGCCGGCGTTCATCACGGCGACGGTGTCGGCCATGGTCATGGCCTCCTCCTGGTCGTGCGTGACGTGCACGAAGGTGATGCCGACCTCCGTCTGGATGCGCTTGAGCTCCAGCTGCATCTGGCGGCGCAGCTTCAGGTCGAGGGCGCCGAGCGGCTCGTCGAGGAGCAGCACCTGGGGGTGGTTGATGAGCGCGCGGGCCACGGCCACGCGCTGCTGCTGGCCGCCGGAGAGCTGGTGGGGCTTCTTGCGGGCGTGCTCGCCGAGCTGGACGAGGTCGATCATCTCGTCGACCTGCTTGTCCACGGACTTGATGCCGCGCCGGCGCAGGCCGAAGGCGATGTTCTCGAAGATGTCCATGTGCGGGAAGAGCGCGTAGCTCTGGAAGACGGTGTTCACCGGCCGCTTGTACGGGGGCAGCTGGGTCACGTCCCGGTCGCCCAGGCTGACCGTACCGGTGGAGGGCTCCTCCAGGCCGGCGATCATCCGCAGCGTGGTGGTCTTGCCGCAGCCCGAGGCGCCGAGCAGGGCGAAGAACGAGCCCTGGGGGATGGTGAGGTCCAGCGGCTGCACGGCGGTGAAGGTGCCGTAGTGCTTGCTGATCCCGGCGAGGCGGACGTCGCCGCCCGCGGTGTTGTCAGTCATGGGTTCGAAGGTCCCGGGGGTGAGAGGGGTGGGCGGAGGGGCTGCGGCGGTCAGGAGCCGATGAGCTTGGCGAACTTCTCCTCGTACGCCGTCTCTTCCTCGGCGCTGAGCGAACGGAAGGCGTGCGCCTTGGCGGCCATCGCCTTGTCCGGGACGATCAGGGGGTTGTCCGCGAGCGCGGGGTCGATCTTCGCAAGCTCGTCCTTGACGCCCTCGACCGGGCACACGTAGCTGATGAACGCGGCGAGCTGGGCGGCGATCGCGGGCTCGTAGTAGAAGTCGATGAGCTTCTCGGCGTTGGTCTTGTGCCGGGCCTTGGCGGGGACCAGGAGGTTGTCGCTGGAGGTGATGTAGCCGGCGGCGGGGATGGCGTACTGGATGTCGGGGTTGCCCGCCTGGAGCTGGATGACGTCACCGGCCCAGGCCAGACAGGCGGCGAGGTCGCCCTTGTCCAGGTCCGAGGTGTAGTCGTTGCCGGTGAAGCGGCGGATCTGCTTCTTGTCCACGCCCTTCTGGAGCCGGCCGACGGCCTCGTCGTAGTCGGCGGTGGTGAAGGTGGCCGGGTCCTTGCCGAGGTCGAGCAGGGTCATGCCGACGGTGTCGCGCATCTCGGTGAGGAAGCCCACCCGGCCCTTGAGCGAGGGGTCGTCGAGCAGTTGGGTGACCGAGTCGACCTTCTTGCCGCCGGTGGCCTTCGCGTTGTACGCGATGACGGTGTCGATGCCGGTCCAGGGGTAGCTGTGGGCCCGGCCCGGGTCCCAGTCGGGGTTGCGGTACTGGGGGATGAGGTTGGCGTAGGCGTGCGGCAGGTTGGCCGGGTCCAGCTTCTGCGCCCAGCCCAGGCGGATGATGCGGGCGGCCAGCCAGTCGGTGACGACGATCAGGTCGCGGCCGATGTCCTGGCCGGCGGCGAGCTGGGGGCGGATCTTGCCGAAGAACTCGACGTTGTCGTTGATGTCCTCGGTGTAGTCGACCGTGATCCCGGTCCGCTTCTTGAACTCCTCCAGCGTGGGGTGGGTCTTCTCGTCGTCGCTGACGTCCATGTACTCGGTCCAGTTGGAGAAGGTGATCTGCTTCTCCTGGGCCGAGTGGTCGTCGGAGGCCGCCGCCGTCCCGCCCTCGCGCTTGGCCGGGGGGATGCCGCAGGAGGTGAGGGCGGACAGGCCACCGACGGTGAGCGCGCCGACGCCGGAGGCGCGCAGCAGCGAACGGCGGGTGAGGGCGCCGCGCCCGCTGAGGATGCTGCGCCGCATCGCGGCGGCCTGTGCGGCGGACAGGCGCTCGGGCTCGTTCTGCTCCATGGGCTGTGCCTTTCGGGAGGGAGGTGGCCGCTGGTCGGGCGGCGGGGCGGACGGGGACGCGGCGACGGGCCGCGTCCGGTCAGCTGCGGTCCCCGAAAATCGTGCGGTGCCAGTCCTTCGCGGCGACCGCCGTGTTGTCGTACATCACGTGCTTGACCTGCGTGTACTCCTCGAAGGAGTAGGCGCTCATGTCCTTGCCGTAGCCGCTCGCCTTGTAGCCTCCGTGGGGCATCTCGCTGATGATCGGGATGTGGTCGTTGACCCACACGCAGCCCGCCTTGATCTCCCGGGTGGCCCGGCCCGCGCGGTAGACGTCGCGGGTCCAGGCGGAGGCGGCCAGTCCGTACGGGGTGTCGTTGGCCAGGGCCAGGGCCTCGTCGTCGGTGTCGAAGGGCAGGGCGACCAGGACCGGTCCGAAGATCTCGGACTGGACGATCTCGCTGTCCTGGGCGGCGTCGGTGACCAGGGTCGGGGCGTAGTACGCGCCGTCGGCGAGGGGGCCGCCGGGGATCTCGCCGCCGGTGACGACGGTGGCGTAGCCGCGGGCCCGCTCGACGAAGCCGGCGACGCGGTCGCGCTGGGCGTGGGAGACGAGCGGGCCGAGGTCGGTGGCGGGGTCGAAGGGGTCACCGAGGCGGACCGTGCGCATCAGCTCGGCGACACGGGCGACGAAGGCGTCGTACAGCGGGCGCTGGACGTACGCGCGGGTGGCGGCGGTGCAGTCCTGGCCGCTGTTGATGAGGGAGGCGGCGACGGCGCCCTGGGCGGCCGCCTCCAGGTCGGCGTCGGCGAAGACGACGAACGGGGCCTTGCCGCCGAGCTCCAGGTGGAGCCGCTTGACGGTGGCGGTGGCCAGTTCGGCGACCCGCTTGCCGACCGCGGTGGAGCCGGTGAAGGAGGTCATGGCCACGTCCGGGTGGCCGACCAGGTGCTCGCCGGCCTCGCGGCCGGCGCCCGTCACGATGTTGATCACGCCGTCGGGGATGCCGGCCGCGGTGGCCGCCTGGGCGAACATCAGGGAGGTCAGCGGGGTCAGCTCGGCGGGCTTGAGGACGATGGTGTTGCCCGCGGCCACGGCCGGGAGGATCTTCCAGGCGGCCATCTGGAGCGGGTAGTTCCAGGGGGCGATGGAGCCCACGACGCCGATGGCCTCGCGGCGTACGTAGGAGGTGTGGTCGCCCGAGTACTCGCCGGCGGCCTGGCCCTGGAGGTGCCGGGCGGCGCCCGCGAAGAACGCCGTGTTGTCGATGGTGCCGGGCACGTCGAACTCGGTGGTCAGCTTGACCGGCTTGCCGCACTGCAGCGACTCGGCGTGCGCGAAGTCCTCGGCCTGCTCGGTGAGGACGGCCGCCAGCCGGTGCAGGGCGTCCGACCGCTCGCCGGGGGTGGCCGCGGACCAGGCCGGGAAGGCCCGGCGGGCGGCGGCGACGGCCGCGTCGACATCGGCGGTGGAGGCCAGCCGGTAGGTCAGGACCTCCTCGCCCGTGGCCGGGTCGACGACGGTGTGTGACGCGTCGGAGGTGCCCTGCACGAGCCGCCCGTCGATGTACTGCGCACCGTCCGCGAAGCGGTCCTTGGCCTGAAAGCGGTTACCCATCGCGCTCTCCGTTGCTCCAGCTCGAATTGAGTGCCGATCCTGACAGAGGTGCGGTACTCCGCCAAGTGATTCCGTTGTTGCCTTTTGATTACGCGACGGAATCGGTCGACCATGTGTCGAGGCGGACCGTAAATCCCGTACGAAGTGTCAGTGGCGGCTGTCAGACTCGCGTGCATGGACAAGATCGACGCACTGATCGAGCAGGTCAGCCGGGGTGAGCGGGTGAAGTTCCTGCCCTTCTGGGGGCACCGGCCGAGGGCGGACGGATCACTGGGCCCCAGCTGTCTCAGCCAGTGGTGGCCCGCACCCTTCACGGTGAGTGACACCCACTATGCCACCGCCGAACACTGGATGATGGCCGAGAAGGCACGGTTGTTCGGTGACGCCGAGGCCGAACGGGCCGCGCTGGAGGCCAGGACCCCGGCCGAGGCGAAGAAGGCCGGGCGGCTGGTGGGCCGCTGGGGTCAGACGTGTTCGGTCGGAGCCGGGTAGCCGGGGCCGTCCGGGTCCGGGAGCGGGCCGAGGTCCGCCAGCAGCCCGAACAGGGCGAGCACCGTGAGCAGGCCGAGCACCACGCCGACGATGCCCAGGATCAGCCCGGCGAGCGCCACGCCACCGTTGTCGGCCTCGCCCCGGTTCGCCTTGCCGCGGCCCAGGGCGCCGAAGATGATCGCCAGGGCGCCGGCCAGGACGCTGAAGAAGCTGAGGAAGCAGCCGACGACCGAGATGATGCCGAGCACCAGCGAGGCCACGCCGAGGCCGTTGTTCCGCGGGGCACCGGGGTACGCGCCGTACGGCGGGTACCCGCCGGGCTGCCCCGGGTAGCCGGGGTACGGGGTCGGCCCGGGCTGCGCCGGCTGCCCCGGGTATCCGGGGTACGCGGTCGGCCCGGGCCCGGGCGCCTGGTGTCCCGGCTGCCCCGGACAGCCGTACCCGGCCGGCGGCTGCGCGGCTGCTGCCGGGCCACCGGGGTAGGCCGGCCCCGGGTAGCCGTAGTGGGCGGAGGCCTGCGGGCCGGCCGGTGCCTCACCGGCCCCCGGCATCCCGGCGAGCGTCGCCTGCTCGTGCACGGACCCCGTCCCGTCCGCCTTCCCGAAGGACACCCCGCTCCGCCAGGCACCGTCGGCACCACCGGCACCACCGGCACCACCGGACCCGGCACCGGCCGGAGCCCCCGGCCCGGGCGCGGCCCACGCGTCCGGCACGGCGTCCGAGGGCGCGGCCTCGGCCGGCACGGCCTCGGCCGGCACGGCGTCCGGTGGCACGGCGTCGGACGGCACGGCCCCGGACGACGCACCCGGCGCGCCCGCCGCACCGGCGTGCGCCGGCCCGCCCTTGGTCAGGTCCACCGCCGGAGGCACCGGCGCGGCCCACGGGTCGTGGGGCTCGGGATTCTGGTCGGACATGATCGGCTCCCCCCTCGTACGGCCATGCTACGGGCCGCCTCCGGCCGCTCCCGCTCTGCCTACGATGAAGCCCGACCTGCCCGCAACCGCGTCACCCGGAGGCCCACCCCATGCCCGACCTGCACTCGTTCATCGCGGGGCTGCCCAAGGCGGAGCTCCACGTCCACCACGTCGGCTCGGCCTCACCCCGTATCGTCGCCGAACTGGCGGCCAGGCACCCGGACTCCAAGGTCCCCACCGACCCCGAGGCGCTGGCCGACTACTTCACCTTCACCGACTTCGCCCACTTCATCGAGGTCTACCTCTCCGTCGTGGACCTCGTCCGCACCCCGGAGGACGTCCGGCTGCTGACCTTCGAGGTCGCCCGCGACATGGCCCGGCAGAACATCCGCTACGCCGAGCTGACCATCACCCCGTACTCCTCCACCCGCCGCGGCATCGACGAGAAGGCCTTCATGGAGGCCATCGAGGACGCCCGCAGGGCCGCCGAGACCGAGCTCGGCGTCATCCTGCGCTGGTGCTTCGACATCCCCGGCGAGGCCGGCCTGGAGGCCGCCGCCGAGACGGCCCGGCTCGCGGTCGACCTGCGCCCGGAGGGCCTGGTCTCCTTCGGCCTCGGCGGCCCCGAGATCGGCGTGCCGCGCCCGCAGTTCAAGCCGTACTTCGACCGCGCCCGCGCCGCCGGCCTGCACAGCGTGCCCCACGCAGGCGAGACCACCGGCCCGCAGACGATCTGGGACGCGATCCACGAGCTGGGCGCGGAGCGCATCGGCCACGGCACCAGCGCCACCCAGGACCCGCAGCTGCTGGCGTACCTCGCGGAGCACCGCATCGCCCTGGAGGTCTGCCCGACCTCCAACATCGCCACCCGCGCCGTCACCGACCTGGACCAGCACCCCGTCAAGGAGATGGTGCAGGCCGGCGTGCTCGTGACCATCAACAGCGACGACCCGCCGATGTTCGGCAGCGACCTCAACAACGAGTACGCGGTCGCGGCCCGGCTGCTGGACCTCGACGAGCGGGGCCTGGCCCAGCTCGCCAAGAACGCCGTGGAGGCCTCCTTCCTCGACGCGGCCGGCAAGGCCCGGCTGACGGAGGAGATCGACACGTACACCGGGACCTGGCTGGCCCGCTGACGCCCACGGACAATGGGATCATGCGCACCCTGACGGCCGTCGGCCACCGCGGCGATCCCTACCGGTTCCGTGAGAACACCCTCGACTCCCTCCGTTCGGCGTTCGCGCGCGGGGCGGACGCCGTCGAGATCGACGTACGGCTGACCCGGGACGGCGTCCCGGTGCTGCTGCACGACGACACGCTGGAGCGGCTGTGGGGCCATGACGTACGGCTGGACGCCGTCACGGCCCCACAGCTGCGCGAACTGGCGGAGGGCAGGATCCCGACCCTGCGCGAGGCGCTGGCGGCGGCCGGCGCCGGCCGGGTCATGATCGACCTGCCGGGCGCCACGGCCGAGTCGGTGCGCACCGTGGTGGACGTGGTGCGGGAGTGCGGGGCGCGCGAGCGTACGTTCTACAGCGCGGGCCCCGCCACCATGCTCGCGGTCCGGGCCGCCGACCCCGGCGCGGAGATCGCCCTCACCTGGACCACGCTGAGCCCGCCGCGCCGGGTCCTGATCGACGCGGTCGCCCCGGCCTGGCTCAACTACCGCTTCGGGCTGGTCGACCGGGAGCTCGTGGACGCCCTGCACGCCGACGGCCTGCGGGTGTCTGCCTGGACGGCGGACACCCGGTGGTCGGTGCGCCGGCTGCTGGCGGCCGGGGTGGACTCGATCACCACCAACCGGATCGACGTCCTGACCGCCGAACGGGCCCGGGCCGGGCAGTGACGGGCACGCCGGTACGCGCCCGGCTCGCGGACCTGGGGCTGGCGCTGCGGGTGCAGGTGGGCGACGACGATCCCGTTCGTGGTGCCCCTCGACCCGGGCGAGCCGGCCGCGACCGGCATGGCGTACCTGCTGACCTCGCTGGGCGACGTCCCGCCGGTGTGGCGGCGGGCGCCGGTGCCTCGTCCTGCTCGCGGTGATCGTGGCGGGGACCGGCCACCGGCTCGCGCTCGACGGGCCGGGGCGCCGCTGCCGTACGCCGGACTGATCGCGTTCTGATCCTCGGGGTGCAGGACGACATCGAGGTGGGCGCGGAGGCGTTGCACGCGGGGGCGAGCACACGGTCAAGACGCACGTGGGAACGTGCCGGCGAAGCTGGGTCTGCGGGACCGGATCCAGGCCGTGATCCGCGCGTACGAGACCGGTCTGATCGAGGCGGGAGCGGGGGGCATGGGCGCCCGCCCGGCACTCGGCGGGGATGACCCGCTTCGACCACCCCGACGGCACGGTGGCCTGGGACCGGTCGCGCTGAAGCT
This sequence comes from Streptomyces sp. WAC06614, assembly GCF_003949795.1. GTDB lineage: Bacteria > Actinomycetota > Actinomycetes > Streptomycetales > Streptomycetaceae > Streptomyces. The sequence continues at coordinate 14,206 of NZ_RPRY01000028.1, forward strand.
GGTGCCGGCCGCGTTCGCCGAGCAGCCCGGCGGGCTAGAGGCCGACGAGGGAGTTCCAGCGGCTGGCCAGGGAGCGGCGTTCGGCCGAGGAGATGTCGCGGGCGACCGCGAGGCGCTTGCGCATCTCGTCGTCCGGGAAGATCAGCGGGTTCTCGGCGAGCTCGGCGGTCTCCCTGTCCTGCGAGCCGGCCAGCACCTCGCGGGCGGCCGGGACCGGGCAGACGTAGTTGACCGAGGCGGCGAGCTCGGCGGCGACCTGCGGGTCGTAGTAGTGGTCGATCAGTGCTTCCGCGTTGGCCTTGTGGCGGGCCAGGTTGGGGATCAGCAGGCTCTCGGCCCACAGTTCGGCGCCCTCTTCCGGCACCACGAACTGGATGTCGGGGTTGTCGGCCTGGAGCTGGACGGCGTCGCCCGAGTACGCCTGGCAGGCCAGGACGTCGCCCTTGCTCAGGTCGGAGGTGTAGTCGTTGCCGGTGAAGCGGCGGATGTGCTTCTTGCGCACCAGTTCCTCCACCTGGTCGCACATGCGGTGGAAGTCGGCCTCGGTCCACCGGGTGACGTCCACGCCGTTGCCCTGCATGAGGAGGGAGAAGGATTCGTCCAGGCCGGAGAAGAGGGTGACCTTGCCCTTGAGGTCCGGGTGCCACAGGTCCGCCGTGGAGCGGATCTCGCGGCCGAGCGCCTTGCGGTTGTAGGCGATGCCGGTGATGCCGGACTGCCAGGGCACGGTGTGCCGGCGGCCCTCGTCGAAGGCGGGCGAGCGGAGCTGGGGGTCGAGGTTGCGCGCGACGTTCGGCTGGGCGGGGCGGTCCATGGCCTGGGCCCAGCCCAGGTGGACGAAGTGGGCGGCCATCCAGTCGCTGACCACCACGAGGTCGTGGCCGGTGTCCTGGTGGTTCATCAGGCCGGGGCTGACCTTGCCGAAGAACTCGTCGTTGTCGTTGATCTCTTCGCTGTACCGGACGTCGATGCCGGTCCGCTCCGTGAAGGCCTCCAGCGTGGGGCGCCGGGTCTCGTCCTCGTCGTCGGTGTCGATGTACAGCGGCCAGTTGGAGAAGGACACCGTGCGGTCGCGCTCGGACCGGTCCGCCGCGCCACGGCGCTCCTCCGGGACGTAGGCGGCGGGGACCCCGCAGCCGGCGAGGGAGGCCAGCAGGCCGGCGGCGCCGAGTCCGCGCAGGGCGGTACGGCGGGAGAAGAGGGGTTCAGGCATGATCCTCAGACTGGGCGAAGGCGAAGAGGCGGGCAATAGACATGTTGTCTACCACCCGCCCCTTCAGCGATCGCTCGTGGCCCTGGGGCCGACGGCTCAGCCCAGGGAGGTCATCACGTGCTTGATGCGCGTGTAGTCCTCGAAGCCGTAGGCGGAGAGGTCCTTGCCGTAGCCGGACTTCTTGTAGCCGCCGTGCGGCATCTCGGCGACCAGCGGGATGTGGGTGTTGATCCACACGCAGCCGAAGTCGAGGTTCTTGGACATGCGCATCGCGCGGCCGTGGTCCTTGGTCCACACCGAGGAGGCGAGGGCGTACTCGACGCCGTTCGCGTACTCCAGGGCCTGGGACTCGTCGGTGAAGGACTGGACGGTGATGACGGGGCCGAAGACCTCGTTCTGGATGATCTCGTCGTCCTGCTTGAGGCCGGAGACGACGGTCGGGGCGTAGAAGTAGCCCTTGTCGCCGACCTGGTGGCCGCCCGCCTCGACCTTGGCGTGGGCGGGGAGGCGCTCGATGAAGCCCGCGACCTGCTTGAGCTGGTTGGGGTTGTTCAGCGGGCCGTAGAGCACGTCCTCGTCGTCCGGCTGGCCGGTCTTGGTGTCGGCGGCGGCCTTGGCCAGCGCCGCGACGAACTCGTCGTGGATGGACTGGTGCACCAGGACGCGGGTGGCGGCGGTACAGTCCTGGCCGGCGTTGAAGAAGCCGGCGACCGCGATGTCCTCGACGGCCTTGGCCAGGTCGCAGTCCTCGAAGACGACGACGGGGGCCTTGCCACCGAGCTCCAGGTGGACGCGCTTGACGTCCTTGGCGGCGCTCTCGGCGACCTGCATGCCGGCGCGGACCGAGCCGGTGATGGAGGCCATCGCCGGGGTGGCGTGCTCGACCATCATGCGGCCGGTCTCGCGGTCACCGCAGATGACGTTGAAGACGCCCTTGGGCAGGACCGAGTCGATGATCTCGGCCATCAGGACCGTGGAGGCCGGGGTGGTGTCCGAGGGCTTGAGGACCACGGTGTTGCCCGCGGCGATGGCCGGCGCGAACTTCCACACGGCCATCATCATCGGGTAGTTCCAGGGCGCCACCTGGGCGCAGACGCCGACCGGCTCACGGCGGATGATCGAGGTCATCCCGTCCATGTACTCGCCGGCCGAGCGGCCCTCCAGCATGCGGGCGGCGCCGGCGAAGAAGCGGATCTGGTCCACCATCGGCGGCAGCTCCTCGCTGGCCGTCAGGCCCAGCGGCTTGCCGGTGTTCTCCGACTCGGCCGCCACGAGCTCCTCGGCGCGCGCCTCGAAGGCGTCGGCGATGGCGAGGAGCGCCTTCTGCCGCTCGGCGGGCGTGGTGTCACGCCAGCCCGGGAAGGCGGCCGCGGCGGCGGCCATGGCGGCGTCGACGTCGGCCTGCCCGGAGAGCGGAGCGGTGGCGTACACCTCGCCGGTCGCCGGGTTGACCACGTCGGTGGTCCGTCCGTCGGCAGCGTCCTTGAACTCCCCGCCGATGTAGTTGCGCAGACGACGCAGTTCGGTGGTCACTACAGCCACTCTCCTGATCCCATGTCCAACGATTGAGACAACTCTCCCAGAGTAGCCCCTGTGGTGACGCTTTCGACAGGCCCAGCATGGATGAACTACGAAATCCGTGAGATCAAAGCAGCTCGACAACGGATTTCATCGATTCCGGGTTGCGGAACTGTCGACTCCTCGTGCACAGTGATGACGTGGTCAGTCGAAGCGCAGATACCAGGAACCGGCAGCCGTCCCCTTCGGTCGATGCTGTGTCGCTGGCGATCATCGAGCAACTGCAGGAGGACGGACGCCGTCCCTACGCGGCCATCGGCAAGGCCGTCGGCCTGTCCGAGGCAGCCGTGCGCCAGCGCGTGCAGAAGCTGCTCGACCAGGGCGTCATGCAGATCGTGGCCGTCACCGACCCGCTCACCGTGGGTCTGCGACGCCAGGCCATGGTCGGGATCAACGTCGAGGGCGATGTCGACCCGGTGGCCGACGCGCTGACCGCGATGGCCGAGTGCGAGTACGTGGTGATGACCGCGGGCTCGTTCGACCTGATGGTGGAGATCGTCTGCGAGGACGACGACCACCTGCTGGAAACGATCAACAAGAAGATCCGCGCGCTCCCCGGCGTGCGATCCACCGAAAGCTTCGTTTATCTGAAGCTGAAGAAGCAGACCTACATGTGGGGAACTCGATAACCGTGACCCAGGACCTGTCCAAGACCGCGTACGACCACCTGTGGATGCACTTCACCCGCATGTCCTCGTACGAGAACTCCCCCGTCCCCACCATCGTGCGGGGCGAGGGCACCTACATCTACGACGACAAGGGCAAGCGCTACCTGGACGGTCTCGCCGGACTGTTCGTGGTCAACGCCGGCCACGGCCGCAAGCAGCTGGCCGAGGTCGCCTACAAGCAGGCCCAGGAGCTCGCCTTCTTCCCCGTGTGGTCCTACGCCCACCCGAAGGCCGTCGAGCTCGCCGAGCGCCTCGCGAACTACGCGCCGGGCGACCTGAACAAGGTCTTCTTCACCACCGGCGGTGGCGAGGCCGTCGAGACCGCCTGGAAGCTGGCCAAGCAGTACTTCAAGCTCAAGGGCAAGCCGACCAAGTACAAGGTCATCTCCCGCGCGGTCGCCTACCACGGCACCCCGCAGGGCGCCCTGTCCATCACCGGCCTGCCGGCCCTCAAGGCCCCCTTCGAGCCGCTGGTACCGGGCGCCCACAAGGTCCCGAACACCAACATCTACCGCGCCCCGATCCACGGCGACGACCCGGAGGCCTTCGGCCGCTGGGCCGCCGACCAGATCGAGCAGCAGATCCTCTTCGAGGGCCCCGACACCGTCGCGGCCGTCTTCCTGGAGCCGGTGCAGAACGCCGGCGGCTGCTTCCCGCCGCCGCCCGGCTACTTCCAGCGGGTCCGCGAGATCTGCGACCAGTACGACGTGCTGCTCGTCTCCGACGAGGTCATCTGCGCCTTCGGCCGCCTCGGCACGATGTTCGCCTGTGACAAGTTCGGCTACGTGCCGGACATGATCACCTGCGCCAAGGGCATGACCTCGGGCTACTCCCCGATCGGCGCCTGCATCGTCTCCGACCGGGTCGCCGAGCCCTTCTACAAGGGCGAGAACACCTTCCTGCACGGCTACACCTTCGGCGGCCACCCGGTGTCCTCCGCCGTCGCCCTGGCCAACCTCGACATCTTCGACAAGGAAGGCCTCAACCAGCACGTGCTGGACAACGAGGGCGCCTTCCTCAAGACGCTGCAGAAGCTGCACGACCTGCCGATCGTCGGCGACGTCCGCGGCAACGGCTTCTTCTACGGCATCGAGCTGGTCAAGGACAAGGAGACCAAGGAGACGTTCACGGACGAGGAGACCGAGCGCGTGCTCTACGGCTTCCTGTCCAAGGCGCTCTTCGAGAACGGCCTCTACTGCCGCGCCGACGACCGCGGCGACCCGGTCGTCCAGCTGGCCCCGCCGCTGATCGCCGACCAGCAGCAGTTCGACGAGATCGAGCAGATCCTGCGCACCGTGCTCAGCGAGGCCTGGACCAAGCTGTGACAGCGGGCCGTACGGCCCCCTGAGCAACGGTCCCCCACCCGGCCCGGATCCTCCGTTCGAGTGAGAACGAGGGGTCCGGGCCGTGTGCTGCCGCTCCCGGGCAGCTTTGTCTCTTTACATCTCTTTACGGCGCCAGTGACCGATGCGGCTCCGCTTCGTTCCCCCGGACGGAGGTGTACGCCATGGTGGCTCCCCCGGACAACGATGTGCTCTGGGCACGGTCCCTGCACTACTCCCACAGCGGCTCCACGGGCCTGATCGCCGTCTCGGTGAGCGTCCGCGAGGGCGAGGTCCTCGCCGTCACCGGCCCCCGCGGCAGCGGCAAGACCACCCTGCTGCGCTGCCTGTCCGGGCAGTTGCTGCCCGAACAGGGCGAGGTGTGGTTCAACAGCGTCCCCGTGCACACCATGGGCCCCCTCGCCCGCGAGCGGCTGCGCCGCGACCGGTTCGGCTGGATCGGCCCGGAACCGCAGCTCCTGCCCGAGCTCCGGGTCTGGGAGAACGCCGCACTGCCCCTGCTGATCACCGGGGCCGGCCACCGTACGGCCAAGCGCGTCGCGACCGAGTGGCTGGAGCGGCTCGACATCGCCGCCTTCGCCGGCAAGCGCCCCTCCGCCCTGAACCGGGCCGAGGCCCAGCGGGTCGCCCTGGCCCGGGCCCTGGTCAACGAACCCTCGGTGATCTTCGCCGACGAACCCACCGCCCCGCTGCACCGTGCCGAGCGCGCCCTGCTGCTGCGCACCCTCACCACCGCGGCCCGCTCCCATGCCATCACCGTGGTCATGGCCACCCACGACGCCGACTGCGCGGCGGCCGCCGACCGGCGCCTGGCCCTGCTCGACGGACGCCCGGCCGAGACCGCCGGCCCCGTACCGCCGCACGGGCCGGAGGGGCAGGCAGCGTGCTCGCTCTCCGCCTAGTCCGCGGCTCCCGGCCCCTGGTCCAACTGCGCCGGCTGCTGGTCGCGGCGGCCTCGGCGGGTTCCGGGTTCCTGCTGCTGCACGTCCTGGCCGGCGCCCTCGACGACCCTGCCGGATCGTTCCCCCGCCTGCTGTGGGCCCTGGTCCCGCTCGCCCTGACCGTGCAGCTCGCCGTGGCCGTCGCCCGTACGGACCCGGCCACCCGGCCCCCCGAGGGACTGGACGCGGCCGGGCTGGGACCCCTCCGTCGGGCCCTGGTCGCGGCCGTCTCCACCGCCGTCTCCTGCACCCTGGGCAGCCTGCTGGCGCTGGCCGTCTTCCTGCACCTGCGCGGACAGCTGACCGGGCTGCCCTTCGACGGTGCCGGGACCCGACTGCTGCACGCCGACCGGCCGCTGCCCGTGGCCGCCGCGCTGACCCTGCTCGCCGTGCTGCCGCTGACCGCCTCCGCCGGCGCCGCCCTCGCCTCGCGGGTCCGCCCGCCGCGCACCCCGCAGGCCGACCTGCCCTGGGGCGTGGCCCTCACCGCGTGCGGGCTGGCCGTGGAGGCGTACGCGGGCCGCGGCACGGCCGGGATGCTGGCCGGCTGGTCCCTGACCGCCCTCGGCCTCGCCCTGGCTGGACCCGCCGTGGTCCACCTCGCCGGGGCCCTGGTGCAGACGGCCCGGCCCGGAGTGCTGCGCCTGCTGGCGGGCCGCGGCCTGCAGGAGGAGGCCGGCCGGCTGGGCCGGGCCCTCGGCGTGCTGTGCGCCGTCGCCGCCGGGGCGCTCGCCGTACCGGCGCTGCGCGAGCAGGGCGGCCTGGGGGCGCCGCTCGGCCCGCTGACCGCACCCGCCGCCGCCCTGGTCCTGCTCTGCGCCGCCGCCACCCTGCTGACCACCGCGGTCGAGGCCCGCCAGGCCCGGGCCGGCGCCCGCGAGGCACTGCTGGGCCTCGGCACCCCCGGGCGGGTCCTGCGGACGGCCGCCGCCCTGCGGGCGGGCGCGGTGCTCGTGGTGAGCGTCCCGCTGGCCTGGGCCGTGGCCCAGCTGACCTACCTGGCGCTGACCCGCTGAAGCCCACGCCGTAGGGTGTGCGGATGGCCGACCGAGACCACGCCGACTACGAGATCGAGACGCTCGCCGAGTTCGACCAGGTGGTCGCCCGCGGTTCGCTGAGCGGCTACCGCATCCAGTCGGTCAACCTGCTGGAACGCACCTTCGCCCTGCTGTCCGCCGACACCTCCGCGGCCGTCTTCCTCGGCTGCCCGATGGAGCCCGACGCCGCCGCCAAGGTCCGGGCCGACGGCGCGATGGTCTTCCCGCCGGTGCCGGACCTGCCCTTCGACCCGTACCGGGGGCTGCTGTACAGCCCCGAGGAACTGTTCACCGCGCTCCCCTCCGGCTACGACGCGACCCCGGACGCCCAGGCGTACGCCTGGTTCCAGGAGACCAGGTCCGACGGCGACGTCCTCGCGTCGATGCTGCGCGCCATCCACGACGACGCCGTCTCCGACGCCCTCGACGAGCACCTGCTCGGCGCCCGGGTGGTCGGAGTGATGGGCGGGCATGCGATGACCCGTGGCGGCGAGGACTACCGGGGCGCCGCCGAACTCGGCCGGACCCTGGCCCGCGCCGGTCTGACCGTGGCCACCGGCGGCGGTCCGGGCGCGATGGAGGCGGCCAACCTCGGCGCCTACCTGGCCCCCGCCCCGGACGCGGCGCTGGGCGAGGCCCTGCGCCTGCTGGCCAAGGCGCCGTCCTTCACCCCGTCGGTCACCGACTGGGCGCAGGCCGCCTTCGCGGTGCGCGAGCGCTGGCCCGGCGGCGGGACGTCGGTCGGCATCCCCACCTGGTTCTACGGGCACGAGCCGCCGAACGCCTTCGCGAGCCACATCGCCAAGTACTTCGCGAACGCCACCCGTGAGGACGGACTGCTGGCCCGGTCGAACGCGGGCGTGGTCTTCCTGCCCGGCGCGGCGGGCACCGTCCAGGAGATCTTCGACAACGCGACGCCCAACTACTACGAGTCCCGCGGCGAGCCGACCCCGATGGTGCTGGTCGACCGGAGGCACTGGACCGAGCACCTGCCGGCGTGGCCGCTGCTGCGCTCGCTGGCCCGGGACCGGTCGATGGAGGACCGGATCGCCCTGGTGGACTCCGTCACGGAGGTCCCGGAGGCGCTCACCGCAATGCGCCGGCCCTGAGAGGCAACTCCGCGGCCCGTTCTCACGTCTGGCAGAGGTACGCAAAACCTGCCACACGTGAACGGAGCCACGCGTGCTCATAGGCCTGCTGACCGCCATCGCGGCATCTCTCTGCTACGGAACGGGTTCCGTGCTGCAAGCCGTGGGCTCGCGCCGGGCCGCGCGCAGTTCCCCGGCCGCCGCCGGCGTGACCCAGCACGGCGGGCCCAATCTGGCGTCCACCGCCAAGGCCGCGATGACCTGGGAGTTCATCGTCGGCACCGTCCTGGACTTCGTCGGCTTCGGCCTGGGTGCGCTCGCCGCCCGGCTGCTGCCGCTGTTCCTGTCCCAGACGGTGATCAGTGCCAATCTGGTGATCACCGCCGTGCTGAGCGTGAAGCTCCTCGGCATCCGGCTGAACCGCAAGGAGTGGACCTCCATCGGCGTGGTCTGCGGCGCCCTGGTGCTGCTGGCGACCGCCGCGGGCGCGGAGGGCAGCGGACACACCCCGCTGTCGACGCACTGGTGGCTGCTGGCCGTGACCGTGCTGATCATCGTCGGCGGCACCGTGGCCGTCCGGCTGCTCGGTGGCCGGGCCGCGATCCTGGCCGGTCTGCTCTCCGGTCTCGGCTTCGGCGCACTGGGCGTCGGGGTGCGGGTGCTGAACGGCATCGACCCCTTCGACCTGGGCGCGCTACTCACCGACCCCGCGCTCTACGCGATCCTGCTGGCCGGCACCGGGGGCATGTACCTGCACACGGTGGCCCTGCAGATCGGCTCGGTGAACGGGGCCACCGCCGCGCTGGTCGTCGGCGAGACCGTGCTGCCCGGCGCGATCGGCGTGCTGTGGCTCGGCGACGCCTCCCGCCCGGGCCTGGCCTGGCTCGCGGTGGCCGGCTTCGTCCTGGCCGTGGCCGGCGCCGTGGCCGTCGCCTGGTTCGGCCAGCACGAGGCCGAGCCGGACCGGACACCGGAGCCGGAGCGCGAGCCGGAGCCGAATCCCGAGCCGACGCCGGTTCCGTAGCGTCGCAGGGCCGCCCGGCCCGTACGCGGCCGCGGGGGCGGGCTAGGCCGGCAGGACGACGACCTCGGCCGGGGCGAAGCGGGCGGTGACCCGGTCGCCGACGGCCGGGGCCGCGGCCAGGTCGCACGCGGCCTCCAGGACCGGCCCGGTCCTCGGCTCCAGGGTCAGGGTGACGTGCGTACCGCGGAAGGTGCGCGCCGCGACCAGGCAGTCCGGGCCGCGGTCCGAGCCGTCGTCCGCCGGGCCGCCGAGCAGCACCCCGGCCGGCCGGACCAGGAGCTGGTGGGCGCCCTGCGGGGATCCCGGCGGCACGGGGACCGGGCCCCAGTCGGTGGTGGCGACGGTGCCCTCGACCGTGGCGGGGACCACGTTCTCGAAGCCCAGGAAGCGCGCGACGAACGCCGAGGCCGGCCGCTGCCAGACCTCCAGCGGGCTGCCGGCCTGCGCGATCCGGCCCTCGCGCATGACCACCACCCGGTCGGCCAGCGCGAAGGCCTCGCCCTGGTCGTGGGTGACCGCCAGCACCGTCGTGCCGAGGCGGGAGAACAGCGCGCGCAGTTCCACCACCAGCCGTTCGCGCAGGCCCCGGTCGAGCTGGCCCAGCGGCTCGTCCAGCATCAGCAGCCGCGGCTCGGGCGCCAGCGCCCGGGCCAGCGCCACCCGCTGCTGCTCGCCGCCGGACAGCGAGGACACCGCCCGGCGCTGCGCGCCCGGCAGGCCCACCAGGTCCAGCAGTTCCGCCACCCGGGGCTCGTACGCCGCCCGCCCGGCGCCCCGGACGCGCAGGCCGAAGGCGACGTTCCCGCCGACGTCCCGGTGCGGGAAGAGCTGGTGGTCCTGGAACATCAGGCCCACCCCGCGCCGGTGCGGCGGCACGGCCGTGCGGTCGGCGCCGCCCAGCATGACCCGGCCGGCCGACGGGGCCTGGAGTCCGGCGACCACCCGGAGCAGGGTGGACTTGCCGCTGCCGCTGGGACCCAGGACGCACACGACCTCGTGCTCGGCGACGTCGAGGTCCACGGCGTCGAGGACCGCGCGCTCGCCGAAGCGGACGGTGATCTCCTCCAGCGCGAGCAGCGTCATCAGAACTCTCCCGAGGTCTTGTCGGATCGCAGTCGCTCCAGCACCAGCAGGGACACCGCGCACACCAGCATCAGAATCGTGCTCAGGGCCATCGCCTGGCCGTAGTTGAGCTCCCCCGCCCGCCCGAGCAGCCGGGCCACGGCCACCGGCAGCGTCGGGTGGTCGGGCCGGGCGATGAAGACGGTCGCCCCGAACTCGCCGAGCGAGACCGCGAAGGCGAAGCCGGCGGCGATCAGCACCGCCCGCCGCACCAGCGGCAGGTCCACCTCCCGCCAGGCCCGCAGCGGGGAGGCCCCGAGCACGGCGGCGGCCTCGCGCAGTCGGGCGTCGACCGCCCGCAGCACCGGCAGCATGGTCCGCACCACGAACGGCACCCCGACCAGGGCCTGGGCCAGGGGGACCAGGATCCACGAGGTCCGCAGGTCCAGCGGCGGCTCGTCCAGGGTGATCAGGAAGCCGAAGCCGACGGTCACCGCGGACACGCCGAGGGGCAGCATCAGCAGGGCGTCGAAGCCCCGGACGAACGGGCCGCCCGGCCGCGACAGCGCGGCCGCGGCCAGACCGCCGACGACCAGGGCGATGGCGGTGGCCGCGAGGGCGTACCGGAGCGAGTTCCCGACGGCCTCCAGCGGCGGCACCAGGAAGGTGCCGGTGGCCCCGGCGTCCGTCAGGGCCCGGTAGTAGTCCCAGCCGTAGCCGCCGGGCGCGTCGAAGGACCGTTCCACCAGCACGGCCAGCGGCAGCACGATCAGCAGGGCGACGGTCAGCAGCACCCCGCCCAGCAGGATCCGCTGCCCGGCCCCGCGCGGCGGGCGCGCCGTGCGGGCCGGGTCGACCAGCTTCAGCGCCGTCTCGCGCCGGCGCACCGCCCACGCGTGGATGCCGAGGATCGTCCCGAGGGCGGCGAACTGCACGAGGGTCAGCACGGCCGCGGTCGACAGGTCCAGCAGTTGGGCGGTCTGCCGGTAGACCTCCACCTCCAAGGTGGCGTACGAGGGCCCGCCGAGGATCTGGACGATGCCGAACGAGCTGAAGGTGAACAGGAACACCATCAGCGAGGCGGCGGCCACGGCGGGGCCGAGGGCGGGCAGCGTCACCCGGCGCCAGGCCGCGAACCGGCCGGCGCCCAGGACCCGCGCGGCCTCCTCCTGCCGTGGGTCGAGCTGGGCCCACAGGCCGCCGACCGTGCGGACGACGACCGCGTAGTTGAAGAAGACGTGCGCGAGCAGGATCGCCCACACGGTGGTGTCCAGCCGCCCGCCTCCCAGCTCGTCGAGCAGTCCGCCCCGCCCGACCAGCGCCAGGAAGGCGCTGCCGACGACCACGGTCGGCAGCACGAACGGCACGGTGACCACGGCCCGCAGCACCTGCCGCCCGGGGAAGTCCAGCCGGGCGAAGACATAGGCGCCGGGCAGCGCGATCACCAGGGTGAGCGCGGTGGAGGCCAGCGCCTGCCAGGTGGTGAACCACAGCACCTCGGCGATGTCCGGCCGGGTCAGCACCTCGCCGATCCGGCCGAGCTGCCAGCCGGTGTCGCCCCGGAGGCCCCGGCCGACGATGGCGGCGACGGGGTAGGCGAAGAACAGGGCGAAGAAGGCCAGCGGCACCGCCATCAGGGCGAGCCGCACCGCCGTCGCCCGGCCCCGGCGGCCGGTCACCGGCCGGCCGGCCGGGGGCGAGCCGGCCGGCCGGGGTCCGGTCGGCCGGCCGCCGGCCGGCCGGGAGCCCGCTACTTCACGACGAGCGAGGTCCACGCCTTGACCCACTGCTCACGGTTCTTGGCGATCGCGTCCGGAGCGACGGTCTCCGGCTTGTCGATCACCACGCCGTGCTTGGTGAAGACCTCCGGGAGCTGCGCGTCCTTGAGGACCGGGTTCACGAACATCTTCAGCGGCATGTCCTCCTGGAACTTCTTGCTCACCAGGAAGTCGATCAGGGCCTTGCCGCCCTCCTCGTTCGCCGCGCCCTTGAGCAGGCCCGCGAACTCCACCTGGCGGAAGCAGGTGCCGGTGGCCACGCCCGTGGGGGCCTCGGCCGGCTGCGGCTCGCCGTAGAGGACCTCGACCGGCGGGCTGGAGGCGTAGGAGACCACCAGCGGGCGGTCGCCCTTGGCCTTCTTGCCGCCCGCGGAGCCGGAGAAGCGCTCGTTGTAGGCCTGCTCCCAGCCGTCGACGACCTCGACGCCGTTGGCCTTGAGCTTGCTCCAGTAGTCCTTCCAGCCCTCCTCGCCGTACTTGCCGACGCTGGCGAGCAGGAAGCCCAGGCCGGGCGAGGAGGTCGCGGCGTTCTCGGTGACCAGCAGGTTCTTGTACTCGGGCTTGACCAGGTCGTCGAGGGTCTGCGGCGGCGCGATCTTCTTCTCGGCGAAGTAGGCCTTGTCGTAGTTGACGCAGATGTCGCCGGAGTCGACCGGGGTGACCCGGTGCTGCGCCTTGTCGAGCTGGACGTCGTCCTTGACGCCGGCCAGGCCCTTGGCCTCGTACGGGGTGAAGAGCCCGTTGTCGAGGGCGCGCGAGAGCATGGTGTTGTCGACGCCGAAGAAGACGTCGCCGCGCGGGTGGCCCTTGGTGAGGATCTCCGCGTTGAGGGCGGCGCCCGCGTCCCCGCTCTTGAGCACCTTGACGGTGTAGCCGGAGGTCTGCTCGAACTCCTTGAGGACCGCGTCGGTCACGTCGAAGGAGTCGTGGCTGACCAGGGTCACGGTCTTCGAGTTCGGGGACCCGCTCGCGGCGTCCTTGTCCTGGGCGTCGCCGCCGCCGCACGCGGCCAGCGTCGTCACACCGAGGGCAGCGGCGAGCGCCGTGCCCGCCAGCTTCTTGGTGGTGCTCAAAGTGATTCCTCCTGGAGTGGACCAGGAGAAGACGCGGCCCCGCCCGGGCGCTGACGATCTGACGATACGGAGCGGACGCCCGGGCAGGGCGCAACAGCTTGAGGTGATGACCGAACTTCCTACCCAGAATGACCTGGGCAAGGTTCTGAGGGTCTGCGGCTGACGGTTGCCGCACTCTCAGCGCTGTGGCGCTCCCCTGTCGGAATATGTGGATGTACGGCTGCCAGATTACCGCTCGCTCGCCGCGAGCTGGCCGCAGGCTCCGTCGATCTCCTGTCCGCGGGTGTCCCGGACCGTGACGGGCACGCCGTGGTTCGCGATGGCCTGCACGAACGCCCGCTCGTCCTCGGGACGGGAGGCGGTCCACTTCGAGCCGGGGGTCGGGTTCAGCGGGATCAGGTTCACGTGGACCCGCTTGCCCTTGAGGAGGCGGCCCAGCAGGTCGCCGCGCCAGGCCTGGTCGTTGATGTCGCGGATCAGGGCGTATTCGATGGAGATCCGGCGGCCGGACTTCTCTGCGTACTCCCAGGCGGCGTCGAGGACCTCGCGGACCTTCCAGCGGGTGTTGACCGGGACCAGGGTGTCGCGCAGCTCGTCGTCGGGGGCGTGCAGGGAGACGGCGAGGCGGCACTTGAAGCCCTCGTCGGCGAACCGGAGCATGGCCGGGACCAGGCCGACCGTGGAGACGGTGATACCGCGCTGGGACAGGCCCAGGCCGTCCGGCTCGGGGTCGGTCAGCCGGCGGATGGCGCCGACGACCCGCTTGTAGTTGGCCAGCGGCTCGCCCATGCCCATGAAGACGATGTTGGACAGCCGCGCCGGGCCGCCGGGAACCTCGCCGTCGCGCAGGGCGCGCATGCCGTCGACGATCTGGTGGACGATCTCCGCGGTGGACAGGTTGCGGTCCAGACCCGCCTGGCCGGTGGCGCAGAACGGGCAGTTCATGCCGCAGCCGGCCTGCGAGGAGATGCACATGGTCACCCGGTCGGGGTAACGCATCAGGACGGACTCCACGAGGGTGCCGTCGTGCAGCTTCCACAGGGTCTTGCGGGTGGTGTCCTCGTCGCAGGAGATGTGCCGGACGACCGACATCAGGTCGGGCAGCAGCTCCTGCTGGAGCTTCTCGCGGGAGGCGGCGGGGATGTCGGTCCACTCCGCCGGGTCGTGGGCGTAGCGGGCGAAGTAGTGCTGGGAGAGCTGCTTGGCCCGGAACGGCTTCTCGCCGATCGCGGCGACCGCCTCGCGGCGCTCGGCGGGGCTGAGGTCGGCGAGGTGCCGCGGGGGCTTCTTGGCTCCGCGCGGGGCGACGAAGGTGAGCTCTCCCGGTGCGGGGCGGGCCATGGCAGGTACTCCTCGGAAGACGAAAGGCGCGCCGCATGCAGCAGCGCGCCCTTCCAGGGTACCGGCAGTGCCCGGGCCCGGCCCCGGACCCGGACGGCGGACGGTCTCAGCCCGTGCCGACGAAGGCCGCCAGGAGCAGCCACACCACGGGGGCCGTGGGCAGCAGCGAGTCCAGGCGGTCCATGATGCCGCCGTGGCCCGGCAGCAGGGTGCCCATGTCCTTGATGCCCAGGTCCCGCTTGATCATCGACTCGCCGAGGTCGCCGAGCGTGGCGCTGACCGCCACGGCCAGGCCCAGGATCAGGCCCTGCCACCAGCTTCCGCCGTCGATCAGGAACTGCATGCACAGCGCGCCGGCGGCCATGGCGAACGCCACCGCGCCGAACAGGCCCTCGCGGGTCTTGCCGGGGCTGATGCGCGGGGCGAGCTTGTGCTTGCCGAAGCGCCAGCCGACCGCGTAGGCACCGGTGTCGCTGACCACGGTCAGCACCAGGAAGGTGACCACGCGCTGCGGGCCGTCGTCGGCGGTGAGCATCATCGCCACGAACGTGGCCAGGAACGGCACGTAGAACGCGGCGAACACACCGGCCGTGACGTCCTTGAGGTAGTCCTCCGGCGGCTCGGTCATCCGCCACACGAGCACGGCGAGCGCCGTGAGGGCCATCGCCACCCAGGCGCCCTCGGCCCCGCGGACGTACCCGGCGATGACCATGGCCGCGCCACCGAGGGCGAGCGGCACCAGGGGCGCCTTGATTCCCTTGCGCTCCTGCAGCCGCGAGGTCAGCTCCCACAGGCCGACGACGACCGCGACGGCGATGACGCCGACGAAGACCGCCTTGACGATGAACAGCGAAGCGAAGATCACCGCACCGAGGCCGACGCCGACCCCTATGGCCGCACGCAGGTCGCGCCCCGCCCGCTTCTTGGGCGGCGGCGGGGAGGAGGCCTGCGGGGCCTGCGAAGGTGGCGTGGGCATGGGCTCCTGCGGCGGCAGCTCGGTAGGGACCGGGGGGCCGCCCGGAAGGGCAGCTCCCCGATCATAAGCCGCACCCACGGGAACCGGCTCCGCGGCCCAGGGAGAGTCGTTCATCAGACCTCGAGCAGCTCGGCTTCCTTGTGCTTGAGCAGCTCGTCCACCTGCGCGACGTACTTCGCGGTGGTGTCGTCGAGCTCCTTCTCGGCGCGGCGCACCTCGTCCTCGCCGGCCTCCTTGTCCTTGACCAGCTTGTCGAGGGCGTCCTTGGCCTTGCGGCGCACGGAGCGGATCGACACGCGCGAGTCCTCGGCCTTGCCCTTGGCGACCTTGATGTAGTCGCGGCGGCGCTCCTCGGTCAGCTCGGGGAACACCACGCGGATGATGTTGCCGTCGTTGCTCGGGTTGACGCCCAGGTCGGAGTCGCGGATGGCCTGCTCGATGTTGCGCAGGGCGCTCTTGTCGAACGGGGTGACGACGGCCATGCGCGGCTCGGGCACGGAGAACGACGCCAGCTGGTTGATGGGCGTGATGGCGCCGTAGTAGTCCGCCACGATCTTGTTGAACATCGCCGGGTGCGCACGGCCGGTGCGGATCGCGGCGAAGTCCTCCTTGGCCACCACGACGGCCTTCTCCATCTTCTCCTCGGCCTCGAGGAGGATTTCTTCGATCACCACGTGCTCCTGCATGTCTTGAATGGATGGTTCAGGCGGGCGGGCGTGCCGGGCCACGGGGGCCCGGCGGAGCGCTCAGGCCCGGGTGCCCTGGTCGCTCACGAGCGTGCCGATCTTCTCACCCTTGACGGCACGGGCGATATTGCCCTCGGCGAGCAGTTCGAAGACCAGGATCGGCAGCTTGTTGTCGCGGCACAGCGTGATGGCGGTGGCGTCGGCGACCTTGAGGTCGCGGGCGAGCACCTCGCCGTACTCCAGGGCGTCGAACTTGACGGCGTCCGGGTTGGCCTTCGGGTCGGAGTCGTACACGCCGTCCACGCCGTTCTTGCCCATGAGCAGCGCCTCGGCGTCGATCTCCAGGGCGCGCTGGGCGGCGGTGGTGTCCGTGGAGAAGTAGGGCATGCCCATACCGGCGCCGAAGATCACGACGCGGCCCTTCTCCAGGTGCCGGACGGCGCGCAGCGGGATGTACGGCTCGGCGACCTGACCCATGGTGATGGCGGTCTGGACGCGGGAGTCGATGCCTTCCTTCTCCAGGAAGTCCTGGAGGGCGAGGCAGTTCATGACCGTGCCGAGCATGCCCATGTAGTCGGAGCGGGCACGGTCCATGCCGCGCTGCTGGAGCTCGGCGCCTCGGAAGAAGTTGCCGCCGCCGATGACGACGGCGATCTCGGCGCCGTCACGGACGACGCCCGCGATCTCGCGCGCGATGGCGTGCACGACGTCGGGGTCGACACCCAGCCCGCCGCCGCCGGAGAAGGCTTCGCCCGACAGCTTCAGCAGGAAACGGCGGACGCCCTTGCGGTCGTGGTCGCTCTGGTCGTGGGATGCGGTGTGGGGGTCCACGCCCTGATTCATGGGATCTCCTCGTGCACATACGAAGAAGGCCATTGCCGGTGGGTCCTTGCGGTTCCCTCTACGGCAATGGCCTCCTCGTCAGATCTGCGGTCGTCCTGCGCGAACGCGGACGACTGCCTCAGACCCTACCGGGGTCCGGGTGTCCGTCGCGTACGGACGGACTCAGATGCCGACCTTGATGCGGGTGAAGCGCTTCAGGGTGACACCGGCCTCGTCCAGGATCTGCTGGACGGTCTTCTTGTTGTCCAGCGCGTACGGCTGGCCGAGGAGGGTGGCCTCCTTGAAGAAGCCGTTGATGCGACCCTCGACGATCTTCGGGAGCGCAGCCTCGGGCTTGCCCTCGGCGCGGGTGGTCTCCTCGGCGACACGACGCTCGGTCTCGACGACCTCGGCCGGGACGTCGTCCTTGGAGAGGTACTTCGGCGCGAAGGCGGCGATGTGCTGGGCGACACCGCGGGCGACGTCGCTCTCCTTGTCGAGCTCGACCAGGACACCGATCTGCGGGGGCAGGTCGGGCATGGTGCGGTGCATGTAGGCGTGCACGTAGCCGTTGTCGTACTGCGCGAAGCGGTCCAGGACGATCTTCTCGCCCAGGTTCGCGTTGGCCTCGTCCACGAACGCCTGGACGGTCTTGCCGGCCTCGATCTCGGAGGCGAGCAGCGCGGCGATGTCGGCCGGCTTGGTGGCGGCGACGTGCGCGGCGATGGCCTTGGCGACGTCCTGGAACTTGTCACCCTTGGCGACGAAGTCCGTCTCGCACTTCAGCTCGACCAGGACACCGGAGGTGGCGTCGTCGGCGATGAGGGACACGACGGCACCGTTCTCGGCAGAACGGCCCTCGCGCTTGGCGACGCCCTTCTGACCCTTGATGCGCAGCGCCTCGACGGCCTTGTCGACGTTGCCGTCGGCCTCGTCCAGGGCCTTCTTGCAGTCCATCATGCCGGCGCCGGTGAGCTCGCGGAGCTTCTTGACGTCAGCGGCGGTGTAGTTCGCCATGAGTCTGTGATTCTCTCTCGAAGTCGTAGATCTACGGGTGAACGGCGGAGGAGTCGCGCTCGTGGCACGCCTCCCCCGCCGTCATCGTCCGTGCTGCGAGTGCCCGGAACGTGAACGCCGGGCGCTCTCAGTGGGTCAGGCCTGCTCGGCCTCGGCGGCCGGAGCCTCCGCAGCGGGGGCCTCGGCGGCGGCCGGGGCCTCGTCCGCCTTCTTCTCACCCTCGAGCAGGTCGCGCTCCCACTCGGCGAGCGGCTCGCCGGCGGCCTTGTCGCCCGGCTTCGAGTCACCGGCGGCAACGCCGGAACGGGCGATCAGGCCCTCGGCGACGGCGTCGGCGATCACGCGGGTGAGCAGGGTGACGGAGCGGATCGCGTCGTCGTTGCCCGGGATCTTGTAGTCGACCTCGTCGGGGTCGCAGTTGGTGTCGAGGATCGCGACGACCGGGATGTGGAGCTTGCGCGCCTCACCGACGGCGATGTGCTCCTTCTTGGTGTCGACGATCCAGACGGCGCTCGGCACCTTCTGCATCTCGCGGATACCACCGAGGGTCTTCTCCAGCTTGGCCTTCTCGCGGGAGAGGACCAGGAGCTCCTTCTTGGTGAGGCCGGAGGCGGCCACGTCCTCGAAGTCGATCGCCTCGAGCTCCTTCAGACGCTGAAGGCGCTTGTAGACGGTGGAGAAGTTGGTGAGCATGCCACCCAGCCAGCGCTGGTTGACGTACGGCATGCCGACGCGGGTCGCCTGCTCGGCGATCGCCTCCTGCGCCTGCTTCTTGGTGCCGACGAACATGATGGAGCCGCCGTGCGCGACGGTCTCCTTGACGAACTCGTAGGCGCGGTCGATGTACGACAGCGACTGGAGCAGGTCGATGATGTAGATGCCGTTGCGCTCGGTGAAGATGAAGCGCTTCATCTTCGGGTTCCAGCGACGGGTCTGGTGACCGAAGTGGACGCCGCTCTCCAGCAGCTCCCGCATCGTGACGACGGCCATGGCCGTATCTCCTTGGTTTCTCGGTTTCATTCCTGACGCCCCGGCGCGTCCTGCCCCCGTCGAAGGGGACCGAGGGACGCTGCCGCCTGACCGTGAGACCGGCCGGCGCTGGGGCGTGCGAAGTCGACCCGGTGACCCGGATCGCCACAAGAAGTGTACGGGACCCGTACCCGTGCCGGGTGACGCGGCCGTCCACAAGCCGCCGGTCGTCCACAGGCCGGAGCGGGCGGCGGGGGTCCTGCGGGACGCTGCGGGCATGACGACGATGCTTCTGATCATGCTGCTGGCCGTGCTCCCGGGGCCCGGCCCGGCGCCCTTCGTACGGCCGCTCCCGGCGCCGCTGGAGGTGCTGCGCTGGTACGACCCGCCACCCACCCCGTACGCCGCCGGGCACCGGGGCGTGGACCTGGCCGCGCGTGCCGGGGACGGGGTCCGGGCGGTGGGACCCGGGCGGGTCCATTACGCCGGACAGGTGGCGGGGCGCGGCGTGCTCTCGCTCACCCTCCCGGGCGGCCTGCGCACCACGTACGAGCCGGTGCGGGCCCTGGTGGCCGAAGGGGCCGAGGTGAGCGCCGGCCAGGTGGTGGCCGTGCTCACCGAGGGCGGCCACTGCGGGGCGTCCTGCCTGCACTGGGGGCTGCTGGCGGGCGAGGCGTACCTCGACCCGCTGGCCGTGCTGCCGCGCACGGTGCCCCGGCTGCTGCCGCTGGCCGTGCTGCCGCGCACGGTGCCCCGGCTGCTGCCGCTGGCCGGCTCAGCCCCGTACGCCGCGCAGGGCCATGGCGACGGCCACCTCGGTGACCTCGGCGGGGTCCTCGGCGGCGCCGAGCTCGATCCGGCGGACCGCCGCGTCCACGACGCCCTGGAGCAGCATGGCGGCCAGCGTGGGCCGGGCGTGGCCGAGCGCGGCGAGCGCCTCGACGACCATGGCCACGAGCCCGCCGTGGGCGGCCCGGATCTTCTCGCGGGCGCCGGCGTCCAGCTCGCTCGCGGAGATCGCCACGACCGCGCGGTGCCGGCGGTCGCCGACCAGGGCGAGCTGGCTGCGCACATAGGCCTCGATCTTGGCCTGCGGCTCCTCGACGGCCTCCATGGCGGCCTCGATCTCGGCCGCCCAGACCGGGAAGTCCACGGCGCACAGTTCCTCGACCACGGCGGCGCGGGAGCGGAAGTACTCGTAGACGGAGGACCGGGCGAGCCCGGTCCGCTCGGCGAGGGCGGGGAAGGTCAGGGCCTCCGTCCCGCCGTCGGACAGCAGGGACCGCGCGGCGTCCAGCAGGGCGGCGCGCTGCATCGTCCGGTGCTCGGCCACGGAGGCCGCTCGAATCCTGGGCACCCGTCCACTGTACGGAGCGGGCGCAAGGTCAGCGGCCGACATCCGCCAGCTTTGCCCGGAGTTGCAGCACGGACTTGGTGTGGATCTGGCTGACCCGGCTCTCGGTGACGCCGAGCACATGACCGATCTCGGCGAGGGTGAGCCCCTCGTAGTAGTAGAGGGTGACGACGGTCTTCTCCCGCTCGGGCAGCGTGTTGATCGCCCGGGCCAACAGCCGGCGCAGCTCACGGTCCTCGGCGACCTCCTCCGGGTCGTCGGCGGCGGTGTCCTCCAGGGTGTCCATCAGGGACAGCCGGTCGCCGCCCTCGCCGCCGACGTGCAGCAGCTCCTCCAGCGCGACCACGTTGGCCAGGGACAACTGGCTGAAGACCGTGTGGAGTTCCTCGACGGCGATGCCCATCTCGGCGGCCACCTCGGTCTCGGTGGGGGTGCGCCGGAGCTGGGCCTCCAAGGTGGCGTAGGCCCGTTCGACGGCCCGCGCCTTCTGCCGCACGGAGCGCGGGATCCAGTCCAGGGCCCGCAGCTCGTCGATCATCGCGCCGCGGATCCGGGTGATCGCGTACGTCTCGAACTTGATGGAGCGGTCGATGTCGAACTTCTCGATGGCGTCGATCAGCCCGAAGACCCCGGAGGAGACGAAGTCGGCCTGTTCGACGTTGGGCGGCAGGCCCACGCTGACCCGGCCGGCCACGTACTTCACCAGGGGTGAGTAGTGCAGGATCAGCTGCTCGCGCAGCCGCTCGTCCCCGGTGTCCTTGTACGAGCGCCACAGCGTGTCCAGGGACGAGGGCGCGGTGGACCGCACGCTGCCACGGGCAGCGGGGGGCACCGCAGCGCGGTCAGACCCTGAGGTGTGCTGGGGCATGCTTCGCCTTTGTGGGGGCCGGATTCGTGGGGAGCGTAGCGTGACGGAACAGTCGCGGTGCGCGAAGAGTACGGGATCGTGCGGGGCCGCCGAGGCTGTCCCCGTCGCACGGGAGGTCCGGGACCGGCGCCCCGCGCACGGTCCCGGCGGCTGCCACCGGAAGGACGGCTTCTGTCATCGGCTTCACTCTTTCACCGGAACACCCCTGGTCAATGACCGCCTCGCCGGGCGCCACCGGTTCGAGTGGCCCCCTCCTCCGGCCGAGGGGTCAACCTCCAGCCCTCGCCCTGCCGTTCGACGAACCCCAGAGAGTGAAGTTCGTACAGTCTGCCGATGGCTTCATCGGTCCCGGTGCCCGCGGCCGACGCCACCTCGCCGACCCCGGCCGGGCGCCCGGCGGGCAGTGCTTCGAGCACCCGCGCCGCGGCCGGGGCGAGCAGGTCCCGGGCCAGCACCGGCCCCCGGCGCTCGGGGGCCAGCTCGCCGATCCCGCCGACCAGTTCGACCACCTCCGCGGCGTCGCCGACCAGGGTGCCCTCGGCCCTCAGCAGCTCGTGCACCCCGGCCGACAGGGCGCTGGTCACGGGGCCGGGCACGCCCATGGTGTACCGGCCGAGGTCGCGGGCCCGGCGCACGGTGACCAGCGATCCGCTGCGCAGCGCGGCCTCCACCACGACCGTGCCGCGGGTGAGGGCGGCGATGACCCGGTTGCGCAGCACGAACCGGCTCCGGGTGGGGTGGCAGCCGGGCGGCAGCTCGGCGAGCAGCAGTCCCTGTCCCGCGATCCGGCCCAGCAGGGCGGCGTGCCCCCGCGGGTAGGGCACGTCCACCCCGCAGGCCAGCACCGCCACGGTGGCCCCGCCGGCGGCCAGCGCCCCGCGGTGCGCGGCCCCGTCGACCCCGAAGGCACCGCCGGAGACCACCACCCAGCCCCGCTCGGCGAGCCCGGCGCCGAGCACCTGCCCCATGTGGGCGCCGTACGGGGTGCAGGCCCGGGCCCCGACGACCGCGACCGAGCGCAGGGCCCAGGTCCGCAGGTCGGGTCCGCCGCGGAGCCACAGGCCGAGCGGCCGGGCGTCGCCGAGGTCGTCGAGCTGGCTCGGCCACTCCGCCGAGCCGGGGCAGACGAACCGCCCGCCCAGGCCCGCGATCAGCTCCAGGTCCCGGTCAGGCCGGGCGGTGGCGGCCCGTGCCCGGTACCCGGCGAGCCCCTGCGGGGTCACCCCGTCCAGCGCCCGGGCGGCCTCCTCCTCCGGCCCGGTCAGCAGCCGTATCACCTCGGCGGCGCCGCGCTCGCGCACCCAGCGCCCGGCCCGCTCGTCCCCGGGCTCGGCCACCCGGGTCAGCGCGGCCCGCGCCCGCACCTCCGCCCCGACCCGGGCCCCGTCCTCGCCCTCGCCCTCGCCCTGGTACGTCATCGCGCACCTCCCGGGCCGACCGGCACCCCTCGGGCGATACCGGTGCGCAGTTCCAGGGCGACGGCCACGTCCAGGGCGTCGGGCCGGTCCTTGCCGCCGAGGTCGGCCACGGTCCAGGCGACCCGCAGGACCCGGTCCAGGCCGCGGGCGGTGAGCAGCCCGCACTCCAGGTCCCGTTCGGCCTGGGCGAGGGCGCCGGGGGCAGGCTGCCAACGGGTGCGCAGCTCGTGCCCGGGGACCTCGCCGTTGACGCTCCAGGGGGTGCCCGCGAGCCGGGCGGCGGCCCGGGCCCGCGCCGTGGCCACCCGTGCGGCGACGGCGGCGCTGGCCTCGCCCTGCCCGCCGCGCCCCATCAGGTCGGACCGCGCGACGGGGTCGACCGCGACCCGCAGGTCCACCCGGTCCATGAGCGGTCCGGAGAGCCGCCCCTGGTAGCGCCGGACCACCGAGGGCGGGCATTCGCACCCGGCCCCGACCAGGCCGTGCCGGCCGCACGGGCAGGGGTTGGCTGCCAGGACCATCAGGAAGCGGGCGGGGAGCCGGACCACCCCGGCGGCCCGGGCCACCACCACGTGCCCGGACTCCAGCGGCTGCCGCAGCGCGTCGAGCACCCGGCTGCTGAACTCGGGCGCCTCGTCCAGAAAGAGGATGCCGCGATGAGCCAGCGAGACCGCCCCCGGTCTCGGCAGGCCCTGGCCGCCGCCGATCAGCGACTGGAGGGTGGCCGAGTGGTGCGGGGCGCAGTAGGGCGGCCCGCCGACCAGCGGCTCCCCGGGAGGCAGGGTCCCGGCGACCGAATGGACGGCGGTGACCTCCAGGGACTCCTGCCGGGTGAGCGGCGGCAGGATCCCCGCCAGCCGCTCGGCCAGCATGGTCTTGCCGGCGCCGGGCGGCCCGCTGAGGTACAGGTGGTGGCCGCCGGCCGCGGCCACCTCCAGCGCCCGCCGGGCCAGCCGCTGCCCCGCGACGTCGGCGAGGTCGGGCAGCCCGGGCGGGCCCGGCTCCCCGTCGCCCCGGCCGCCGTCCGGGCGCGTCCCGGCCGGATACCGGGCCAGCCCCGTGCCCAGGCCCGCGCCGGGCAGCACCAGCCCCGCCACCATGGGGTCGGGCCGGCCCGGCAGGACCGGAGGCTCCTCCTCGGGCACCTCCCCGTCGGTGAGGACCGCGAGGAGCTGGCGCAGGCTGCGGACGCCCAGGACCGAGACGTCCGGGACGAGGGCGGCCTCGGCGGCGCACTGCTCGGGGACGACGACCTGCCGGTACCCGGCGTCCGCCGCGGCGAGCACCGCGGGCAGGATCCCCCGCACCGGCCGGACCCGGCCGTCGAGCCCGAGCTCGCCGATCAGGACCAGGTCGGCGATCACGGCGGGGTCGATCCGCTCGGCCGCGCTGAGGATCGCCGTGGCCACGGCGAGGTCGAATCCCGAACCGGACTTGGGCACGGAGGCCGGGCTCAGGCCCACCGTGAGCTTCTTCTGCGGCCAGGGCGCACCGGAGTTGACCACCGCCGCCCGGACCCGGTCGCGGCTCTCGACCAGGGTCTTGTCCGGCAGGCCGACCAGGGTGAAGGCGGCCAGGCCGGCCTCCAGGTCGGCCTGGACCTCGACGACCACGCCCTCGACGCCGACCAGCGCCACCGAGCACGTCCGTGCGAATCCCATCAGGCCACCCCCCTGATGTGCTCCACCACGGCCGCGCCGCGGCGTGGCAGCACCACGGTGACCAGGTCGATCCGCACCCCGCCCGGCGGACTTCCGCCGTGGTCGGCCAGCCAGCCCTCGGCGAGCCGGCGCAACCGCTCGACCTTCGTCGGCGGCACGCCCGCCGCCGGATGCTCGAAGCCCTCCGACCGGCGGGTCTTGACCTCGCAGATCACCAGGGCGTCGCCGTCACGGGCGACGATGTCGACCTCACCGCCCCGGCCGCGCCGCCAGTTCCGTGCGACGACGGTCATCCCGGCGCGGGTCAGCCGCCGCGCGGCCAGCTCCTCGCCGTACCTGCCCAGTGCCCCTCGTGCGTCCATCCGGCACCACCTCCGGTACCGAAGGTGCCGCACCGGACAGCCACGAGTGGATCTTGGTGGACAACCCGGCCGTTGTGGACAACGCCGTCACCCACAGGGGTGAAAGCACGAGGGGAGGGCAGGGCCGACGGCCTAGCTGCCGGGGAGCTCCAGGTCGCTCTTGTTGAGCTCCTCGATGTTCACGTCCTTGAAGGTCAGCACCCGGACCTGCTTGACGAACCGGGCCGGCCGGTACATGTCCCAGACCCACGCGTCGGCCATCGTGACCTCGAAGAACACCTCCCCCTGGACCGAGTGCACCTGCATCTCGTAGTCGTTGGTGAGGTAGAAACGGCGTTCGGTCTCGATCACGTACTTGAACAGCCCGACGACGTCGCGGTACTCGCGATAGAGCTTCAGCTCCATCTCGGTCTCGTACTTCTCGAGGTCCTCGGCGCTCATGGCATGTTCCCCTTCAGCCGTGCGTCCCCCTATTGTGCGCCAGGCTCGTGCGCCCCTAAACGATTTCGGGGGCCAGGACCACCGGCGCACCCGGGGGGCCTTCGTCGAGCAGCTTGCGGAACAGCTCGGCGAGTCTGGTCGGGTACACCGTCTCATGGGCCGCCGACAGTTCCTCGGAGGTCCACCACCTGGTCCCGGTGACGCTGCGCCGCTCCAGCTCGGTCAGGCCGCCCAGGACGGTTTCGGTCTGCCGGGTGCGGGCCAGGAAGTACCACTCGTCCTGCTCCCAGCGGCGCCCGTCGAAGGGGAAGGCGCAGTACCGGTGCCAGAGCACCGGGCCCAGCTCCACGTCCGTGATCCCGGTCTCCTCGGCCAGCTCTCGGAGGGCGGCCTGCTCCCGGCTCTCGCCGGGCTCCAGCCCGCCGCCCGGGGTGAACCACCAGTCGCGGCCGGGGTCGGCCGGCTCGAAGCCGTGCAGCAGCAGGATCCGGTCCGCCGGGTCGAGCAGGATCACCCGCGCCACCTGCCGCGGCCCACCGGACCCGGCCCCGCCGTCGGCGCCCTGGTCGGCGCCGCCGTCAGCACCCTGGTCGGCCCCGCCGTCACCACCCTGGTCGGCCCCGCCCTCGGCGCCGGCCGCGCCGGCGTCCCCGGCGGTGCCCCGGTCCGGCACCTCGTGCTCAGCGTCCACCGACCGCCTCCGCGGTCCGCCTCCGGCGGCGCCCCGCCAGCCGCGCCAGCGGCCCGTACGCGCACCCGGCCGCCACCAGCACCGCGCCCAGCCCCACCGCGGCGAGCTGGAGCTTCAGCGGCCCCGGCTGCGAACCCGGCTCGCCCAGCACGGCGTAGGTCGCCCCGGGCCGGTCCAGCATGTGCACCGACGGCCACACCCGGGCGTCCACCCGGCCGGTCACCGCACCGCGCGGCACGGTGCCCTGGCCGGCCTCCTGGAGGTGGGCGCGGGAGTCCAGGGAGGCGGCCCGGCGGTCGCCGAGCAGGAAGAGGTTGTCCTCGGGCACGGTCACCTCGAACGGCGTGTCCGAGGCGGCCCCGGACGGCCCGGTCTCCAGGTACGGCTCGTCCAGCTCCTTGCCGTTCACGGTCAGCCGCCCGCCCTGCCCGCAGCAGCGGACGGTGTCGCCGCCGACGGCGACGACCCGCTTGACCATGGGGGCGTTGCTCCACACGGCATCAGTGAAGATCACCACGTCGCCGCGGCGCACCTGCGCGCCGTCGACGCGCTGGGCGAGCACCCGGTCGCCGGGCCGTACCGTCGGGACCATCGAGTCGGTCGGCACCGTGAACGGCTGGTAGACCAGCGCCCCCCAGACGAAACCGCCGAGGAACAGGGCAAAACCGATGGCCACGGCGATCCCGGAGAGCACGTTCCCGAGACCACCGCGGCCATCCGCACCACGTATGGGGCCCTGTGTGGACCGCTGTGTTCCGCCCATGCCTGGTCCCCCGCGTCAGGAGTACGTCGATGGGCGGCACCCTACCCGGCGGTACGTCCCCCAGCCAGCTTCCGCCGGCGCAGCAGGACCAGCGGCACCGCACCGGCCACGCCCAGGGCGGCCGGGGCCACGCCGACCGCGGCCGCGGCCGGGGCGGGCTGCTTGTCGAGGCCGGGCTGGTCGAAGGTGTCCGGGACCGGCAGGGTGGCCCAGCGGGTCACCGGCCAGGCGATGACGACGGCGCGGCCGACGACCTTGTTCACCGGCACGAAGCCGCCGGTGGAGTCCTGCATGTGGTAGCGGGAGTCCTGCGAGTTCTGCCGGTGGTCGCCCATCACCCAGATCTTGCCCTTGGGCACGGTGAGCGGGCCGAACGGGGCGTCGTCGCAAGCGGTGTTGCCGGGGAAGATGTACGGCTCGTCCAGCTCCTTGCCGTTGACCTTGACCGGGCCGCCCTTCTTGCACTCGACGGTGTCGCCGCCGACCGCGATGACCCGCTTGATCAGGTCCTTCTCGTCCGCCGACGGCATCAGGCCGATCTTGCTGAGGACCTGCTGCACCAGGTTCGGCTGCGGAGTGGGCTCGCCCGCGAGCCAGTTGGCCGGGTCGTGGAAGACCACGACCTCGCCGCGCTCGGGCTCGGAGCCGAACCACGGGGTGAGCTTGTCGACCAGGACCCGGTCACCGCGCTGGAGCGTGTCCTGCATGGAGTCGGACGGGATCGAGAACGCCTGGACCAGGAAGGTCTTGATCAGCAGGGCGAGCAGCAGCGCGATACCGATGAGGAGCGGCAGCTCCTTCCAGAACGAGCGCTGCGGACGCTCTTCGGCGTCCTCCGCGTCCTCGCCCCCCTGGCCCTCGGTCTCGGGCTCGACGGCATCCTCCGGCCGCTTCTCGGGTTCGTCGCGTCCGGATCGCGCGCCTACTGCCACATCCCCCACATCCACTCCTCAACCTCGCAATGCGTCGTCGCCCGCGCCCGAACGGCACGGGTCCTCCCCTCCCTTAACGACCGGGAGTTCCCAAGGGCGCGGGAGACCGAGGACACACTATGCGACGGGTGGGCCCCTCCGGCGCCGTCGCCGCGCGCGATCCGGAACCGAGCCGAAGGTCGCCGGACGCTCCAGCCGCTTCCAGTGGTCGTACGGCCAGGCGATCACCACGGCCCGTCCGACCACGCCGCTCTCGGCGATGGTGCCCTGGAACGCCTCGTCCAAGTGGTAGCGGGAATCGGCGGAGTTGGAACGGTGGTCGCCCATCACGAACAGCCGGCCCTGCGGCACCCGCACCTCGAAGCGGATCTCGCTGGGCGGGTCGCCCGGGTTCACGTACGGCTCATTCAGGGGCGTGCCGTTGACGGTGACCCGGCCCTCGGCGTCGCAGCAGGCGACGGTGTCGCCGCCGACCCCGATGGCGCGCTTGATCAGGTCCTGCTCGTCCGCGGAGGGCAGCAGGCCGATGAACGTCAGCACCTGCTTGACCTGTTTGACGCCCACCGGGTCGGGCTCCGGCCGGGCCGCCTCGCCCGTGAGCCAGCCGCCGGGGTCCTTGAAGACCACGACGTCGCCCCGTTCGACCGTGGCGCCGAACCACGGGGTGAGCTTGTCGACCAGCACCCGGTCGCCGATCCGGATGGTCTGCTCCATCGAGCCGGAAGGGATGAAGAAGGCCTGCACCAGGAAGGTCTTGAGCACCAGCGCGATGCACAGGGCCACGGCCACCAGCAGCGGGAGCTCGCCGGCCCGGCGGGTGCGCCGGCGCCGGCGCAGCCGGCGCAACTGGATGCGCCGGTGCGCCCGGCCGCCCTCCAGGGTCTCGAAGCTGGGTTCGGGCCGGTCGCGCCGGTCCCGCCCCCGGCTACCCATGCCCACCGCCGCGCCGGTCGGCCGCGCCCCACCGGGACGCCGGCCAGCCGATCCAGTCGGCCCGGCCGATGACCTTGTCCACCGGCACCATCCCCCCGCCCGGCTCCCCGAGGTGGTCCCGCGAGTCACGGGACTGGGAGCGGTGGTCGCCCATCACCCACAGGGTGCCCAGCGGGACGACGATCCGGAAGGGGACCGCCGAGGGGGCATCGCCGGGATACAGGTACGGCTCGTCCACCGGGGTCCCGTTGACCGTGACCCGGCCGGCGGCGTCGCAGCAGACCACGTGGTCGCCGCCGACGCCCACGACGCGCTTGACGAAGTCGGTGTCGGAGGGCTCCGCCACGCCGAGGGCCGAGGCGGCGCCGCGCAGCAGCGAGGCGACCGGGCCGG
>NZ_RPRY01000282.1 GCF_003949795.1 Streptomyces sp. WAC06614
GGCATGGGCTCCTCGAACATGGGGCGGGGGTCATCGGGTCCGTCCGGAGGCGGTAGCGGCTGGGGCGGCCGGCGCCGAGCCGGGCAGTGACGTGCCCGGCCGGGCTGGGGCCGTGGTGCGGTCGGCGAGCTCTGCGCGGGTGTGCAGCAGGTGCGCAGTGATGGGACCGAGCCGCTGCTCGGCCAGGTAGCGCATATGGGCCGCGATGCGCCGGTCCGCAGGTCCGCCGAGGCCGTCGTAGACAGCGGCCAGGGAGTGGAGGAGCTGGTCCAGGGAGGCGAGGATGCCGTCGTGCGCGGCGGTCACTTCCTCCAGCCGGTCGGAGACCTCGGCCGGGCTCGTCGCCTCGCGGATGGCGGCGGCGAGGTTGGCAATGGACCGGCCGTCCGTCACGAAGCGGTCCTGTGTCGCCGGTGTCGCGCATTCGGCGTCCGCCTCGACGCGGTACCCGGCGGCTTGGAGCCGGGCGACCGCGAGCTGGGCCACTGCGGCCTGGTCCTCCGGCGCAACGGTCGGTGACATCCGGTGCCAGGTCATGCCGTGAACCTCGCGGAGGAAGAAGGTGCGTTCCAGGATGCCGTGGGCCAGCCCGTCACCGCCCCGGGCGATGATCAGGGCGGTGTCCGCGTCCCGGGCGACGGTGACGGGTGCTGCCTTGCGCGGGGCGGCTGGCCCGTTCACCGGTCCGCCACCCGCGATGCGGCAGGCGCCTGTACCGGCCGGGTCGGCGCGACGGAGGCCGCAGGCGCGGGAGGGTGGAGCCGGGAGGCGATCTCGCCCAGCTGCTCCTGCAGCCCGTACAGGCGACGCGCGGCCCAGAACAAGTCCTGAGCAGCGGCGTCTGTTTGGTCGCCAGGCAGGGCGGCGGCCTGGCGGCCGACCTCTTCGACGAGCTGTCGCACGGTGGCGATCGGGCCGGACTGCTCGGCAGCGAGCTGCCGCAGAATTCCAGCGAGTGGGCTGGTCGCGGTCGGAACCCGGGGGGAGATGGCGACCGCCGGACCGGCCGAAGGGGCCTGGGGGCCCGTATTCCGCGGGGGGCTGGGGTGCAGGAGGAGATCGGCCGCGAGGCGCCGCTGCTCGGTGAGCAGGGCCTGCGCGAGTCGGAGGGGAAGGGCACTCCAGGTACCGTCGCCACGTATCAGGTTGCCGATCAGGTCCAAGCGGCCGGCTTGGCCCTGGACGGCGATCCACCGGCAGGCCGCGTCGTCGCCGGGCGGCGCGATACCGGCGGCACGGGCGAGTCGATAGCCGATCTCCTGCCACTCGGCGTGGTTCAGCTCCCGGTCCAGCGGATGCAGGTACGCGGTGATGTGGAGGATCGCGCGCCGGTCGCCGTCGGGCCCGGAGGCGAGCGGGTGCTCCAGCGACGGGTTGGCGAGGTGGTTGGCCCACGTCGCCGACTCCCATATCCGGTCGTCGTCGGTGTAGTGGTCAAGCTGGTTCCAGTGGGCCACCACCGTGCCGCCGGGCTCGGTGGTCAGGCCCTCTTCCATGCTGATCTCGCGGCCGAGCGCCTCGGCGAGTGCTTCGCCGGCGGTCGCGTCACGGGAGTGGACTTTAATGATCATGGTCTCGCTCGGGGTCGGGCATATCGGGGGCCGACTGGAGGCCGACGCCTTCTCGCATCGGCAGGACGGCTGTGGTCAGCGCCCGGGTCTGGCGTCGGCGATGTGGACGAGCTGGTGGAGCGCGGTCAGCGAGTACCAGTTGCAGTCCACGACCTCCTCGCTGTCCCCCAGGCGCTTGACCAGGTACTCCCGCAGCGCTTTCTGGTGCATCAAGCACTCCGGGCACCGCTTGGACAGGTGCACCAGGTAGCGGGGGTGGGCTGTGACGTAGGAGCGGTCGCCTCCGTTGGGGTCGAGCAGCCGCCACCCGTCCTCGTCTGTCGGGGTGTGCCAGGAGTCGACCACGACCTTCATCGCATCGCCCCACAGCTCTCCGCCGGCGGCGCCCTTGAAGATCACGACGTGCTCGCCGGGGCGGAAGTGCTGGTGGGTGATGTCCCGCTCCGGGGTGAGCGGGTCGGGCGGCAGATACACGGGGCGGGTCTCGGGCACGGAGGGTCCTCCACGAAGGCGCTGGGCGGCGGTGGAAGACAAAGGGTCCGGAGAATCCCCGGTTTCCGAAACCGGGGATCGGCGGCTATATTGCGCGCCGCGCACCTACCGGAACGGGTTCTCCGTGGGCCGGTCGCGGTCGTCGGCGGCCTCCAGCAGCTCGGGCAGATCGGTCCCCTCGGCCTCGCGCTGGTCGACCCACCACCCTGCCCGCGTCAGCAGCCGGACCTGCTCCTCCAACTGCGCCCAGTCGGCTTCGTCCCACGTACCCTCGGTGACCAGCGCGGCGTATGCGCGGGTCACCAGCTGGTGGCGGGTGCGCTCGCCCCAGCCCAGGATCTTCTCGGGACCTTCCAGGGGCGGCATGTCGAACTGGGTTGCCCAGTCCGCGGCGGCGGCCTGTTCGTCCGCGCGCTTGGCGGCCAGCCATTCGGCCGTGCTGGCGGCATCCGCCTGGTGATCAGCCCGCCAGCAGTCGGTGCACTGCCGGGCGGCAAGCCATCGAGCGTATCCGGCGCGCTGGTCCGCCGAACGACCGCTCAAGTCGTGGGTGTTGGCGTGTCCACAGCTGTGGATGACCTCGAAGGATGTGGGGACCCCCGGGGAATTCCGTTTGATGGGCTTCACGTTCGAGGTCGGGCTGCTGGTCTGGGGCTTCAATTCAGGTGCCTTTCGTTGGCGGTTGGGGTGGTGGCCTGCGTCGTTGCGGAGGGTCGTGCATCAGATGCACGATTCCTACGGCGAACGGAAGTGGCCTGGAGTGCTTGACGGTGGTCTCGGGACGCTTCCGCCTTCTGCGTCGTCTCAGCGTGTCCTGCGGATGGCCTCTGTGGCCGCCGCAGCGATGGCGACGGGAGCGCTGGAGGGCCGGGGCAGGTGCAGCAGGGTGGTCCCCGGCAGGTGCTGGGAATTCGCGGTGAGGGTGAGCTGGAGTACGGCGCAGCCAGCGGTCGTGAGCTGCTTGACGCGGGTGACGGCTTGAGCGGTTTCGTCGCTGTTGTACCGGGCGTCGGTGACGATCACGAGGAGGCGGCCGGCGCCGGGGCGGCTGAGTTCGAGGCCGTGGTCGAGTGCGTCGATGGCGTCGCCGAGGTTGTGACTGCCGCCGTTGGCTTTGAACGTCGACACGCGCTCCGGTGCCCGGTGGGTGGGCCGGGTCAGTGCGGTCAGGTGCCTGTCATAGGCGATGGTGGCGGTGCGGGAGTCGGGGTCGGTCAGGGCTGCTGCGCGTGCCACGATCCAGGCAGCGGACGCGACGGGCGCGCAGGCGGCACGCATGGAGCCGGAGACATCGACGGCGATACCCACACGCAGCGGTGGGGTGGGGGAGTTCCGGCGGCGGGTGTGGGTGAACGGTTCCGCGGTGGGGACCGACCCGGCCGCGCGCTGAGCGTCACGGGCGAGGGCCGCGCGCATGTTGAGGCGGCCAGGCGGGGTGGGGCTGGTGGTCTGCTCCTCGGTCCGCTCACGGTAGGCGGCGGCACGCAGGGCGCGGCTCAGGCGCGAGGCGGCACTCTGCTCGGCGGCGGTGGGCCGGCGGGTACCGGTGACCGGGTTGCTGCGGGGCGCCGGTGTGCCGTCGGGGCTGACGGTGCCGCGGGCGTTGAAGACCGACTTGGCGGTGGCGGCGGCTTGGCGTCGCTGGCTGGCCCGCTGGGCACGGTCCTGAGCCTGTACCTTGGACTGTGCGGCCATGGCGTTGTTCGCTGCTGCCTGTTCCGCGAAGTCGGCGGCG
Source organism: Streptomyces sp. WAC06614 (assembly GCF_003949795.1). GTDB lineage: Bacteria > Actinomycetota > Actinomycetes > Streptomycetales > Streptomycetaceae > Streptomyces. The sequence continues at coordinate 3,799 of NZ_RPRY01000282.1, forward strand.
TCGGTGGCGGCCGTGCTGTCCATGACGACTCCCACGGCGCCGGACAGCAAATCGACGAGGTTCTCCGGCACGGGCAGGGCGGGGGCCGCGATGTCCAGAGCGTTGCACCATTCCTGACCGTGCGCGAGCATGGTCGTGGCGTCGTGGTCGGCGCACTGGTGCGCTGCGGTCCAGATGTGGGTGAGGGTGGTCAGCAGGTCTGCGCCCAGCACCTTTTCGCACAGGTCGGCGACGGCCCGGGTCTCGCCGGCGTCCAGGATGCCGACGTCGCGGCGGCCGAGGATCAGGGCCGCCACGGAGGCGGCGTGCTCGATGCCCGGGAGGGTGGGGTGGGCGATGTCGGGCATGACCAGGGTGCGGGCACTGGTGCGCAAGTACGTGCGGTCAGTGGGCCGCCTGGTCAGGTGTGCGCCTTCGGCGCGGCTCTCCTCCAGCAGGAACGCGGCCTCGACGACCCGGGGGTCCGCTCCGGCAGGCGGTGTCCAGACGGAGTGGGCCGCGTGCGCGGCCTCGTGCACGAAAACTCCCCAGGCGGCGGGGTAGCGCTCCTCGTCGCCCACGATCCGCGGATGGATCTCGTGGGCCTGGAGCGGGGCGAACAGGCCGGCGTCGAACTCGACCTCGCCCAACGTGGGGTAGAACGCGGCCGGTGCCCCGCTGCGCGTGCCGGGGCGGCAGGTGACGAGGAGGTCCTGGCGGCCGGAGAGGGCGACCAGCCGGTCACCGAGCTCGGCTCCCACGCGCAGCCACACGTCCGGGGAGGAACGCGGCTGCGCGGGCGGGGCGCCGTCGTCGTCCCATCGCGCGAGGTCAGCTTCGTCGTCCGGCGTGGTGGCGGGGTACTGGACGTGGTGGTGGGCGCTCATCGCGAGCGGCCCCGGTGCGCGGAGACGGTGCTGCCCGGAGGCTTTCGGGCGGCTGAGGTGGGAAGCTGCTTGCCGAGGGTGAGGGGCGCGATCTTCTTGACGCCGACAGCCTTGATGACGGCGTCGGCGACAGCGTCGCGATCCTCCAGAGGAGCGATGCCGACCAGGTTCGCGAGGGCGGCGTTGGTGCCGAGGACGGCCTCGGTCTTCTGGTAGCTGAGCAGTTCGCGCAGTTGGGGGGCCCAGCCCAGCTCGCCGAGGTCGACCTGGCGGGAGAGGTGTCGGGCGACCCGGACCACCCGGGCATCGATCTTCAAGGCCAGGGCGAGGTCGTAGTCCGTGCCGATCTGGATCTGCACGCTGAACCGGGACGACAGCGCCTCCGTCAGAACGGCACCGTGGACGCCGGGATTGTGGCCCGCCACCACGTAGAAGCCCGGCTCGGCCTTGATGATCTCGCCCTTGTGGGCCTTGACCTGGATCTGCCGGCGCCCGTCCATCGCGGGATACAGCGCCGCCAACACCTTCGGCGAGATCAGAGTGGCATCGTCGATCAGCAGGGCGCGGCCCTCGGTCATCGCGGTGACCAGCGGACCGTACTGGAAGACGTAGCCTCCGCCGTCGGCCTGCGTGTACTCGCCGATCAAGTCGCCGACCGTGGTGTCGCCATCACCGGCGACGGTCAGCAGGTCCGGGAACGCCGCCTCCACCAGCGACGTCTTGCCGGTGCCCGGAGGACCGTAGAGCAGCACCGGCACGTCGGCGTCGCGCAGGCGATTCAACGCCTCGACGTCGGGCAGGTCGGCCAGCTCCCGGGGGTGGTAGAGCTGGCCCCCCGCGCGGCGGATCGGGCCGGTCTGCCTGGGCGTGGCCGCCGCGGGAGTCGTCGTGCGGGTCGTGGCCGCCTGGGTGCGGGGGGCGTGGGTGCCCGGCGGGCTGATCACAGCGGTCTGCGCGGCTGCGGCGGTCTTCGCGTTCGCACGGAACTCCGGCTGTCCCGTTCCGCTTTGGTCGGCCTCGCCGCGTCGCACCAGTGTGAGCGCGGCGTTGCGGACGGCGCCGTGGGAGTGGCCCAGCTGCCGGGCCATGTCCCCGATGGTGAGCGTGTCCGCCGGCCGGTCGGCCAGCAGTCGGGCCACCTTGGCCCGTAGTTCGCCGCCCTTGGTCCGTGCTGGACTGGTAGGCGTTCCGGGTGTTGTCAAAACGAGGGTCCTTCAACAGGTATGGGAGCAAGCGGGGTTGGCGATGCGCTGGAGGGGCTGGCCGCTCTCGGGGCGGATCACGGACTGTGCCGACATCGGCGACCGGGCCAACCGAGGCGTACGTCGGCGCTCACCGGCCGAGCGGGGGCTCAGTACAGGTGCAGGGGATGGCCGGCGACGAGCAGCTTGCTGGCTGCCGAGCAGGACCTTGCGTCCGCTCCGTACCGGGTTCCGTTGCGTGGCAGCCGCAGCTTGGTGTCTCTTCGAAGCCGTCCTGGAGCAGGATCCGCCGGGCGGCGGCGTTGTAGCCGGTGGTGGTGATCTCGCCGGTGATGCTGTGCCGGATTGGTATGAACGGCTCTGCTGGTGCTTCGGGCAAGGCGGATCTCCTATCGGTGGTGGAGGGAAGGTGGTGGGGTGGCGGTCGGAGGCAGGACAGGTGGCCTTGGGCGGGGACGTGGGCGAGGCGGTCTTCAGGTCGGGGAACGGTGCCCTGTGATCACCGGGCTCGGTGGGCAGCCGGGGAGCGGGCACCGAGGGCGGGTACGGGCACGGACGTGACCTGGGGGCCGTTTACCCGGTGCTGCGGAGGCCGGGCGGCAGCGGCTCGGGCGATGCGAGCCAGCCGTTCGGCCGCAGAGTTCGCTCGGATCGGGGCGTTCGGCGGGGCGGTTTCCGCTGGATCGAGGGAGAGGTCCGCGTGCACGGTGAACCCATGTCGGCGCAGGTCATGGACGGTCTGCCGGGCACGACGCCGCAGGTCGTGATCGGGCTGGGTCAACCGGAACAGATCCGCGTGGCCTGGTACGGGTTCGAACTGCTCGCGCTCCAGGTACCAGGCCGCGAGGTGCGCAGTGATGGCTGTGGTGGGACGGGCGACCACACCGTGCTCAGCGTGCAGCCCGAAATGGAAGTGCGGTTGCATGGGGGCGTCCTGATGGTTGGGGGATCATCGACTGCGGGGTGCTCGCCCGGGGATGGAGGGCGCCGCTGTGGCCGCAGGAGGAAGTGCAGGTCGGACCGTGCACGTAGGGCCGACGGGGCGGGAGGCTCGGGCTTGCCGCAGCAGGGCCGGCGCGTCCGCCCGCCACTGGCGGAGACTCTCGGCAGTGCCTGGAGCCAGTGCGGCGGGCGAGGACGGTGCCGCCGGCCATGAAGAGACCGCCGCGTCAGGCGGGAGCAGTTGGGAGAGGCGGTCCAGGGAGGCGGTGTCCTCGGTGGCCGCCGAGGGGCGGGTGCGGGAGAGGAGCTCCGCGGCGTGGGGGCGCAGTCGGCGCCACTCCACGGAGCTCTCTTCGAGGTACTGCTGCTCGGTGTGTCCGAGCATGGCCGGGTCCAGGCGGATGCCGTCGGTGTAGTTGCCGGATTGCTGGATCGCCGTCCACGCCGCATGCAGTTCCTCGAGCTGCCATGTGCTGCTTCGACGGCGGCTAGGAGACGGTCGTGGACGGCCTGCTCGTACGAGGGCAGGGACGTTCCGGTGACCAGGCGGACCGCATGGGCTGTGTCGGCGGGAAGCACGATCGCACTGGGGGCGTGCGGGTCGGCGTAGTTGTCGTCGAAGGTGGCGCTGGCGAAGGCGCCGAGAAGGTACTCGTCGGCACGTCCGGGCCGTTCGACCAGGAGGAGATTGGTGCCGGCGCCGTTGGTGAGCTCGGCGGCGTACGGGATACGGGCGTGTTCGACGGAGTCGACGAGTTCGCCGGTGTCCCACAGGAAGGGGACGAGGTCTTCCTGCCATACGGGGTGGGCGTAGACCTCGACCTTCACCGTCCACTCCCCGGGCAGGCGGTCGGCTAGTGCGGTGGCGTAGTCGCCCAGGTAGGTGCGGGGCCCGCCGAAGAGGTGGACACGGTGCCGGCGAGCAGTGTCGGCAAGGGCGCGCAGGATGGGTGTGGCGGTTGTCCACGTCGCGCAGGGCGTACGTGCCGTCGGGGCGCCGCTCGAATCCGGGCGTGAGCTGAAGAGCGGTCTCGGCCCACCGGTACTGCTCGCCCAGGGCGACGGCGACCAGACCGTCGGCCGGGCTGAGAGCGAGGATGACCTGTGCCAGGCCCCTGGCACGGGACGTCGTACGGTCGTCCATGCTCACGCCCGGCGGGTGAAGGCGTTGCGCAGGCCGTGCCCGAACGCGTGGGCATGGCGGCGGGCCGCCAGCTCCAACTCCTCGTACTGCGCGCCGCGGGTCATCTGCCCGTCGTGCTTGCGGTACCGGTAGACGGGCAGCCGGAGCAGTACGCCGGGCGCCAGCGTGGTGACGCCGACGGCGGCCATGTAGTCCTCGCCCTGGACGAGGCCGCCCATGCCGCCGGCTGCCCGGACCAGGCGGGTGCGGGCCAGGATGGTTGTCGGTCCGATGGGAATGGTGTCCTGCGGCCGGGGCCAGTAAGTCACGACGTCGCCAGCGGCATGGTAGCCGGGCGGGGCCGGGCACTCCCATAGGCGCCGGGAGCCGTCCGGCAGCAAGTCCTCGCTGTATCCGGCGACCCACCCGAGGTCGTCGGTGAAGGTGTCCAGGCGCACGCCCAGGCTCCAGTCGGGGAAGACGTCATCGTCGTCGGCCCAGTTCACGAACTCGGTGCGCACCTCGTTCAGGCCGAGGTTGCGAGCGCAGGCGGCGCCGACCGGGCGGGGCAGGTACGAGGGTCCTGACCCGCGGGTCGGCGGTGATCGGGGCAGGTACGAGGGCGGGGTCGGCGCCGTCGAGGACGAGGACTGCCTCCCAGGGCGCGGATTGCCGGGTGAGGCTGGCGTGCATCTCCTGCAGGTAGGGCAGGCGTTCGGGGCGGAGCTGGGTGGCGATGACGACGGTGATCTGTGGGGCGGACAGGGACTTCTCCGGAGTGCGGTCCATGGGCGGGGCGGTCAGCGGGTGATCCGCGATCGGGCGGGTGCGGGTGCCGGGGCGACCGGCTTGGTGATCTTCAGCGGGGTGGCGGG
>NZ_RPRY01000283.1 GCF_003949795.1 Streptomyces sp. WAC06614
GGGCGTACGGGGGCACCGGGCTACGGCGCCCGGAGGGGCGTGAAGTCCAGCGGGAGGGACACCGGGCCCCGTGGGGAGAGGCCGGTCTCGCGGTAGCGCCGGGCCGGTGAAGGCCCGCACGACGATCTTCCGCTTGGCGGGTGCTCGGCCCCGTTCATCTGGGCGAGCACCCGCCCGCGCATCACCGGCTCGGCGCGCGCCCGCAACGTCTCTGTGTCGAAGGCCTGTTGGTCGGTGAGGACCCGCCGCACGTCCTGGCACCGGGAGACGAAGTAGCTGTCGATCGCCGGCCCGTAGTGCACCGGAGTCTGTTCCCTGCGACCGGGCGAAGTGGCGGTAGGGGGCGGCGGCGAAGTCCTCGGAGAGGACACTGATGCCAAACATTGGCCACAGGTTAGCAACTCGTGCTCGGTCGCCGGTGCCTGGCGGAGCGTCAGGAGGTCATCAGCAGCAGCCGTGTCTGCGCCACCAGCTTCCGGTTCACGCTGGTGCTCTGCACGAATATGGTGAAGTCGTCGTTCTGGTCGGGCTTCACCCGGACCTCCGCGTCCGGCAGCCCGAGCAGGGCGCGGGCCTCCGGCCCCGTGAAGACCCGGTCGGTCTTCTTCTCCAGCACCGCGATCTGCTTGCGCGCCTGGACCTTTTCCGACTTGCTCAGCTCGTAGAAAGCGCCACCGTTACGGAATTCGTGCCCGCATTCCACCACCCATTCCCGGACCGCCACATCGCGGGTCACCGGAATGAGCTGGTAGTCCGAGGACTTGAGCGGGGTGAGACCGGCCGCCTTGATGGTGTCCTTGTTGACCGCCTCGGCGCCCGTGGAGAACACCGCCCGGGATCCCCGGATGCCCTTGGTGCGGCCCACCATGAATTTCTCGGTGGCCTCCCGGATGACCTGCCCGGCCTCCTCCAGCCCCTGGGTGCTCGTGGCGTCCCAGACGGCCACGTTGTCCTTCGGGAAACCGCACTGCATCGCCTCGCGCCGGCCCATCTGGTCGGGCACCAGGACGGCCAGCGTCCAGTTGTCCTCCTGCGTCTCGATCATCTCGGACACCGCCCGCACCAGCGCCCGCGGATCCCTGGCCGGCGCGTCCGGGCCGCGGTGGCTCGCGTTCTCCTGGCCGTCGGTCAGCACGAACGTCAGGAAGCTGTGGTCCCCGTAGAGCTGCGCCGTCTGCGCCAGCTCCCGCTGCGACTTCAGCGTGGCCGCCAGCAGCGCCGTCATGCCGCCGACCCGGTAGAGCTGCTTCAAGGACGGCATCCGCAGGACGTCCTTGTCGTAGATGACGCATTCCACCGTGTCCGCGAAGACATAGACCGTGACACGCGTTTCCTGGTCCAATTCGCGCGACCGGCGGGCGAGATAGGCGATCTGCTGGTCGGCGACCTCGACGACCGCACCGGCCAGGTGCGACATCGACGAACTGGCGTCGAGAACGAGAGCGACGTGATTGATGTAGTTCTGGCTGGACCGGCGTGCGGACATGACCGCTTCCCCCTCGGTTGTGCGAACTCGATGCACTTACCTTCGCACCCACCACTGACAATCGATCTCCTGACGACCGCTCACGGCCTGCGCGTCCGGCGGTGCGGGAGGAGCGCCCCGGCGGCGGCCGCCGCGACCACCTCGGCGACGGTCGACAGCGCCGGGGAGTCCAGCTTCCACTGCTGCCAGTACAACGGGACGTCCATGGGCCGGTCCGGCGCCAGCTCCACCAGCCGCCCCGCCCGCAGGAGCGGCTCGGCCTGCGGCTCCGGCACCATCCCCCAGCCGAGTCCCGCGGCCACCGCGTCCCGGAACCCGTCCGAGGTGGGCACCAGGTGACGGACCGGACCGGCGCCCGACCGGCCCCGGGTGAGGGACCGTACGAAGGCGTCCTGGAGGTCGTCGCGCGCGTCGAAGGCCACCGTGGGGGCCACGCGCAGGTCCTCGGCCGGCGCCCCGGCGAGGTGCCGGGCGGCGAACTGCGGCGAGGCCGCGGCCCGGTAGCGGGCCAGCCCCAGCGGCCGTACCGTGCAGCCGGCCACCGGGTCGGGCGAGGAGGTGACCGCCGCCATCACCCGGCCCTCGCGCAGCAGGGCGGTGGTGTGCGACTCGTCCTCCCGGTACAGCTCGAAGCAGATCGGCGGATCCTGCGGTACGTCGCTGAGGGCGGGCAGGAACCAGGTGGCCAGCGAGTCGGCGTTGACCGCGATCGGCACCCGCACCGGCTTGGTCCGCATCAGCAGCACCCGCCCGGTGCGCTGCTCCAGGGCCTTGACGCGCTGGCTGACGGCGGAGGGAGTCACGTGCAGGACGGCGGCCGCGGCGTCGAAGGTGCCCTCGTCGACCACGGCGAGGAGGGTCCGGACCTGGTCCAGGGGAAGTTCGTCCATGAGTGAAGTATGGCTAAAGCTACCTAAGAATCCTTAGCTGTACTCATCCCTACGCTTTCCTTACGGTCGAGGTCATGACCAGCAGCTTCGCCGCCTTCACCAGCACCGGCCCCCTCCTGACCGCCGTCCTCGCCGGGTTCGGCACCGGACTCTCCCTCATCGTGGCCATCGGGGCCCAGAACGCCTTCGTGCTGCGCCAGGGCGTCCGACGGCACGCCGTCCTCGCCGTCGTCGCCATCTGCGCCGTCTCCGACGCCGTCCTGATCACGCTCGGCGTGGCGGGCGTCGGCGCCGTGGTCACCGCCTGGCCGGCCGCGCTGACCGCGGTCGGCCTGGCCGGCGGGGCGTTCCTGCTCGGCTACGGATTCCTGGCGGCCCGGCGGGCCCTGCGCCCGGACCCGGCCGCGACGCTGACGGCCGGCGGCCCCGACGCCGGGACCGTCCGCCGGGCGGTCCTGACCTGCCTGGCGATGACCTGGCTCAACCCCCACGTGTACCTGGACACCGTGCTCCTGCTCGGCTCGCTGGCCTCCGACCGCGGCGACCTGCGCTGGGCCTTCGGCGCGGGCGCGGCCCTGGCCAGCCTCGGCTGGTTCACCGCCCTCGGCTTCGGTGCCCGCCTCCTGAGCGGCGTCCTGTCCCGGCCGAAGGCCTGGCGGGTCCTGGACGGCCTGGTCGCGGCCACCATGCTGGCCACGGGCGGAATGCTGGTGGCCGGCGCCTGACGCGCAGTAGCATCCCCGGATGCCCAGCATCGAGACCCTCGCCCCCGCCGCGGGCGCCGTCGACGCGGCCGGGCTCGGCGCGTACGACGCCGAGGCCCTGGCCGGCTGCGCCGTGGACCGCGCGGAGCCGTGGTGGCGCCGGCTCGCCTGCGTCGAGGCCCTGGCCGGCCGGGTCCCGCCGAGCCGGCTCGACGACCTGCTCACCTGCCTGTACGACCGGACCGACACGGGCGTGGTGCGCAAGGCCCTGCTGGACCTCCTCTCGGACCGGGAGGAACTGCTGCCCTGGCTGCGCCACGAGGACCGGCGCGAGGAGAGCGCCTACGGCATGACGGAGGCGGCACTCGCCGCGCGCGGCCGGCTCGGCGACCTCACGGCCGCGCCCGGTCTGGCCGAACTCGCCTTCAGCCACTGGCGGCACAGCCGCGAGACCGGGGACGCCGGACTGGACGCGCTCGTGGCACGCCACGGCGCCGCGGCGGTCCTGGACCGCCTCGACGACGCCCGCCCCGAGGCCCGGGCGTGGCGGTGGCGCCGGCGGTGGCACGCCGGAGAGGACGTGACCGCCGCGCTCGCCGACCCCGACCCCGGGGTCGCCCACCTCATGCAGGACTACCTGACCGACCCGGCCGGGCTGCGCCGCTACCTCGCCGCCGCACCGACGGTCGACGCCGCGCTCTGGGCGGCGTACGCGCTGCACCGGCTGACGGAGGACGTCACCGAGACCCGCGCGGTCCACGAGGCGCTGGGGCGGCCGCGGGTCGAGGTCGAGGGCCTGGCGGAGGACGTGCGCCGGGCGATCGTGCACGAGTACGGGGCCTGGTGCGAGAAGCAGAGCGACCCGCGCTGGCGGATCGAGCAGCTGTGCACGCAACCGCCCGAACCACCGGACCAGGAGGCCCAGTTGCGCCGTGCCACCGCGGCCCTGGGCGCGGCCGGACTGGCCCCGCGGCCACCGGTGTCCTGCGGCGAGGCGCACCGGCAGGGCGACGGCACGTACCACGTGATCGAGTACGGCGACGGGCGCGAGCTGTTCCTCAGCACCCTCGGTCCCTACGCGGGCGACCACGAGGACGACCCCGAGGCCCGGGCGGCCCTCGAAGCGGCCGGGTTCCGGTGGATCGACGCGGAGCGCGGCGCCGTCCGCGTGACGGGACTCGGCGTCTACTACTTCGGCGCCCGGATCCCGCTCGACGTGCACACACTGCTGTTCTACTGGCAGGACTGAGGCCCCGCAGAGCCTCCCGGCCCCGCCGGGTAGGCTCTGCCGCATGTCCCCCTCCCTCACCCCCTGGATCCTGGCGCTCGTGTTCACCCCGCTGGGCACGGTCGTCGCAGCGGCGTCGTACGCCAAGGTCCGGCGCGTGCGCAGGCTGTTGCGGGACGGGGCCACGGCCGAGGGCGTGGTCGTCCGCCTCGAAGCCTCCCGGATGCAGGACGCGGACTCCGACGCCACCGTCACCCTGCGCAGCAGCGGTACGACCGTCTACGCCCCGGTCATCGCCTGGACCACGGGCGACGGCCGCCGCATGGAGACCACGTCGGCCCTCGCCCGGCCGCGCGACAAGGTGCCCGCCCCGGGCCGCCGGGTGCAGGTGCGCTACGACCCGGCGGACCCCACCCGCTGGACGCCGGCGGGCGACGGCCCCGCCCTGTGGCAGCTCTTCACCGCGGTGGGCGCCCTGTTCACCGCGACCGGACTGGGCTTCCTGGCGGGCGCCCTGCTCCCGTAGGGGGCCGGGTCCGCCGCCCGCCGCGTGTTCGACCGGAGGCCGGGGTCGGGACGGTGTTTGCTGGGGGAGCACAGGCTCCCGCGGTGGGGCCGCCACGCGCCAGGAGGAACCGGAATCATGAAGTTCGCACAGATCATCGACTTCGAGACCGAGCGCATCGACGAGGTCCGGGACCTCCTGCGCGGCTACGAGGAGCGGGTCCGCGCGGAGGGCCGCTCCGGCACCCCCACCGCCCGCACCCTCCTCAAGGACCGCGCGAACCCCCACCGCTACCTCGTCGTCGTGGAGTTCGAGTCCTACGAGGCCGCCATGGCCAACAGCAACGCCCCCGAGACCAGCGAACTGGCCCAGCACCTCTCGGCCCTGATGACCCGGCCCACGACCTACACCGACTGCGACGTCGAGGACCAGCAGACCCTCGGCTGAGACGGGCCCCGGGCGGCGACGTACGGCCCGGGCGGGCCCGGCCCTCCCGGTCACCGCCGGCGGAGCAGCAGCTCGTCTCCCTGCTGCCGGCCGTCCCGGGCCCGGTCAAGGGCCCGGGTGCCCGGCGCGCACGCCTGCCGCAGGGCGTCTCGTTCGGCCTCCGGCAGCCGCCGGGACGCGCCCCGGCGGCTGCCGTCCAGCCGGGCCGTCCCCGCGTCGAGCCACCGGGGCAGCGGCTCCACCCCGATGAAACCGGCCAGCCGCGTCAGCTCCGCGCGCGGGGCGTCGAGCAGGTCCTCGTAGGCCAGGGTCGTCCGCATCGGGGCCGGCACCGCGTCGAGCGCGGCCGTGCCCCGGACCACCAGCTCCGACCACAGCGCCCCGAAACCGGCCGTGGGCAGCTCCCGTTCCCGCACCAGGCCGGAGTCGAACTCCTCGCCCAGCAGAGGGGCGAGCTCGGGCGGCAGGGAGCGGACCTGATCCTCGGTCAGGTCCTCCACCCGCTCCGCACCGGTACGGGCGAGGATCTCCCGCAGCAGGAAGATCAGCCGGTAGCCGGTGTGCCGGCTCATGGACAGGGCGCAGTCGGGTCCGTCCCGGAACAGGTGCACGAACCGCGCCCGCGGGAAGACCCTGCGCAGCAGCGGCACCCGCTCCAGCGAATAGCCCGACCGTTCGACCGCCGCCGTCCGTCCGAACCGTACGCCCAGCAGGTCGAACAGTGCTTCGTAGTGCTCGGCGGCGGTCCGCGCGGGCCAGCCGGGCACCTGCTGCGCCAGGTCGTCGAACAGCCCGTCCGGGTCCTCGGTCAGGTGCGGCAGCACCATCAGACAGAGGGCGGGAATGCCCGTGGTCGCGGTCGCGAAGCGGCCGGGGCGGCGGGTGTACAGGAACTCCGGCATCGGCACGCCGTTGCGGATCATCCGCTCGAACAACGGGTTGGGGCGGGCCAGCAGCTCCCAGAACTCCGCCCCGTCCAGGCGGCCTTCGGGCAGCCCCCGGCTCTGCACCGACGACAGCAGCTCGTTGAGGCTGAGCACCTCCGGATGCGCGTGGAGGATCCCGGACAACGCGGTCGACCCACTGCGGCCCGTACCGACGACGAAGGTCAACGTGCGCATGCCCTCACCCTTCCGCACCCACCGGAACGGGCAGACTACCGTCCGTGGCCGGCCGCCAGGAAGTCCCGGAACACCTCGGCGGAGTGGGGGTTCTGGTCGCACTGCCACACGCCGTGCGGGCAGTAGTCGGTGATGCTGTGGTAGAGCGGCCGCTGTTCGGCGATCCAGCCGAGCATCCCGCGCACGTACTCGGCGTTGTCGCCGTGACGGAACAACCCCCATTCGGGGTACGAGATCCGCTTGCGGTGCTGCTTGGCGAAGTCGACCTGGTGCTGGAGGCCGTACGGCTGGGTGACCATGTCGTCGAAGGTCTCGCCGGGCGGCTGGTCGTAGCTGTCCATGCCGATGATGTCGACCACGTCGTCCCCGGGGTAGCACCGGGTCCAGGCGATGGCGTCGCTGCCCCGGTTGGGGGCGAAGTCGAAGCGGAACCGCTGGCCCTTCACCGAGCGCATGGCGCCCACGATCCGCTGCCAGTAGCGCTTCCAGGCCTCGGGGTCGGGGCGGCACCGGTGGGTGTAGTTGAAGCCGTTCATCTCCCAGCCCAGCACGACGACCGTGTCCGGCACCCCGAGACGGACCAGCCGCTGGGCCAGCTTCCGGAAGTGGTGGTCGTACTCGCCGTGCGCGCCGGCCCGCAGCAGTTCCGCGACCTCCGCGTCCGGGACGCCCGCCTCGTTGCGCGCCAGCATCGGCACGTTCAGGACGAACAGCCGGTCCGACCGCTGCTTGCGCCAACGGGCCCAGCTCTCCAGGGAGTCGGGAGCCCCCTCGATGTTCGTCCACGTGTCGCCCGGCAGGTAGGTGTGCCCGGCGCGCAGCTCCGTCCCCCCGAGCCAGTGCGAGAACCCCCGCATCCGGTCGACGCCGGGCGTGCCGTAGTGGAGGTAGACGCCCACCGCGGACCCGCCCCCCGAACCCCCTGCCGTTCCCCGCGGGACGGAGGCCTCGTGCGGAGCGGGGGCGATCGCCCCGCCGATGAAGAGCAGGCCGGCGGTGACCGTACCGACGCAGGCGCCGACCATCCAGCGGCGTCTCCGGGACATGGCGTCTCCTGAGCTTCGCGGACCGATGTGCTTGGCACCGACGTTAGACAGTCCCTACGGCTCACAGCCCGCCCGGTGCCCCGATGCTGGGCCATTCGCGCTACCCGCACGCCCCCGCTTCGCCCGACCCGGTGAAATCCCGCAGCGGTGCCGGGACGCCGAACGCGTCCCGGCACCGCCGGTGAGGAGGGCGCCGCCCGGGTCCGTCAGTGGGCGGCGGCGTCGGGGATCCACGAGCCGTGGATCATGGCCGGGACGCGCCGGGGGAGGTGGACCGTGGCGACCGGTGCCCGGTCGAGGTCGGACGCGTCGAGCACCAGCAGGCGGGAGCTGTCGGTGTTGAGGTCGCTGACCACGGTCAGGAGGTAGCCCGCGTCCTCCTCGGCGGCCGCCCCGGTCGCGTCGGCGGTGCCGGCCGCGTCGGCGGTGCCGGTCGCGTCGGCGGGGGCGGCCGGGACGAAGACGGCCTCGCTGGGCAGCCGGCCGGTCCCGAACGGCTTGATCTGGCGGCCCCCGGTGACCCGGTCGTACTTGACGAGCGCGTGCGTGCCGATGCCGAGGTCGTCGGGGAAGGACAGCGCGTACTGGTAGCGGTGCTCCCGCCCGGTGAACGCGTCGTTGATGGTGGGGAATTCGACGACCAGGTCGTCGGTGTGCTCCTCGTGGACCCGGCCTGCCGCCAGGTCCACCGTCCAACGGGTGGCACGCGAGCCCGAGTTGGGCTCGGCGCCGCGGTCAGGGGCGCCGACCCACCAGTTCCAGGAGCGCTGCCAGCCCTCCCGGCCCACGGCCGGTCCCTCGACGACGATGCGGCCGAAGGCGTCCTCGTAGGCGTTGGCGAGGTGCATGGCGTAGCCGGGCGCCACGTCGAACCAGCGGACCTGCGCCGCCCCGCCCTCGCTCCTGGGCATCACGCCGATCCGCGAGGGCTGGGCGTCGCTCCAGGAGTACGGGATGCCGGAATGCTCGGTCGGGTCGAAGGTGACTGCCCCCTCCATGAACACCACGAAGTGCTCGGTCAGGGCGAAGTCGTGCTTGAGGGCGGCGGTCGCCCCCGGGACCTCCTGGCTGCGCAGCACGGTGCCGTCGGGCGAGGACACGTGGTAGGTCAGGAAGGGTGGGAGGGGTGAGGAGGCGAAGAAGTGCAGTTCGCCGGTGTGGGGGTCTTCTTTGGGGTGGGCGGTCATGGCGGTGGTGAGGGTGCCGTTCCAGTTGTAGGGGCCGATGGTGTCGAGTTGGGGGGTGAGTTCGTAGGGGAGGTTGGCTTCGCTGAGGGCGAGGAGGCGTCCGGCGTGTTCGATGACGTGGGTGCCGGCGGTGCTGGCGGTGAGGTCGGGGCCGTGGGGGGTCATGTAGGG
>NZ_RPRY01000284.1 GCF_003949795.1 Streptomyces sp. WAC06614
GCAGTTCGCCGGCCTGGAGGCCGCCCGCGTCTGCCGACCCGGCCCGCACGCCCCGACCGCCGCGCCACCCCACCCCCTCCGTCCCCCCGGCGGAACCCGAACGCCGCAGCAACGGCGCCGGAGCACCACAGCGCCGAAGCACCACAGCGCACAGCACCACAGCCGCACAGCACCGCAGCGCCCACAGCACCGCAGCGCCCACAGCACCGCAGCACCGCAGCACCGCAGCACAAGAGAACAAGAAGAGAAGAAGAGAAGAAGGAAGGTCCCCATGGCGACGGCCACCCCGTGGAACACCCCGGCCCGCACGCCGCGTTCGCTGGTCCTCGGCGAGCACAAGGTCACCTGGCTGCCCGACGGCCACGTGCAGTTGGACCCGCGACGCTGGCTGCCCGGCACCACGGACGCCGACTGGGCCGGTGAGAACGCCGCCCTGCTCGACCCCGAGGGCTACCTGGCCGCCTCCATCGGCGCCCTGCTCATCGAGTACCGCGGCCGCGCGATGCTCGTCGACGCCGGCTTCGGCCCGCACGACATCCCCGCCGCGCACACCCACCCCACCCTCGGCGTGCTCGTCGGCGGCGGGCTGCCCGAGGCGCTGCGGAGCACCGGCGTGGACCCGGCCGCCGTCGAGCTGATCGCGTTCAGCCACCTGCACGACGACCACTTCGGCTGGGCCTTCCGCCCGGGCCAGGGCGCCCGTACGCCGTTCTCCTCCGCCGTGTTCGCCGCCTCCGCCGCCGAATGGGCCGGCTGGCCGCAGCAGCCCGACGGTGACGGCCGGCTGCGCGCGGTCGCCGACGGCGAGGAGATCTTCCCCGGCGTCACCGCCCGCTCCACGCCCGGCCACACCGCGGGCCACACCTCGTACGTCCTGGACGCGGCGGACGGGCAGCGGCTGATCGCCTTCGGCGACGTCTTCCACAGCCCGGCCCAGTTCGCCCGCCCCGACTGGCCGGTGGCCATGGACGCGCTGCCCGAGCAGGGCGTCGCCTCGCGCCGGGCGCTGCTCGACGAACTGGCCGGGCCCGGCACGCTCGCCTTCGCCAACCACTTCGCCGACGTCGTCTTCGGCCGGCTCGACACGGCCTCGGGAACGGCCCGCTGGGAACCACTGGTAGAAATTCACAAGTAGCTTGCGAATTCGCTCCACCCGGCCCCAGAATTTGTGGGGCCGGGAATTCCGCATGTGACCGCCCATTTCCCGGCTGTTGGTGGCGGCAATAGGTGCTGCGATAGCACCATCAACGCGGGCTGTGACACTCGCCGGTCCGCTGAAATGATTTGGGCATGACCCAGAGAATCGCCATTGTCGGCGCCTACGGATCAGGAAAGACCCTGCTCGCCAAGGCTCTTTCCGAGGTAACCGGACTGCCCTACACGCAGGGCACCGCCATGCGTGAGCCCATCGGCGGCGAGGGCAAGCACATCTGGAACTGGACCGAGGGCGAGCTCCTCCAGCTCACGGTCAAGCGCTTCGCCGAGCGCACCCTGAACGAGGCCGCCCACCCGGCCGGCTTCATCAGCGACGGCTCGATCGTCCACGAGTGGGTCTTCGCCAAGCTCCGCCTGGTCACCGGCCCGACCCCGGGCACCCTGGCCGCGGTCGACACCCGCTTCCGCAGCGAGGTCACCGCCGCCTACGAGAACGTCGCCGACCACATCGGCAAGCTGGCGGTGCGGCACGCGAAGACCGCGTACGACGTGCTCCTCCACCTCCCCATCGAGTTCCCGATGACGGAGGAGAACCCGCCGATCAACGAGAACTTCCGCACCCTCTCGGACGAGGT
Organism: Streptomyces sp. WAC06614; assembly: GCF_003949795.1. Classification (GTDB taxonomy): domain Bacteria; phylum Actinomycetota; class Actinomycetes; order Streptomycetales; family Streptomycetaceae; genus Streptomyces. The sequence goes on from NZ_RPRY01000284.1 coordinate 1,791, forward strand.
CCTCCTGCCGGCCCTCGCCGAGACCGGTGTTCCGGTCCACACGATCACCGGCACTCCGGCGATGCGCCTGGAAAAGATCCTGAAGATCACGGGCCTGCCCACCGTCGTGGACATCGACAAGGCGCTCGACGCCGTCCAGTAACGGGCGAACAGCACGTGCAGCTCCGTTCCGTTTCCTCCCCGCGCCACCAGAGAAAGGTCACCCGAAAATGCAGCTCGCGGTTCCCCAGTGGCCCGACAAGCCCGACCTCAAGCTGGCGATATCCGGCACCTACTCGTCCGGTAAGTCGACCACCACGGAAGCCCTCTCCATCGCGACCGGTATCCCGCGCACGCACGCGAAGACCTCCCGCGAGCTCCTCGTCGACCTCGTCCCCGGCAAGACGGTGATGGAGCTCAACGCGATGGAGCTGGTCAAGCTCGGCCTGCGCCGCTACGAGGAGCGCCTGGTCAACGAGTCCGGGACCGGCGCCTTCATATCCGACGGCGGCGTGTTCCACGAGTGGGTCTACTTCGAGGCCCGCATGCGCGTCGGCATCAACCCCGGCATGCCGTGGTGGTTCCAGGGCGTCAAGAAGGCCATGGGCGTGACGTCCAAGCGCTTCTACCAGAAGTACACCGACACCCTCGGTGAGATCCAGAAGGACCGCGCCAAGCGTTCGTACGACGCCTACGTGCACCTTCCGGTGGAGTTCGACATGGACGCCGACGGTCACCGCCCGGTGTCCGAGCCGTTCCGCCGGCTCTCCGACGACCTGCTCGTCGAGGCGCTGGAAGAGATCAAGATCCCGTACCGCGTCGTCGGCGGACCGATCCCCGAGCGGATCGAGAAGATCGTCGAGATCTTCAACCTGCCGATCGTCGTCCCGATCCCCGAGGCGATCGAGGAGGCCGAGCGTCGCGTCGCCGCCGACATCGAGGACCTCCAGTCGAACCTCGCCTACATGGAGTCCCAGCGGAAGAAGTCCTTCGCGCGCAGGCTCGCCTACGCCTTCCGCTACTGACCTCCCCCCACCTGACCGTCCCCGACCGGAAGGAACTGGCGTGCCCACCAGCGTGCAGGCCAAGCCGCGTCGTCTGGGAGCGATCCTCGGCCTGCTGGCCTTCGCCCAGATGATCATCGCGATCGACTACAACATCATGTTCGTGGCCCTGCCGGACATCGGCAACGACCTCGGATTCTCCGCCCAGAACCTGCAGTGGGTGATCTCCGCCTACTCGGTCGCCTTCGGCGGCTTCCTGCTGCTGGGCGGCCGCGCCACGGACCTCTTCGGCCGGAAGAACATGTTCCTCTTCGGCCTCTTCCTCTACGCCGCCTCCTCCGTGGCCGGTGGCCTGGCCACCGAGTCCTGGCTGCTGGTGGCGGCCCGCGTGGTCCAGGGCCTGGGCGGTGCGTTCCTGGCGCCGGCCACCCTGTCCCTGGTGGTCACCCTGTTCGCCGAGGGCAAGGAGCGCAACCGCGCCCTGTCCGTCTGGGGCGGTGCCGGTGGCTTCGGCATGGTCCTCGGCGCCATCCTCGGTGGTCTGCTGACCGACTGGTTCGGCTGGCAGGCCGTCATGTGGGTCAACGTCATCGCCGCCGCCGCGGCCCTGATCTACGGTGTCGGCCTGCTGCCGAAGACGGCCAAGGCCTCCACCAAGGGCTTCGACCTCCCCGGTGCGATCACGGGTACCGTCGCCTCCACCCTGCTGGTGTTCACCCTGGTCAACGGTCCCGAGGTGGGCTGGGCCTCCGGCACCACCATCGGCTGCCTGATCGGCGCCGTGGCGCTCTTCGCGGTCTTCCTCACCATCGAGTCCAAGACCCGCGCCCCGATGATGCCGCTGCGCCTGTTCAGCAACCGCAACGTCACCGTCGGCACCACGATCACCTTCCTGTTCATGGCGACGTTCGGCGCCTACGCCTACTTCCTCACCCAGTACTGGCAGGTCGTCCAGGGCTACAGCGCCTGGGCCACCGGCTTCGCCTTCCTGCTCCCCTCCGGCTGCGTCCTGATCGGAACCGTCGCCGCCGGGAAGCTGATGAACAGCTACGGCGCCCGCAAGACCCTGCTGATCGCCCTCGCGGTCGGCCTGATCGGCACCGTCGCCCTCGCCCTGACCATGACCCAGGAGAGCTCGTACCTGGTCATCGCGGTCCCGCTGATCGTCCTCTCGCTCGGCCAGGGCGTCATCTTCACCGCGATGTTCGCCGCCGCCACCACCGGCGTCGCCGACGAGGAGCAGGGCATCGGCTCCGGCATCGCCCAGACCGGCCAGCAGATCGGCGGCGCCGTCGGTCTCGCGGTCCTGATCGCCATCGCGGCCACCGCCGCCGGCGGCGAGACCACCGACCCCGCCCAGCTCACCGACGGCATCCTCGTCGCGACCTGGGCCACCGCCGCGGGCATCGCCCTGACCTTCCTCGTGACGCTCGGCCTGAAGAAGCCGGCCGCCACGCAGGTCGCCGGCGCGGAGACCGCCGCGGCCACCGACCCGGTGACGGCCCCGCCCGTCGAGGCCCCGGCCGTCACCGAACGCGTCTGACCCGCTCCCATCCTCCAGCGGTACAGACGCCCCGCGCCCGGCCCCTTCCCTCGACATCCCCCGCGGGGGAAGGGGCCGTGCACCGGACCCCCGGCCCCCGGGCCGCGGGTCCCCGGCTCCGCCAGGCCGGCCCGATCACGCCCGGAAAGGGAGAGACGCAGTTGAACGGCTACCGCACCGCATTCTTCGACGTGGACGGCACTCTCACCACCGCCCCGAGCATGTTCCGCTTCCTGCGCCACTACCTCTCCGCGGTGGGACACCCGCCCACCGAGTACATCAGCCGCCGCCGCGAGCTGAAGGCGATGAACGAGGTCGGCTGTCCCCGCGAAGCCACCAACCGCGCCTACTTCGCCAGCCTCGAAGGCGCCGACGCCGGCGAGGTCACCGCCCTCGCCGAGGACTGGTTCCGCGAGGAACTGCGCGCAGGCGGCTTCTTCCACGAACACGGCGTCGCAGCGCTGCGCCGCCACCAGCAGGACGGGACCCGGATCGTCTTCGTCTCCGGCTCCTTCCCGGCCGTCCTCGACCCCATCGCCGAACACCTGGGCGCCGACGAGGTCTGGTGCACCGAACCGGAGATCGCCTGGGGCCGCTACACCGGCAACCTGCACCGGCCGCCCATGCTGTCCGCCGCCAAGGCCGAGACCGTACGGGCCGTGGCCGCCGCCCACGGCACCACGCCCGAGCACTGCATCGCGTACGGGGACCACATCTCCGACCTGCCGATGCTCAGGACCGCCGGCGCCGCCGTGGTCGTCGGCGGGGACAAGGTCCTGCGCACCCACGCACGTATCCACGGGTGGTCCCTGCTGCCCGCCGCGCCGGTCCCGCCGGCGCTCGACCTGCCGCTGTGGCACACCGGCCGGCCCGGCTCGCTGGCGGCCGTAACGAACGAGGTGAAAGAGGTGGAAAGCGTATGACGTCCTGGTTCTTCGACCGGATGCGGAGCTTCGGCGAGGCCGACGCCATCGTCTTCAACGGCGTTGCCTACAGCTACGCCCAGCTCGTACGGCTGACCGGTGACTGGGGGCAGTTCCTCGACCGCCACGACATCCGCGCGGGGCAGGTCGTCGCCATCGAAGGCGTCAGCAGCGTCGAGGCCTGCGCGGGCCTGCTCGCGCTCATCGAGCGCGGCGCGGTCGTCGTCCCGATGACCCCGCTGCCGGCCGCCAAGCGCGCCGAGTTCCTGGAGGTCGCCGAGGTCGAGACGGTCATCTCGATCGACTCCGACCACTGGCGCCGCAGCGTGGAGATCACCGGCCGCGAGGCCGCCCACGAGCTCTACGGCCGCCTGCGCGCCGACGGCGTGCCCGGCCTGGTCCTGTTCAGCTCCGGCACCACCGGCCGCAGCAAGGCCAGCGTCCTGGACTTCTCCAAGGTGCTCGCCAAGTACGGTCCGCCGACCCGGCCGGCCCGTACCCTCGGCTTCCTCAGCCTGGACCACATCGGCGGCATCAACACCCTGCTGCACACCCTCAGCCAGGGCGGCGCCCTCGTCACCATCGACGAGCGCACCCCGGACACGGTCTGCGCCGCGATCGAGAGCAGCCGGATCCAGATCCTGCCGACCACGCCGACGTTCCTGAACATGCTGCTGATATCGAGGGCCTACGAGCGCTACGACATCAGCTCGCTGAAGCTGGTCACCTACGGCACCGAGCCGATGCCCGAGGGCACCCTGACCCGGCTGGCCAAGGCCCTGCCCGCCGTCCGGCTGAAGCAGACCTACGGCCTGTCCGAGCTGGGCATCATGCCCACCAAGTCCCGTGACGACGGCAGCCTGTGGGTGAAGCTGGGCGGCGAGGGCTTCTCGTACCGCATCGTCGACGGGATCCTGTGGATCCGCTCCGACATGGCGATGCTCGGCTACCTCAACGCCCCGGCACCCTTCGACGAGCAGGGCTTCTTCAACACCCAGGACGCGGTGGAGACGGACGGCGAGTACGTCCGGATCCTCGGCCGCAAGTCCGAGCTGATCAACGTCGCGGGGGAGAAGGTCTACCCCAGCGAGGTCGAGAACGTCCTGCTGGAGCTGGACTACGTCGCCGACGCCGTGGTCTCGGGCCGCCCGAGCCACGTCACCGGCCAGGTGGTCAAGGCCGTCGTCAAGCTCACCGGACCGTGCGAGGACCAGCGGGCCACCGCCCGGGCCGTGCGCGAGCACTGCGCCCGCCGGCTGGAGGCCTTCAAGGTGCCGGTCGTGGTCGAGGTCACCGAGGCGGACACGCACTCCGACCGCTTCAAGAAGATCCGGAGCGCGGTGTGACCCAGCAGCGGACGGCCGTGGTCAGCGGCGGCAGCCGGGGCCTGGGGCGGGTGCTCGTCGAGCGGCTGCTGGCCGAGGGCTGGCGGGTCGCGACGTTCAGCCGCAAGCCCAACGAGTTCACCGGGGCGACGGCGCAGGCGCACCCGGACGCCTTCCACTGGGAGTCGGTCGACCTCCAGGAGACGGCACAGATCAGGCAGTTCGTGAAGGCCGTGAAGGAACGCTTCGGCACGGTCGACCTGCTGGTCAACAACGCGGGCGTGCTCCATCAGGAACTGTTCCTGACGATCGCCCCGCAGAAGATCGACGACCTGCTCGCCGCCAACCTCACCGCCCCCGTGCACCTGACCCAGGCGTGCGCGCGGCTGATGATGCGCGGCGGCGGCTCGATCGTGAACATCTCGTCCATCAACGCCATCCGCGGCTACCGCGGGGTCGGGGTCTACGCCGCGGCCAAGGCCGGCCTGGAGGGCTTCGGCCGGGCCCTGGCCCGAGAGCTCGGGCCGGTCGGCATCCGGGTCAACACGGTCACGCCGGGCTTCTTCGACAGCGAGCTGACCTCGGACGTCACCGATCGCAACCGGGAGAAGATCCAGCACCGCACCCCCCTGGGGCGGCTCGGCACGGCGGAGGAGATCGCGGACGCGGTCCTCTTCCTGGCCTCCCCGCAAGCACGTTTCATCACCGGTCAGTCACTGGTCATCGACGGAGGAATCACATGCTGAACGACCGACACGTCCAGGAGATCATCGAGCGCGAGATCCAGGCCGTGGTGCTGAGCTCGGACGAGGAGGAGCTGTCGCTGGACGACGAGCTGCTCAAGTCCGGCGTCAACTCCCTGATGCTCGCCCAGCTGCTGATCCAGCTGGAGACCGAACTCGGCGTGGACCCGTTCGGCGACCAGCTCTCCATCACGGAGATCCGGACGCTGCGCGAGCTGGTCGGCGCGTACGAGAGCGCGCTGGAGAAGGCGGCCGGCAACGCCGCGGCCGGCGCCGGTGCGACGGCGGGTGCGTGAGACGTGTCCGTCGCGACGAAACTGTCCCTGAAGTCGATCGACGACTACCTGGGCCCGGGTGAAGGACGCTTCTTCTCCCGCGGGTACCAGCGGGCCGAGTACCTGGTCCGGGACCTCGTCTCCACCCCCGTCGCCGTCGAACGGCCGGGCATCCAGGCCACCGTGGACGTCAGCTACCCGGCGGACTGGTCCCGCAAGAAGGACGGCACGGACCTGCGGCCGCACCTGAGCACCGTGGACGCCCTGGTGCTGGGCGTGCAGCTCGCCGAACTGCACCTGGTGCACGCCTACGGGCTCCAGGGCGAGGCGCGGTCCAGCATGCGGCTGCGCAAGATCGTGCTGCGGGCCGGGGGTGCGCCGCAGGAGGACCTGCTGCGCATCCCGGCCTCCTCCCGCCTGGTGCGCACCGAGGAGGTCCCCGGGGTCCCGGGCCGCCACCTGTCCGTCCACGACGGTGCGGTCGGCGCCCTGCGGGTGCGCTGCGAGATCGAGCACGACACGGGCGTACGCGCCGACGCCGAGGCCCACTTCGGCAGCCTCGACGAGGGGCTGGGCGACGGCCGGTTCCGCTTCTACGGCGAGGGCTTCAAGAAGCGGCGCCACGTCATCCGTGACGTGGAGGTCGACATGGAGGAGCTCGTCGCCACGGCGGACGTGCACTTCCACGCCGGGCCGGCCGACGGCCCGGACGCGCGGGGCGTCGACGCGGCGACCGAGCCGACGGTGTCGATGGTCGACGCGTTCGTGGTGAACCTGCAGCTGGTCCAGGTGCTGATGTACGAGCTGGACCAGGTCAGCCGGGCCAGCTCCAACACCCTGTGGATGATGCAGACGGTGCTGACGTCGGCGGACACGGCCCTGCCGCTGCCCGTCCGGGCCGAGGAGCCCGGGCAGGCCCGGGCCAAGCTGCTGGCCAAGCGGCTGCTGCCACTGCGCGGGGGCATCTGGCGGAGCGTGGAGATCGAGGCGTCGCTGGCGGGCGTGGGCGTGCGGTGCTCGTTCGCCCACGAACTGCCGCCGGAGGCGGCGGCCACGGCGCAATAGCCGCGGGCTCCGGCAACGGGTCCGGGCCGCGCCCCGGCCCTGGCCCCGGCCCTGGCCCCGGCCCCGGCAGGGGG
>NZ_RPRY01000285.1 GCF_003949795.1 Streptomyces sp. WAC06614
GGTCGGGGCGAATCGGGCGGCCCTGGTCGTCGCAAGGCACAGGGTCGGCCGCCCCGCGGCCGGACCGCTGACCTGCGACGACCAAGGCCGCCCGATTCGCCCCGACCCGTCCCGGAAAGTAAAGAAGTGCGGCAAGGGGTTCCGCTTCCTTGGCGAGCGGAGTACAAAGGAGTCACGGCCCGCGAGACCAAGGACATCCGAGAGGATCATCTTTAAACGCAGCAAGGCCCACGGACCGAAGCATGAACGCCGAGCACCCACGCGACGTCGACCCGTCGATTACGGGCCAGCCGCACCAGGGAGACGGGCAAAGTTCCCGACCTGATGGGCACTATCGAGGACGCTTGGTAACTGGGCGTGAATGCCAGCGGCGACACCATGAGCAGTGCGGTGTCGCCGCAACCCATGTCCGGGCCTTGAGCCCCTGACCCCTCTGCGAGCCCCGGACCCCCTCGGCCTCAGGCCGCGCCGCGCTGGAGCGCCTCGCAGACCGCCGTCGACTCGCGGACGCCGAACTCGACCGCCCGCCCGCAGTGCGTGATCCAGGCCGCCATCCCCGCCGGGGTCCCGGAGACGTAGCCGTCCAGCGCCGCCAGGTACGCCGCCCGCCCCTGCTCCGCGTGCCCGACCTCGGCCGGGCAGATCGCCTTCGGGTCCAGACCGCTGTTGATCAGCACGATCCGCTCCGCGGCCCGCGCCACGACCCCGTTGTACGAGCCGAACGGGCGCAGCGCCAGCAGCTCGCCGTGCACCACCGCGGCGGTGACCAGCGCGGGAGCCGCACTGCCCGCGACGATCAGCCGCGAGAGCCCGTCCAGCCGCCCGGCCACCTCGTCGGCGCCCGGCAGCGGCAGCTCTACCAGCGGCTCCACCACCGGCTCGCCCGCGAGCCGCGGCCGGCCCACGCGCGCGTCCGACCCGCCACCGCCGGCCGCGACCAGGTGCAGCCGGGCCAGGACCCGCAGCGGCGACTGCCGCCAGATGCTCAGGAGCTGCCCGGCCTCGGCGGTCAGCCGCAGCGCGGCGCCCACCGTACGGGCCTCGTCGTCCGCGCCGAAGTCGGTCCGCCGGCGGACCTCCTCCAGCGCCCAGTCGGCGCCGGACAGCGCCGCGCTCCCGCGCGCCCCGCGCAGGGCGGCCTCGGAAGTGATCTCGGCGCTGCGGCGGCGCATCACCCGGTGGCCGTAGACGCGGTCGACGGCCTTGCGGACGGATTCCACGGCCTCGGCCACGCCCGGGAGCGCGGCCAGCGCGGCGAGCGGATCGGACGGACCGGCGGGCGTGGTCGCTGACGTACTCATAGGTCAGGAGCGTACGCACCTTGCCCTCCCGCCCCACGTTCGAGTGGTCTTCTTCACTCGCCTTGACCACCCACCGCGCACGGGGCACTACGCTTCGTGAACATGAAGATCGCTTTCGTAGGGAAGGGCGGCAGCGGAAAGACCACGCTGTCCTCGCTGTTCATCCGCCATCTCGCGGCCGGGCACGCGCCGGTGGTCGCCGTCGACGCCGACATCAACCAGCACCTGGGGGCGGCTCTCGGGCTGACCGAGGAGGCGGCCGCCCGCCTGCCCGCCCTGGGCGCGCACCTCCCGCTGATCAAGGAGTATCTGCGCGGCACCAACCCGCGGATCGGCTCCGCCGAGGCGATGATCAAGACCACTCCGCCCGGCGCCGGCTCCCGGCTGCTGCGGGTGACCGAGGACAACCCGGTCTACGAGGCCTGCGCCGTGCCGGTCGTCCTCGACGGGGCGGTGGTACGGCTGATGGCGACGGGCCCGTTCACCGAGGCGGACCTGGGGGTGGCCTGCTACCACTCCAAGGTCGGCGCGGTCGAACTGTGCCTGAACCACCTGGTCGACGGCCCCGGCGAGTACGTCGTCGTCGACATGACGGCGGGCTCGGACTCCTTCGCCTCCGGCCTGTTCACCCGCTTCGACATGACCTTCCTGGTGGCCGAGCCGACCCGCAAGGGCGTCTCCGTCTACCGCCAGTACAAGGAGTACGCGCGGGACTTCGGGGTGGCGCTGAAGGTGGTCGGCAACAAGGTGCACGGCCCGGAGGACGTGGACTTCCTGCGCTCAGAGGTCGGCGAGGACCTGCTGGTGACGGTCGGCCAGTCGGACTGGGTCCGGGCGATGGAGAAGGGCCGGCCCGCCCCCTTCGACCGGCTGGAGCCGGCGGACCGGCGGGCCCTGGAGGTGCTCCACGAGGCGGCCGACGGCTCGTACGCCGCCCGCGACCCGCTGCGGTACACCGCGCAGATGGTGCACTTCCACCTGCGCAACGCCGAGAGCTGGGGCAACGCCAAGACCGGGGTCGACCTGGCGGCGCAGGTCGACCCCGGCTTCGTCCTCGGCGGGCCGTCCGGTCAGGGCCCCGGCCCCGACCCCCGCCCCGCCTCCGGGGGGCTCACTCCTCGTCCGGACTCCCGCCCTGCTCCTCAGCCTGCGTGAGCGCACCGGGCGCCGGGGGCGCGGGCAGCGGGGCGGTCGGGCCCTTGGCCAGGAACGTCGGCCAGCCCTCCTTCGGCGCCTGGCCGACGTCGAGGGTGCGCAGCCGCTCCAGGACCTTGGGGTCCTGGGCGTCGAGCCAGTCGACCAGCTCGCGGAACGGCACGCAGCGGACCTCCTTCTGCGTGCAGACTCCCTTGATCACCTCTTCGACGGCGCGCATGTAGGTGCCGCCGTTCCACGACTCGAAGTGGTTGCCGATGATCAGCGGGGCGCGATTGCCCCGGTAGGCGCGGTCGAAGGCCTGGAACAGCCCGTCGCGCATCTGGTCGCCCCAGTAGGCGTGCTGGGAGGGATCGCCCTGGGACGTGGTCCCGGACTGGTTGACCATGTAGTTGTAGTCCATGCTCAGCGTGTCGAAGGCGCGGCCGGGCATGGGGACGAGCTGGAGCGGGACGTCCCACAGGCCGTCCGTCTTCTTGGGCCACTTCTGCTTGCTGATGCCGCTGGAGTCGTAGCGGAAGCCCATGTCCTTGGCGGCCAGCATGAAGTTCTTCTGGCCCTCCAGGCACGGCGTACGGGCGCCGATCAGCTCCTTGTCGTAGTCGAACGGGAGCGCCTTGTCCTGCTTCAGGCCGGAGTTGGTCTTCCAGTTCTTCACGAAGCTCTTGGCCTGGTTGATCTCGCTGCGCCACTCCTCCACCGACCAGGTGCCGACGCCGCCGTCGGGGCCGCAGAAGTGGCCGTTGAAGTGGGTGCCGATCTCGTTGCCCTCCAGCCAGGCCCCGCGCAACTGCTCCGCGGTGTCCTTGATGCCCTGGAGGTCGCCGAAGCCGATGTCGGAGCGTCCCGGGTCGTGCTGGGGGGCGGTATAGAGGGAACGTTTCTCCTCGGGCAGCAGATAGACCCCGCTGAGGAAGTACGTCATCCGCGCGTTGTTCTTCTTGCCCACCTCGCGGAAGTGGGAGAAGAGCTTCTGGCTGTCCTCGCCCGCGCCGTCCCAGGAGAACACGACGAACTGGGGCGGCTTCTCACCGGGCTTGAGGCGCTCGGCCCGGACGACGTTCGGCTGCGGGCCGGTGTACGACGTCGAACCGTCGCCGATCATCCGGAGCACGCTGCCGGGCGCCTCGGGGGCGGCGGCGCCCTTGTGGGGGCCGGAGGCGGGCCGCCGGCCGGACTCCGAGCCGCTGCATCCGGCGACGCCGAGCACCAGCGCGGTGGCGACCAGGCCACCGGCGATCTTCTTGGTGGTGTTCGTGGCGGCCATCTCCGCCCACCTCTTCCTCGCCCGTAGGTGTGTGTGCGCTGCTTCGAGCGGAAACGTCCCATGGGGCGGGGCCCAGGAAGGTATGACAAGCCGTACAAAATGCCTAATCACTCGGGCGAGTTAACTTTTAGACCATTTGCCCCTTGTGTCGCGCGCCCTCCTTTACTCTCCATTACCTTTCATTTACCGAGTGTTGAGAAATCCCGCCGCTTCGTCCCCGCAGCAGAGGAGACGGGACATGACCCCACGCACGCACGGCTTCGGCGCGGACCTCTCCGCGTCCATCGCCGTCTTCCTGATCGCGCTGCCGCTCTCGCTCGGCATCGCCCTGGCCACCGGCGCGCCCCTGCAGGCGGGCCTGGTCGCCGCGGCGGCCGGCGGGATCGTCGCCGCCCGGTTCGGCGGTGCACCGCTCCAGGTGAGCGGCCCCGCCGCCGGACTCACCGTGGTCACCGCCGAGTTGATCCAGCGCTTCGGCTGGCGCACCACCTGCGCCGTCACCGTGCTGGCCGGCGTCTGCCAGCTCGGCCTGGCCCTGCTGCGCACGGCCCGGTCCGCGCTCATGGTCAGCCCCGCCATCGTGCACGGCATGCTCGGCGGCATCGGCGTGACGATCGCTCTCGCCCAGCTCCACATCGTCCTCGGCGGTACCCCGCAGAGCTCCGCCGTCGCCAATGTGCTCGGCCTGCCGCAGCAGTTGGCGAGTCCGCACCCGGCGGCCCTCGCCGTCAGCGCCCTCACGCTCGTGGTCCTGCTCGGCTGGCCGCGGCTGCCCGGGCGGGCCGGCCGCGTCCTGCGCAAGGTGCCGGCCGCGCTCGCCGCGGTCGCCACGGCCACCGCCTTCGCGGTGCTGGCCGGGTTCCGGGTGCCACGGGTCGACCTGCCGTCCTGGCGCAGCCACGCGCTGCCGGAGCTGCCCGAGGGGCCGGTGCTCGGGATCCTCGCGGCCGTGCTGACGATCACCCTGGTCGGCAGCGTGGAGTCCCTGCTGTCGGCGGTCGCCACCGACAAGCTGATCGCCTCCGAGCGGGAGGCGGCCGACCGGCCGCCGCGCGCCGACCTCGACCGCGAGCTGCGCGGACAGGGCGCCGCCAACATCGTCTCCGGCGCGCTCGGCGGACTGCCCATCACGGGCGTGGCCGTCCGCAGCGTGGCCAACGTCAAGTCCGGTGCGGTCAGCCGGAGGTCGTCGATCCTGCACGGCTGCTGGGTGGTGCTCGCCGCCGCCCTGCTCGTCCCGGTGCTGGACCTGATCCCGCTGGCGGCCCTGGCCGCGCTGGTGATGGCCGTGGGCGTGCAGATGGTCAGCATCACGCACGTGCGCACGGTGACCCGGCACCGCGAGATTCCGGTCTACCTGGCCACGATCACCGGCGTGGTGCTCGGCGGGGTGCTGGAGGGCGTCGCCTGCGGCATCGCGATGGCCGTGGCCGTCGCCCTGCACCGGCTGGCCCGCACCCGCATCACCCTGGCCTCGGCCGACGGGGTGCACCGCGTACGGGCCCGCGGGCAGCTGACCTTCCTGGCGGTGCCGCGGCTGAGCCGGGTGCTGGGCCAGGTGCCGCACGAGGGGCACGCGGTGGTCGAGATGGACGGCTCGTTCATGGACCACGCCGCGTACGAGACCCTGAAGGACTGGCACGACGCGCATCTGGCGCACGGCGGTTCCCTGGAGATCATCAGCCCCTCCGGGTCCCCGTTCGCCGTCGGCGGCGCCGTACCGGACGGGCGGGCCGGCCTCGGGGAAGGGGACGGGGACAGGAGCCGGGACGCCCGCGGCGACGGACGTGCCGACGGACGCGGCCACCAGTGCTGCCGCCCCTGGACCCCGTGGGCCAACCACTGCGCGCACCAGTCGGTGCCGCTCGGCCTGCCGCGCCGCGGCGCCGGTCAACTGGCCAGCGGTATCCGGGCGTTCCAGCGGGACACCGCGCCGCACGTGCGCGAGGAGCTGGCCCGGCTGGCGCGCGAGGGGCAGCGCCCGTCGCAGCTGTTTCTGACCTGCGCCGACTCCCGGCTGGTCACGAGCATGATCACCGCGAGCGGCCCGGGCGACCTGTTCACCGTCCGCAACGTCGGCAACCTGGTGCCGCTGCCCGGCGCCGAGTCGGGCGACGACTCCGTCGCCGCCGCCATCGAGTACGCCGTGGACGTGCTCCAGGTCGACAGCATCACGGTCTGCGGGCACTCCGGCTGCGGGGCGATGCAGGCCCTGCTGAACACGGCCTCCGACGTCTCCCGCTCCTCGCGCTCCTCCGCCGTCCCCGACACCCCGCTGCGCCGCTGGCTGCGGCACGGCGAGCCGAGCCTGGCGCGGATGGCCAGCCGGCACCACGCCTGGGCCCGGATCGCGGGCCGGCTCCCGACCGACGCCGTGGAACAGCTGTGCCTGACCAACGTGGTGCAGCAGCTGGAGCACCTGCGGGCGCACGAGTCGGTGGCCCGCCGGCTCGCCGCGGGCACGCTGGAGCTGCACGGCATGTACTTCCACGTCGGCGAGGCGCAGGCGTACCTGCTGAGCGGCGGCGAGGACCACTTCGACTGCCGGGTCTTCGACACGGTCTCGCCCGCCCTGCGGTAGCGGCGCGGGACTGCCATGACCCTGCTCTGAACCCGACACGCCGTGCAAGCGTGCACGTATACGGGGCCCCTTCCCGCACACTGCGTCCGGGCAGGGGCTCCTGCACGTCAGGGACCTCTAGAGGTCTACACCAATTTCCGGACAGGGCCTTGCCACCAGGCCCTCCGGCTGATGAGCTATGCCCGGGGACACAACGGACACCCTGGGAAAGGGAGATGTCGGTGAGCAACGAGAGCCTGGCGAACCTGCTCAAGGAGGAGCGGCGGTTCGCTCCGCCCGCCGAGCTGGCCGCGGCGGCGAACGTCACGGCGCAGGCCTACGAACAGGCGGATGCCGACAGGCTGGGCTTCTGGGCCACGCAGGCCCGGCGGCTGAGCTGGGCCACCGAGCCCACCGAGACGCTCGACTGGAGCAACCCGCCCTTCGCGAAGTGGTTCGCCGACGGCAAGCTGAACGTCGCCTACAACTGCGTCGACCGGCACGTCGAGGCCGGCCACGGCGACCGCGTCGCCCTCCACTTCGAGGGCGAGCCCGGCGACAGCCGCGCGATCACCTACGGCGAGCTCAAGGACGAGGTCTCCCGGGCGGCCAACGCCCTGACCGAGCTGGGCGTCCAGGCCGGCGACCGGGTCGCCGTCTACCTGCCGATGATCCCCGAGGCGGTCGTGGCGATGCTCGCCTGCGCCCGGATCGGTGCCACCCACTCGGTGGTCTTCGGCGGCTTCTCCGCCGAGGCGGTCGCCTCCCGCATCCAGGACGCCGACGCCAAGCTGGTCATCACCGCCGACGGCGGCTACCGCCGCGGCAAGCCGTCCGCGCTCAAGCCCGCCATCGACGAGGCCGTGGCCAAGTGCCCGCAGGTCAAGAACGTGCTGGTGGTGCGGCGCACCGGCCAGGAGACCTCGTTCGCCCCGGGCCGCGACGTGTGGTGGCACGAGCTGGTGGGCCGCCAGTCCACCGAGCACACGCCCCAGGCCTTCGACGCCGAGCACCCGCTGTTCATCCTGTACACCTCGGGCACCACGGGTAAGCCGAAGGGCATCCTGCACACCTCCGGCGGCTACCTCACCCAGGCGGCGTACACCCACCACGCGGTCTTCGACCTGAAGCCCGAGAGCGACGTCTACTGGTGCACCGCCGACATCGGCTGGGTCACCGGGCACTCCTACATCGTCTACGGGCCGCTGGCCAACGGCGCGACCCAGGTCATGTACGAGGGCACCCCGGACACGCCGCACCAGGGCCGGTTCTGGGAGGTCGTCCAGAAGTACGGCGTCACGATCCTCTACACCGCGCCGACGGCGATCCGGACGTTCATGAAGTGGGGCGACGACATCCCCGCCAAGTTCGACCTGTCGTCCCTGCGCGTGCTCGGCTCGGTCGGCGAGCCGATCAACCCCGAGGCGTGGATCTGGTACCGCAAGCACATCGGCGGCGACCGCTGTCCGATCGTGGACACCTGGTGGCAGACCGAGACCGGCGCGATGATGATCTCCCCGCTGCCGGGCGTCACCGAGACCAAGCCGGGCTCCGCGCAGCGCCCGCTGCCCGGCATCTGCGCCACCGTCGTGGACGACGAGGCCCGTGAGGTGCCCGACGGCGGCGGTGGCTACCTGGTGCTCACCGAGCCGTGGCCGTCGATGCTGCGCACCATCTGGGGCGACGACCAGCGTTTCATCGACACCTACTGGTCCCGTTTCGAGGGCAAGTACTTCGCCGGCGACGGCGCCAAGAAGGACGACGACGGCGACATCTGGCTGCTCGGCCGGGTCGACGACGTGATGCTGGTGTCGGGCCACAACATCTCGACCACCGAGGTGGAGTCCGCCCTGGTCTCCCACCCGGCGGTCGCCGAGGCGGCCGTCGTGGGCGCCTCGGACGAGACCACCGGCCAGGCCATCGTGGCGTTCGTCATCCTGCGCGGAACGGCCCACGAGGACGACGACCTCGTCGCCGAGCTGCGCAACCACGTGGGCGCCACCCTGGGACCGATCGCCAAGCCCAAGCGGATCCTGCCGGTCGCGGAGCTGCCCAAGACCCGCTCCGGCAAGATCATGCGGCGTCTGCTGCGCGACGTCGCGGAGAACCGTGAGCTGGGCGACGTCACCACCCTGACGGACTCCTCGGTCATGGACCTCATCCAGACCAAGCTGCCGGCGGCCTCCAGCGAGGACTGAGCACGGGCGCCGAAAGGGGCATCCGGCGCGAGCGCGCCGGATGCCCCTTTCGCCTCTAAAGTGAAGATCGCCGGATACGCCCTTGCGTACGCCCTGTAAAGTATGAAAAGCGTAAAGAAAACCACAGGGTGCGCCGGGAAGTCTGGTCGGCACGAGCTTCGTCATGCCGTCCAACCCGCCCCGGAGGTGCCCCCCATGGCCACGAC
>NZ_RPRY01000286.1 GCF_003949795.1 Streptomyces sp. WAC06614
CTCATGACCATCTACGCAGACGCCCCCGCCCCGGCCGGCCCCGCCGCCACGGACCCGATCGTGCCGGTCCGCGAGGCGGGCAAGCCCGTCGTCGTGCACGCCCCGGCCACCGACGGCATGGCCGAGGCCGTGGCCTGGCTGACCGCCCATCGCGAGGAGATCCAGGCCGAGCTGCACCGCTCCGGGGCCGTCCTGCTGCGCGGCCTGCCGGTGCGGGACGCCGCGGGCTTCGCCGCCGCCCGGGACGCGCTGGTCTCGCAGCGGGCCGGCTACAAGGAGAAGGCCACCCCGCGCACCGACTTCGGCGAGGGCGTGTTCTCCTCCACCGACCTGCCGGCCGTGCAGCCGATCCGGCTGCACAACGAGAACAGCTACACCCTGGACTTCCCCGGCGTGCTCCTCTTCGGCTGCGTGACCGCCCCGGAGGAGGGCGGCGCCACCACCGTCGGGGACATGCGCGAGGCGCTGCGGCTGCTGCCGCCGGACCTGGTCGCGCGGTTCGAGAAGGCCGGCTGGCTGCTGGTGCGCAACTACTCGGAGCTGGCCGGGCTCCCCTGGTACAAGACCTTCGCCACCGAGGACAAGGCGGTCGCGGAGGCGTACTGCACGCAGAACACGGTGGGCTTCGAGTGGCTGGACGACGACTCGATGGTCACCCGCCAGCGCCGTTCGGCGATCATCACGCACCCGGTCACGGGTGAGCGGAGCTGGTTCAACCACTTCGCGTTCTGGAACAGCCGCACCCTCGACCCCGACGTCCGCGAGGTGCTCGTGGAGACGTACGGCGAGGACGGGCTGCCGTTCAACACCTACCTCGGTGACGGCACCCGTCTCACCGACGAGGAGGTCGACGCGATCAACGCCGTCTACGACCGGGTGACCGTCCGCGAGACCTGGCACGAGGGCGACCTCATGCTCGTCGACAACCTGCTCTGCGCACACGGCCGCGAGGCCTTCAAGGGCGACCGGAAGATCCTCGTCGCCATGGGCGAGCCGGTCGCGCTGGCCGACTGCGCCCCCGCCTCCCAGCCCTCGACCACCGTCTACTCCGGGGAGTGACCACCACCATGACCGCCGTCCTTCCCGAGCGTCCCCGCACCGCCGTCGACGCTCCGTCCGTGACCGCCGCCCCCGCCGTCGTCGACCTGCTGGACCGGCTCGCGCTCGCCCCGGCCGCCCGGACCGCCGTGGTCGCCGCCGACCGTGAGCTGAGCTTCGGCGCGCTGCGTGCCGAGGCCATGCGGATCGCCGGCCGGCTCGCCGAGCGCGGCGTCGGCCCCGAGAGCGTGGTCGCGCTGGCCCTGCCGCGCGGTGCGGACCTGGTGGCCGCCCTGATCGGCACCCTGACCGCGGGCGCCGCGTACCTGCCGGTGGACCCGAAGCTGCCCGCCGAGCGGCGGCGCTACCTGGTGGAGGACTCGGGCGCCGACCTGGTCGTCACCGCCGACGCGGGCGCCGAGGTCCTGGTGCCGGGGGTCCCGCACCTCGCCGTGGCCGAGCTCACCGCCGCCGACGGGGCCGACGCCGCTGCCGCCGCCGAGCAGGAGTACCGGCCGGTGCCGGTGCCCGCGGACGGGCTGGCGTACGTCATCTACACCTCCGGTTCCACGGGGCGCCCCAAGGGCGTGGAGATCCACCGCTCGGCGGCCTCGGCCCTGCTGGCCGAGCTGGAGTCCGAGGGCATCGCCGCCCCGGGCGCCGGGCGGGTCGGCTGGAACGCCTCGCCGTCCTTCGACGCCTCCGTGCAGCAGTGGGTGCGGCTGTGCCGCGGCGACACCCTGGTGATGATCGACGACGAGACGCGGGCGGACCCGGCGCTGCTGGCCGCGTTCGTCGACGCGCAGGACCTGACCGACCTGGACATCACCCCCTCGCACGCCGAGCCGCTGCTGGAGCTGCTCACCGCCGACGGCGGTCCGCGCCCGCTGACCCTGCTCATCGGCGGCGAGGCGATCGGCCCCGCGCTGTGGCGGCGGATCGGCGAGCGGTCCGCGGCCGGGGTGCTGCGCGCGGTGAACGTCTACGGGCCCACCGAGTGCACCGTGGACTCCACGGCCGGCTGGATCGACGCCGCGGACGAGCCGCACATCGGCACCGTGCTGCCGGGCCTGCGCATGCGCGTGCTGGACGACGAGCTCGGCGCGGTGGAGCCGGGCGGCAGCGGCGAGCTGTACCTGGCGGGACCCCGCGTGGGCCGCGGCTACCGCCGCCGTCCGGGCCTGACCGCCGAACGGTACGTCGCCGACCCCGCGGGTGAGGGGGGCCGCATGTACCGCACCGGTGACCTGGTCCGGCTGCTGCCGGACGGCCGGCTGGGGTACCTCGGCCGGGCAGACGGCCAGGTCAAGCTGCGCGGGCACCGCATCGAACTCCCGGAGATCGAGGCCGCACTGACGGCGCATCCGGCGGTGGCCGAGGCCGTGGTGGTGCTGCGTGACGAGGTCAACGGCGCGCCGGGCCTGGTGGCGTACCACCGCCCGCAGGACCCGGCGGCCGGGCCGGCGGACGCGGCGGAGCTGCGGGCGCACCTGACGGCGGCGCTGCCCGCCTACATGGTCCCGGCGGCCTTCGTGGCGATGGACCGCTTCCCCACCACCACCCAGGGCAAGCTGGACCGGGCCGCCCTGCCCGCGCCCGCCGCGGCCGGGGCCGGGGCCGGGGCCTCGGGCGAGGGCGGTGCCGGTGAGGTCCCCGACGCGGGCCTGACCCGCTCCCAGGCGCTGATCGCCGGGGTCTGGGCGACCGTGCTGGGTGCCACCCGGATCGGTCCGGACGACAACTTCTTCAAGCTGGGCGGGCACTCCCTGCTCGCGATCAAGCTGGTGTCGCGGGTACGCGCCGAACTCGGCGTCGCCCTGCCCGTCAAGGCGGTCTACGCCAACCCCCGGCTGCGGGACCTCGCCGCCCACATCGACACGCTCGTCGCCGCCGCGCCGGGCCAGGACGCGTAAGGACAGTTGAGGACAATGACCGAGATCCCGCTGTCGTTCGCCCAGCGCAGGCTGTGGTTCCTGGGCCGCCTGCACGGCCCCTCCGCCGCCTACAACGCACCCGTCGTGCTCCACCTGGACGGCGTACCGGACACCGGTGCCCTGCGGGCCGCCGTGGCCGACGTGGTGGCGCGGCACGAGGTGCTGCGCACGGTCCTGGCGGCCGGCGCCGACGCGGAGCCGTACCAGCAGGTGCGGGACGCGTCCGCCGTCGAGCCGTTGACCGTCGAGGAGTGCGCACCGGAGGGACGTGACGCGGCCGTCGCCGCGTTCGTCCGGCAGGCGATCGACATCACCGCCCGGCCGCCGCTGCTCTCCCGGCTGTTCCGGTCCGGTGACGGGACCTCGGTCCTGGTCCTGCTGATCCACCACGTGGCCACCGACGGCTGGTCCGTGCGCCCGCTGCTGGGCGACCTGGCGGCGGCGTACGCGGCCCGGCTCGCCGGCCGGGCCCCCGGGTGGGAGCCGCTTCCCGTGCAGTACACGGACTACACGCTGTGGCAGCACGAGCTGCTGGGCGACCCGGCCGACCCGGAGAGCCTGGCCGCCGAGCAACTGGCCTACTGGAAGGGTGCTCTGGCCGGGGCGCCCGCGGTCGTGGCGCTCCCCGCGGACCGGCCCCGCCCGGCGGAGCCGTCCGGGCGCGGGGCCACCGTCACCGGCCGGCTCGACGCGGCCGCGCACGGCGGGCTGCTGGCCCTGGCCCGTGGCCGCCGGGCCAGCCTGACGATGGCGGCCCGAGCGGCACTGGCGGTGACGCTGGGGGCGGCGGGGGCGGGCGAGGACGTGGTGATCGGGGCGCCGGTGGCGGGCCGCCCCGAGGAGGACCTGTACGAGCTGGTCGGGTTCTTCGTCAACTCGTTGGCCCTGCGCACCGATCTGTCCGGGAACCCGGCCGTGGGCGAGCTCGTGGACCGGGTCCGGGACGCGGACCTGGCCGCCTACGAGCACCAGGACCTCCCGTTCGACGTGCTGGTGGAACGGCTCGCCCCCGAACGGGCCCTGGGCCACCACCCGTTCTTCCAGGTCATGCTGACCGTCGCGGCGGACGGCGCGGGCGCCGGCCCGGTCCGGCTGGCGGGCGGGATCACCGGCCGGCCGGCCGACACCGGCCTGGACGCCGCCAAGTTCGACCTGACCTGGTACTGCGCCGAACGCCACACCGCGGACGGCCGCCCGGACGGCGTCGACGTGGCCCTGACCTATGCGACGGACCTCTTCGACGAGGAGACCGCCCACCTGCTGCTGCGGGCCTACCTGCGGGCACTGGGCGCCTTCGCCGCCGATCCGCTGCGCCGCACGGGCGAGCTGGAGCTGCTGACCGCCGACGAGCGGGCCGGCCTGGACCGGCGGCGCGAGCGCGCCGAGCGGGCCGCGGCCGCCGCGGCGGACAGCGCGGGGGCGGCGGCGGGGCCGGTGCGCACGGACGTGCTCACCCCGCGGGAGGAGATCCTGTGCGGGCTGTTCGCCGAGGTGCTGGGCCGCGAGGACCACCCGGCGGACGCCAACTTCTTCAAGTCCGGCGGGCATTCGCTGCTCGCCAGCAAGCTGGTCAACCGGATCCGCGCGGCGCTCGGCCTGGAGCTGGGCATCCGGGACCTGTTCCTCGCCCCCAGCCCGGCGGCCCTCCACCGGCGCCTGGCCGCGTCGGCGCCGACCACCGGTCGCGCCGTCCGGCCCGCGCTGGTCGCCGTACCCGCCGGGGAACGCCCGGCCCGGCTGCCGCTGTCCGCGGCGCAGCGGGCGCTGTGGCTGCTCGGCCGGATCGAGGGCGCCTCGGCCACCTACAACGCGCCGCTCGTGCTGCGGCTGGACGGGGTGCCCGACCGGCGGGCGCTGACCGCCGCGCTGGCCGACGTACGGGAACGGCACGAGGTGCTGCGGACGGTGTACGGGGCCGAGGGCGGCGAGCCGTTCCAGTGGGTCCTGGCCGGGGCGGAGCACGCCGCGAGCGGCCGGGCGATGCCCGAGTGGGAGGACTGCCCGGCCGGCGAACTGGACGCACGCATCACGGAGTTCGGCCGGGCGCACCTGGACCTGGGGCCGTCGGGCGACGGCCCGCTGCGGGCACGGGTGTTCGTCCCGGGCGACGGCACGGCCGTGCTGGTGCTGCTGGTGCACCACATCGCCACCGACGGCTGGTCGCTGGCCCCGCTGCTGCGCGACCTGGGCGAGGCCTACGAGGCCCGGCTGGCGGGCCGGGTGCCCGCCTGGCGGGCGCTGCCGGTGCAGTACGCCGACTTCGCGATGTGGCAGCGCGCACTCCTGGCCGGCCCGGCCCGGGACGGGCTGCTGGCCTTCTGGAAGCAGGCGCTGGACGGGCTGCCGGCCCGGACGGACCTGCCGTACGACCGGCCGCGTCCGGCCGAGCCCACCGGGCGCGGGGCGGCCGTGACGGCGCTGCTGGACGCGGACGCGCACCGGGCGCTGGCGGCGCTGGCGCGGGAGCGGCGGGCCAGCCTGTTCATGGTGGCCCGGGCGGCGCTGGCCGCCGCACTGGCGGCCGTCGGCGCCGGGACGGACCTGGCGGTGGGCACGCCGGTGGCGGGCCGCTCCCACGAGGACCTGCACGACCTGGTCGGCTGCTTCGTCAACTCGCTGGCGCTGCGCACCGATCTGGCCGGCGACCCCGGGGTGGCCGAGCTGGTGGACCGGGTCCGCGATGCGGACCTCGCCGCCTTCGACCACCAGGACCTGCCCTTCGACCTGCTGGTGGAGCAGCTCGCCGAACCCGACCGGGCCCTGGGCGAACACCCGTTCTTCCAGGTGATGCTGACGGTGCAGGAGGCGGCCGCGGAGGAGGTCCGGCTCGGGACCCTGGCCGCCCGGGCCACCAGCACCGACCTGGGCGCGGCCAAGTTCGACCTGTCCTTCCACTGCGCCGTGCGGCGGTCGCAGGACGGCAGGCCGGCCGGGCTGGAGCTGTACCTGGGCTATGCGCAGGACCTGTTCGACGCGGGGACCGCCGACCTGCTGCTGGCGGTGTTCGCCCGGGCGCTGCGGGCCTTCGCCGCGGGAGCGGACGGAGCACGGCTGTCGGAGCTGGGGCTCGTGACGGACGAGGAGGAGCGCGGCCTGGCCGCTCGCCGGGAGCGGCTCACGGCGGCGGCCGAGGCGGCGCGGCGGCGGGCGGGCGAGCAGGAGGCGGCGGGCGCGGTCGGCGGACAGCACGCACCCCGGGTGGAGATCCTCGCTGCCCTGTTCGCCGAGGCGCTGGGCCGTACGGCGGACGAGGGATACGCGGCGGACGCCAACTTCTTCAAGTCCGGCGGGCATTCGCTGCTCGCCAGCAAGCTGGTCAACCGGATCCGGGCGGTGCTCGGCATCGAGGCCGGCATCCGCGACCTGTTCCTGGCGCCCACCCCGGCGGCCCTGCACCGACGGCTGGCCCAGGTCGGGGCGGACGCGGTGGCCCGGCCGGCCCCGGTGGCGGTGCCGGCGCAGGAGCGCCCGGAGCGGCTCCCCCTGTCGTATGCGCAGCGGCGGCTGTGGTTCGTGGACCAGTTGGAGGGCCCGTCGGCCACGTACAACATCGCGCTGGTGCGGCGCCTGGAGCGGCCGCTGGACCCGATGACGCTGGCCGACGCGCTGGCCGACGTCGCCGAGCGGCACGAGGTGCTGCGCACGGTGTACGGGGCCGAGGGCGGGGAGCCGTACCAGCGGGTGCTGGCCGGGGCCCGGCCGCACCTGGAACTGGGTCGGCCCACGGACGTGTCGGCGGCGGTGGACGAGGCCGCGGCGCACGTCTTCGACCTGGCACGGGACATCCCGCTGCGGGCCTGGCTGTTCTTCCCGCAGGGCGAGGGCCCGCAGACGCTCGTGCTGCTCCTCCACCACATCGCCGCCGACGGCTGGTCCACCGGACCGCTGCTGGCCGACCTCTCTGCCGCGTACACGGCACGGGCGGGCGGCAGGGCCCCGGAGGGACCGGCGCTGCCGCTCCAGTACGCCGATTACACGTTGTGGCAGCGGCAGTTGCTCACGGGCGACGGGGCCGACCGCGAACTGCGTTTCTGGGACGAGGCGTTGTCCGGGCTGCCACCGCTGATCGACCTGCCCACGGACCGGCCGCGCCCGGCGCTGCCGTCCGGCCGGGGCGCCCTCACCGGCTTCACCGTGCCGGCCGCGACGCACCGGGCACTGGCCCGGACCGCCCGTTCGCGCGGCGCCACCCTCTTCATGGCCGTGCAGGCGGCCCTCGCGGCCTCCCTGACCCGGCTCGGCGCGGGCACGGACCTGGCGCTCGGCACGACCGTGGCCGGCCGCGGTGACGACGCGCTGTCCGGGCTGGTCGGCTTCTTCGTGAACACGCTGGTGCTGCGGACCGACACCTCCGGCGACCCGGAGTTCGGGGCGCTGCTGGAGCGGGTCCGGGACGCCGACCTGGCGGCGTACGACCACCAGGAGCTGCCGTTCGACCGGCTGGTGGAACACCTCAACCCGCACCGCTCCGCCGCGCACCACCCGCTGGTGCAGGTGATGCTCCAGGTCAACGCACGGGCCGGGGGCGGAGGTTCGGCGGGCCTGGAGTCGGGCCCGCTGGCCGGCACGGAACTGCCGTTCGGCTCGCAGTCGGCGAAGTCGGACCTGACCTTCGCACTGACGGAGCAGGAGGACGGCTCGCTGGCGGGCGTGCTGGAGTACGCCACGGACCTGTACGACGCCTCGGGCGCGGAGCGCCTCACGGCACTGCTGGCGTCCGCGCTGGACCTGTTCGCGGCCGACCCGGCCGCGCGGGTCGGCGACCTCCCGGCCCCGGCGGACCGCCGCGGCGCACGCCCCCTGGCGGGCGGCTACCGCATCGACGTGTCCCACGTGGCCGCGGTGCTCTCGGCGCACCCGGGGGTGCGCGCGGCCCAGGTCACGGTCGCGTCCGACCGCGTCACGGCCACGGTGGACCCCACCGGTCCGACCGAGCTCACGGGCCTGACGGAACCGGACCTCCAGGCCTGGGCGGCCGACCGCCTGCCGGAGTACGCGGTCCCGGCGTCGATCACTCTGACGGCGGAGGCGGCACCCGCCGAGGACGGAGGCACGGCGCCGGGCCCGGGCGGCACGGCCGGGGACTCGGGCCCGGGCACTGCTACGGGCACCGGGACGGGTTCCGCCACGGGCGCCGGTACGGGTTCGGCCCGAGGCGCGGGGACCGGCCCGGGCGCCGGTACGGGGCCTGGGGCGGCGGCGGGAGGGAGCGCAGGGGACGTGCTCCTGGCCGGGCTGCTCCGGCTGTTCGCGGAGGTGCTCGACGGGCGGGACGTGGGACCGGGCGACAACTTCTTCAAGGCCGGCGGCCATTCGCTGCTGGCGGTCCGCCTGGTCAACCGGGTCCGCACCGAGCTGGGCCGGGAGCTGACCCTGCGGGAGGTCTTCCGGCACCCCACCCCGGCGAAGCTCGCGGCCTACCTGGCGGCGGCCACGACGGCCCAGGCCGGCTCCTTCCTGGTGCCCCCGACCCCGCCCACACCGCCGCCCCTGCGCCGCCGCACCCGCGGGGGCACCCGGGTCCGCCAGCCGTAACCGCCGCCCGCCGGGCCGGCCGGGCGCCCGAACGGGAGCCGCTGCCGGTGCAGTACGCCGACTACACCCTGTGGCAGCAGGAGCTGCTGGAGGACCCGGCCGCGCTGCTCGCGCACTGGCGGGCCGCG
>NZ_RPRY01000287.1 GCF_003949795.1 Streptomyces sp. WAC06614
GCAGCCCGGCCCCGGGCCCGAGCCCGAGGGCGGGCTGGGCGGGCCCGCCGGCCCGACCGTCGAGCCCGAGGACCTGGTGCGCGTGGCCCGGCAGGGCCACCTTGCGCCGGCCGACCCGCCCGTCCCGGAACGCCTGGCGCTGATCAGCTACACCTCCGGGACCAGCGGGACGCCCAAGGGCGCCATGAACCCGCACACCGCCCTCACCTACAACGCCGCGCGGCAGGTGACCGGCCACCCGATACCCGAAGGCGCCACCTACTTCGCCCTCGCCCCGCTGTTCCACATCACCGGCATGGTCTGCGAGCTCGCCGCCTGCTTCCTCAACGCCGGCACCCTCGCCCTGGCCCACCGCTTCGAGCCCGGCGTCGTCCTCGACGCCTTCCTGGAGCACCGCCCGGCCTACACCATCGGCCCCGCCACCGCCTTCATGGCCCTGGCCGCCCATCCCGCCGTCACCCGCGACCACTTCGCCTCCTTCGCGGTGGTCTCCTCCGGCGGCGCCCCGCTGCCGCCCGCCCTGGTCACCCGGTTGCGCGAGACCCTAGGCCTGGACCTCCGCAACGGCTACGGCCTGACCGAGTCGACCGCCGCCTGCGCCTCCGTCCCCGCCCACCTGCACGCCCCCGTCGACCCGGCCACCGGCACCCTCTCCGTGGGCGTCCCGGGCGCGCAGACCGTCGTACGGATCATCGACGGGCACGGCGCGGAGCTGCCGTTCGGCGAGACCGGGGAGATCGCCGTGCGCGGCCCGCAGCTCGCCCTCGGCTACTGGGGGCTGCCCGACGCCACCGCCGAGGCCTTCCCCGACGGCGAACTGCGCACCGGCGACGTCGGCTTCATGGACGAGGACGGCTGGCTCTACGTCGTGGACCGCAAGAAGGACATGATCAACGCCTCCGGCTTCAAGGTCTGGCCGCGCGAGGTCGAGGACGTCCTCTACACCCACCCCGCCGTCCGCGAGGCCGCGGTCGTCGGCGTCCCGGACCCCTACCGCGGCGAGAGCGTCATGGCGTACGTCAGCCTGCGCCCCGGCGCCACCGCCGCCCCGGCCGAGCTGTCCGCCTACTGCGCCGCGCGCATCGCCGCGTACAAGTACCCGCGGCACGTGGAAATCCTGCCTGTCCTTCCCAAGACCACCAGTGGCAAGATCCTGCGTCGAGAACTGCGCGAGCGCGGCTCAAAACATTCGTAGGAAGCAGAAAGGGGAGGGCCATGCCCGCCAGGAGCACCACCGGCGAGTCCGAGGACACCCCCGTCCCGCAGCGGCTGCTGGCCGTCGCCACCCGGCTGTTCGCCGAACGCGGCTACGACCGCACCTCGGTCCAGGAGATCGTCGAGGCGGCCGGGGTCACCAAGGGCGCCCTCTACCACTACTTCGGCTCCAAGGACGACCTGCTGCACGAGGTCTACGCACGCATGCTGCGCCTGCAGCAACAGCGCCTGGACGCCGTCGCCGGCTCCGACGCGCCCGTCGAGGAACGGCTGGGCGCGGCGGCGGCCGACGTCGTGGTGACCACCATCGAGAACCTCGACGACGCGATGATCTTCTTCCGCTCGATGCACCAGCTCAGCCCGGAGAAGTACAAGCAGGTCCGGGCCGAGCGCCGCCGCTACCACGAACGGTTCCGCGCGCTGATCGAGGAGGGCCAGCGCACCGGGGTGTTCTCCACCGCCACCCCTGCCGATCTGGTGGTCGACTACCACTTCGGGTCCGTGCACCACCTGTCCACCTGGTACCGCACGGACGGCCCGCTCACGCCGCAGCAGGTCGCCGACCACCTCGCCGACCTGCTGCTGCGCGCCCTGCGCCCGTGACCGCGCCCGTGACCGCGGCCTTGACCGCGCCTGCGGCCGCGCCCGTGACGGTCAGGCGTACCGCTTCAGTTCCCGCCGGGCCAGCGACCGCTGGTGCACCTCGTCGGGCCCGTCCGCCAGCTGGAGCGTACGGGCCGCCGCCCACAGCTCGGCCAGCGGGAAGTCCTGGCTGACCCCGCCCGCTCCGTGCAGCTGCACCGCCCGGTCCAGGATCCCCACCACCGCCCGCGGGGTGGCGATCTTGATGGCCTGGATCTCGGTGTGCGCGCCCCGGTTGCCGACCGTGTCCATCAGCCAGGCCGTCTTCAGCACCAGCAGCCGCAGCTGCTCCACGCTCACCCGGGCGTCCGCGATCCAGTTCTGCACCACGCCCTGGGCGGCCAGCGGCTTGCCGAACGCCGTACGCTCCACCGCCCGCCGGCACATCAGCTCGACGGCCCGTTCCGCCATGCCGATCAGCCGCATGCAGTGGTGGATCCGGCCCGGGCCCAGCCGCGCCTGGGCGATGGCGAAGCCGGAGCCCTCCTCGCCGATCAGGTGCGACGCGGGCACCCGTACCCCGTCGAACACGACCTCGGCATGGCCGCCGTGGTCGTGGTCCTCGTACCCGTACACGCGCATGGCGCGGCGCACCTCGACGCCCGGGGTGTCGCGCGGCACCAGGATCATCGACTGCCGGCGGCGCGGATCGGCGCCCTCCGGGTCGGTCTGGCCCATCACGATGAAGACCGCGCAGTCGGGGTTCATGGCCCCGGAGATGAACCACTTGCGGCCCGTCACCACGTACGTGCCGCCGTCCGCCGAGCGTTCGATGCGGGTCTCGACGTTGGTCGCGTCCGACGAGGCCACGGCCGGCTCGGTCATGGCGAACGCCGAGCGGATCTCGGCCGCCAGCAGCGGCTGGAGCCACTGCTTCTTCTGCTCCTCGCTGCCGAACTGCGCCAGCAGCTCCATGTTCCCGGTGTCCGGGGCGGCGCAGTTCGTCGCCATCGGCGCCAGGTGCGGGCTGCGCCCGGTGATCTCGGCCAGCGGCGCGTACTGGAGGTTGGTCAGCCCGGCGCCGTGCTCGGGATCGGGCAGGAAGAGGTTCCACAGGCCCCGCCGGCGGGCCTCGGCCCGCAGCTCGCCGAAGACGGCCGGGGTGTCCCACGGCGAGGGCAGCGCGGCGCGCTGCTCGGCGGCCACCGCCTCCGCCGGGTACACGCACTCGTCCATGAACGCGAGCAGCCGCTCGCGGAGTTCCTCGGTCCGGGCGTCGAATGCGAAGTCCATGTCGGGGGTCTCCTCAGCCTTCCTGGAGGGTGGTCAGGCCGTGCTCGATGAAGACCGGGACCAGCTCGCCGATCCGGTCGAAGCCGGCGCCGACGGTCTGGCCGAGCGTCCAGCGGTAGTGGATGCCTTCGAGGATCACCGCGAGCTTGAACCAGGCGAAGGCCGTGTACCAGGAGATCGCACCGGTGTCCCGGCCCGACCGGGCCGCGTACCGCTCCACCAGCTCGGCCGGCGCCGGATGCCCGGGCGCCCCGCTGGTGGTGCTCACCGGGGACTCGGTCAGCCCCAGGTCGGAGCTGTACATCACCAGCAGCCCGAGGTCGGTCAGCGGATCGCCGAGGGTGGACATCTCCCAGTCCAGCACCGCCCGGATCCGGTCGTCCGGGCCGCCGATCAGCACGTTGTCCAGCCGGAAGTCGCCGTGCACGACCGTCGGGGCGGGGGAGGCGGGCAGCTTGCGGCCCAGCCCGCCGTGCAGTTCGTCGATGCCGGGCAGGTCCCGGCCGCGGGAGGCCGCGAGCTGCTTGCCCCAGCGGCGCAGCTGCCGGTCCAGGAAGCCCTCGGGCCGCCCGAAGTCGGCCAGGCCCACCGCCTGCGGGTCCACCGCGTGCAGGTCGACCAGGGTGTCCACCAGGCCGAGCACCGCCCGCCGGGTCCGCTCCGGCCCCAGCGCGGCCAACTGCCCGGCCGTGCGGTACGGGACCCCGTCCACGTACTCCATCACGTAGAACGGTGCCCCGAGCACCTCCTCGTCCTCGCACAGCAGCACCGGCCGCGGCACCGGCACCGCCGTGCCGTGCAGGGCCTCGATCACCCGGTGCTCGCGCCGCATGTCGTGCGCGGTGGCCAGGACGTGCCCGAGCGGCGGCCGGCGGACCACCCAGCGGGCGGCGCCGTCGGTGACCTCGTACGTGAGGTTCGACCGGCCGCCCTCGATGAGCCGGCCGCTGAGCGCCCCGGTCACGAGTCCCGGCCGTACGCGGTCCAGATGGCCGCGCAGCCGGTGCAGATCGAGACCCCGGGGGTCGGACGAGGTCGAGGGCATGGAGGGCACCTCCGTACGAGGACGACGGGCGACGCTTGCTGGGGCCATCATGCCGACCAGTCGGTATGCCGTCCAGGGGTGGGCCGGGAACCGGCCCGTACGGCGGCGGACGAGGCGCGCAGGGCAGCCGGGGTCCGGCCTCGGCCCGGCTGGCCGGGTCCGGCCGCGACCAGGCCGGCAGGCCGGCAGGCCGGCAGGCCGGGGTCAGGCGTGGCAGGCCACGGGTATGCCGCCGTTCATCACGGTCATGTCCTTCAGCACCGCCCCGATGTCCAGCGGCGCCCCCGCCGGCAGCCCGTCGAGCTCGGCGTACGCACGGTGCAGGTTGGCCACCAGCCGCTCGCTCTCCCGCCAGGCCGCGAACTCGCCCAGGTCCGCCCGCCGCGCGGCCTCCAGCGGGGTCAGTCCCTCGGCCCGGCCCGCCTTCGCCAGCTCCTCGACGTACCGCAGGTACCGCTCGGTGGCCTCGTACGCCTCCGGGCCGGTCAGCGGTCCGTGCCCGGGCACGACGGTCTCCGCGCCGAGCACGCGCAGCAGCTCCAGCGCGCGCAGCGAGCCCGCCAGCGAGCCCATCGCGAGGAACGGCGTCCCCTCGGCGAAGACCAGGTCCCCGGTGAACACGGTCCGCTGCCGCGGCAGCCAGACGACCGAGTCGCCGGTGGTGTGCGCCACGCCGGGGTGGATCACCTGCACCTCGGTGTCGCCGATGTGCAGGGTCATGCGCTCGCTGTAGGTGAGGGTGGGCGGGGTGATGGTGATGGCGCCGAAGTCGGTCTGCGGCCAGATCAGCTCCAGCTGGTGGCCCGCGGCGAGCTGCTCGGTGCGGGCGCTGTCGTGGCCGAGGACGAGGGCGTCGGGGGTGAACACGCCGTTGCCGTAGGTGTGGTCGCCGTGGTGGTGGGTGTTCACGACCAGCCGCGGCAGCGGCGCCCCGGTGGCGAGCAGCGCCTCGCGCAGGGCGTGGGCCCGGCGTTCGGTGGCGGCGGTGTCGATCAGCAGGGTCTGGCCGCCGTCGGTGACGAAGCCCGCGTTGTTCAGGCACCAGCCGCCGTCCGGCTGGACGTACGCGTACACCTCCGGGGCGGGCTGGACGAGGTACGGCTGTTCGGCGGTCATCTGCGCTCTCCCCGGGTCGCGACGGCATGCGGTGAGCATCCTGCCAGCCGGGCCGGGGCCGGGGGAGAGGGGGCCGGGCGCCGGAGGACCACGGGCGTCGCAGGACCACGGGCCGGCGGGACGTCGGAGCGCCCCAGGCCTCAGAGGATCACCGCGACGGCGAAGGCGGAGAGGCCCAGGACGCACAAGGTGGCGCCGAGGGCCGCCCGTTCGCCGAGGGCCGCCGGCCGGGCCGCCGTCGCCAGGACCCGGATCCGCCGGTGGGCCACGCCCAGGAAGACCAGCCAGAGCAGCACGATGAACGCACACCCGGCCACCTCCAGAGCGGTCCCCGACCCGCGCAGGGCCTGCCGTACCGCGAGCACCGCGGTGACCGCACAGGTGAGCGTCGTACGCCGCCACGCCAGCCGGGTCCGCTCGGGCTGCAGCCCGGGGTCGCGCCCGGCGGGCTCCTGGGTCACGGCCGGTCCGTCCAGCCCACCAGGACGACCACCACCATGGCCGCCGCGACCAGACCCACGCCCAGGCTGAGCACCACCGGGAAGCGGGAGAGCGGCAGGTCCTCGCCGCGGCGCATGGCCCGTTCGCAGCGGACCCAGTGGTTCACCGCCCGCAGGGCGCACGCCGCGCCGACCGCGAGCAGGGCCAGTGACATCCCGACCCGGACGCCCCAGCGCAGGTCCGGCAGGAACTGGTCCACCGCGAACCCGCCGCCGACCAGCGCCAGCGCGGTACGGATCCAGGCGAGGAAGGTCCGCTCGTTGGCGAGTGAGAACCGGTAGTCGGGCGTCTCGCCCTCCTCCCGGATGCGCTGCGGCGCGAACCAGAGCCGCAGGTCCTTGGCGAAGTGGATCACGCCCGGCAATCTACTGCGGCCGCCCGCGCCACGCCCGTAGCCGCCGGTAGGCCTCCAGTCCGTCGGGCACCCACACCCAGCCGCCCCCGGCACCGGCGCCCGGGTCGTCCGCGCCGTCCGTGCCGTCCGCGCCGTCCGTGCCGTCCGTGCCGTCCGTGCCGTCGTGGGGGAGCCCGGGGTGGTCGACCCGCCGCTCGACCTCGGCCGGGTCCAGGAAGGCGTGCCAGGCCACCTCGCTCTCCTGGGGCCGGACCGGAAGCTCGCAGCGGACCTGGTAGACCGCCGACCACCACGCCCCGCCCGGGCCCTCGTAGAGGAACCGGAACAGCGGTTCGGGCTGCGGCAGCCCGGTCACCCCGAGCTCCTCCTCGGCCTCGCGCAGCGCCGCGCGGTCGTACGACTCGCCGGCGGCCACGACCCCGCCGACGAACATGTCGTACGCGGACGGGAAGACCAGCTTGGACGCGGTCCGCCGGTGCACGAAGATCCGCCCGGCCGCGTCCGTGGCCTGGACGAAGACGCAGCGGTGGATGAGCCCCTCGGCGTACACCCGCCCGCGCGGGGCCTGTCCGACCACCCGGTCCTCGCGGTCGACCACGTCCAGCACTTCGTCAGCGGCACTCATGGCACTCATGGGGTTCATCCAATCACCGGTGTTGACGGGTTACCGCTGCGTAGCAAGGATCTGTCCCACCACAGACGGCCGACGTGACGGACGGGACGGACGACAACGCATGGGGTACGACGCAGACGTCATCGTGATCGGCGCGGGCCTCGCCGGCCTGGCGGCCACGGCCGAACTGGTCGACGCGGGCCGCACGGTCATCCTGCTGGACCAGGAGCCGGAGCAGTCCCTCGGCGGCCAGGCGCACTGGTCGTTCGGCGGCCTGTTCTTCGTGGACTCGCCCGAACAGCGGCGGATGCGGATCAAGGACAGCCGCGCCCTCGCGCTCCAGGACTGGCTGGGCACCGCCGGCTTCGACCGCGAGGAGGACACCTGGGCCCGCCGCTGGGCCGAGGCCTACGTCGACTTCGCCGCCGGCGAGAAGCGGCCCTGGCTGCACGCGCAGGGCGTCCGCTTCTTCCCGGTCGTGGGCTGGGCGGAGCGTGGCGGCTACGACGCGAACGGGCACGGGAACTCCGTCCCCCGCTTCCACATCACCTGGGGCACCGGCCCCGGCCTGGTGGCCCCGTTCGAGCGGCGGGTCCGGGAGGGCGTGGCGCGCGGGCTGGTCCGGCTGGGGTTCCGCCACCGGGTGACGGGCCTCGGGCGCACCGCGGGCACGGTGGACACGGTGACGGGCGAGGTCCTGGCCCCCTCCGACGTGGCCCGGGGCGAGGCCAGCAGCCGGCAGGTCGTGGACGCGTTCTCCCTCCGCGCCCAGGCGGTGATCATCACCTCGGGCGGCATCGGGGGCAACCACGACCTGGTGCGCAAGCAGTGGCCGGCCCGCCTCGGCACCCCGCCGGACCGGCTGCTGTCCGGTGTCCCGGCGCACGTGGACGGCCTGATGCTGGGCATCGCGGAGGACGCGGGCGCGCACCACGTCAACCGCGACCGCATGTGGCACTACACCGAGGGCATCGGGAACTGGAACCCGATCTGGGCCGCGCACGGCATCCGGATCCTGCCCGGCCCGTCCTCGCTCTGGCTGGACGCCACCGGCAAGCGGCTCCCGGTACCGCTGTTCCCCGGCTTCGACACGCTGGGCACGCTGGACCACATCATGCGCACGGGCCACGACCACACGTGGTTCGTGCTGAACCAGCGCATCATCGGCAAGGAGTTCGGCCTCTCCGGGTCCGAGCAGAACCCGGACCTGACCGGGAAGTCGGTCCGCGAGGTCCTGGTCCGGGCGCGACAGGCGGTCCCCGGGCCGGTGAAGGCGTTCATGGACAACGGCGCGGACTTCGTGGTCGAACGCGACCTGGCGGCGCTGGCCCGCCGCATGAACGAGGTGACCGGCCTGGGCCTGATCGACGAGGCGGACCTCCGGCGGGAGATCACGGCCCGGGACCGGGAGATCGCGAACCCGTTCACCAAGGACCTCCAGGTCACCGCGATCCACGGCGCCCGCCGCTACCTGGGCGACCGCCTGATCCGCACCGCGGCCCCGCACCGCATCCTGGACCCGGCCGCCGGGCCGCTGATCGCCGTCCGCCTGTCGATCCTGACCCGCAAGTCCCTGGGCGGCCTCCAGACCGACCTGTCCTCCCGCGTCCTGACCGCCACGGGTGACCCGCTGCAGGGCGTCTACGCAGCGGGCGAGGCCGCCGGCTTCGGCGGCGGAGGCGTCCACGGCTACCGAGCCCTGGAGGGCACCTTCCTCGGCGGCTGCCTCTTCTCCGGCCGTACGGCGGGCCGCGCGGGGGCCGGGCGGGGCCAGGCGGGGCCCCGGCCGGCCCCGGCGCGGCCCCGGCCGGGGTCCGCCCTGAAGCCTCCCGGGGCTCCGCCCCGGGCCTGCCGGGCGGCCTCCGGCCCCGGCCCCGGCCGGGGCTTCGGCCGGGCTGGGGCCGGGGCTCCGC
>NZ_RPRY01000288.1 GCF_003949795.1 Streptomyces sp. WAC06614
GCCCTTCCGTGTCCCGTCCGGGCGGGCGGGCCCGCCCGGACGGGACACGGAAGGGCGGCAGGCGGCAGGTGGCCGGCGGCAAGCGGAATGGCCTTCGGCCTGCGGCATGGAGCCTTCGGCCTGCGGCGTCGAGCCGTCGGCTTGCGGCCGGCGGAACGAGAGCGTGAGCTGCGTGGAAACCGACGCCCCCGGTGACCCCCCGGGGCACGCCCCCGGCCCGCCCGGACGGCTCGACGTGGAGCCCACGCCGTGGACCGCCGTGGCCTGGCTGCCCCCGGACCGGCTCTGGGGCCCGGTCCAGAGCATCAGGCAGGTCCACGACCCGCAGATCCGCCGCTGGCCCCCGCACGTCAACCTCGTCTTCGGCTTCGTACCCGAGGAGGACTTCGTGGCCGCCGCCCGGCTGCTCGCGGGTGTCGCGGCCGCACAGCGGCCGTTCCAGGTCCGGCTGAGCGGCGTACGGTATTTCCGGCACCGGGCGTACTCCACCGTCTGGCTCGATCCCGCCGCGGCCGGTGCAGGGCCGTGGACGCGGCTGCAGCAGGCGCTGGCCGAGCCCTTCCCGCGCTGCCGGGACCGGCACGAACGGTTCACCCCGCACCTCTCCCTGGGCCGCACCCGGCACCCGGCCCCGCTCGCCGCCGAGTGCGCGGCCCGCCTCGGCAGCGCGGACGCGCGCGTGGACGAGGTGGTCCTGCTGGCACGGCGGGGCCCGGACGACCCCATGCGGCCACGCGCCCGCGTGGGGCTGGGCACGGGCGTCGTCACGTGGAGCACGTGACCCGGCGGCGGCGAGGGCCGCGAGGGCCGCGACGGCCCCGACGCCCCGACGGCTGCAACGGCCCCGCCGGACGGACTCGGCCGGGCGCCGGCCGAGAGGAGGCCGCCCGACCGGACGTCGAGCGGTCGAGCTGCGTACGGATCCGCGGACGGCCCCGCCCCGCCGGCGACCCGGCATACTCGTATCGATCATGTGCCCGAACGGGAAGGGGAGCCCGTAGTGATTCCACCCAGCCGTTCCGCCCCCGGAACGACCGTCACCACCCCTGGCAGGACCGCCGCGGCAGCCGTGGTCACGGTGGGCCTGCTCGCCCTCGCCGGCTGCGGCACGGTGACCACGACGGGCGGCGGCGCCCCAGGCGCGTCCGGCCCCGCGGCGGAAGCCCGAGCCTCCGCCTCTCCGTCGGCAGCTCCTCCGTCGGCAGCCTCCGCGGCCGAAGCCGGGCGGCAGCAGCACGACCGGCAGTTCCCGGAGGTGGCGGCCCGCTGCAAGGACGCCGCGGCCAGGACGTCCCCCTCCACCACGGTCGAGCCCGAGGACCCGCGCCCGACCGATCCGGAGGCGGCCAAGTACGCCGAGAACCACGCCTTCAAGACCACCGTCCGGCTGACCCCGGACCGCGCCTGCACCGGCTCGGCCCACGCCGAGCGGATCCGGCAGGCGCTGACGGGCTCCGGCACGCAACTCCCCACGGACGAAGCCGCACTGGCCCGTACCCTCCAGGCCCTCGGCTACCCCACCCGTTCCGGCGAGGTCTACCGCTCGGGCGGCGCCCTCGGCTTCGCGTTCGCCGTTCCCGGCACGGGCCCCTGCGTCACCGGGACCCTGGGCACCCCCGTGAAGGTGGAGTCCCACGGCCCCTACGTGGAGGGCGGCTGCCAGGAACCCCGCGGCGGCCACTGACGCCACGGCCGCAACGGCCGGACACAGGAGAGGCGCGGGGAACGGACGCCGGACCCGGTGACGCTCCAGCCACCAGGAGATGCTCGGTCCAGGCGGACCGATGCCCCTTCAGCCCTCCCAGTCCCACGTGTCGAAGTAGGCGGGGACCCCGCGGCGGCGGGCGGCCATGACCGCCTCCAGCCGTGCGTGGTCGCGCGCCGGCATCAGGTCCCGCCACTCGGACACGGTCAGGGCGCGGACCTCGTCGTGCTCGTCCGGGTCCAGCACGATCGAGGCGAGTCGTGCTGCCGGGAGCCGGCCGCCGTCGAAGACGAACCCCACCGTGGCGAGCGGCCACTCCTTGCCGGGCAGCCCGAACACCGTGGCCAGGAGCCGCGGCGGGCCCGGGACGTGGAGTCCGGTCTCCTCACGGCACTCCCGTACGGCCGTCTCCCACGGCCGCTCCCCGGCCTCGGCCACACCGCCCGGCCACTGCCAGGGGTGGGTGCTGGAGTAGGTGGCGCGCAGTTGGACGGGCCGGTCGTCCTCGTCGGTGAAGAACACGGCCCCGAACACGCCGGCTTTCGGTAGGGTCGCGGCGAACTCCTCGGGAGGCAGCCACTCTTTGCTCACGGCGAGCTCCTTTCGACCGGTTCGGGGAGTTACGGAAGCATAGGCCGATGTGGTCCAGGGCCACCCGCGGATACCGGCCGAGCCCGGCACGGCGCCCCGCCGTCGGTCCCGTCGGCCGGGAACCCGCCCACCAGTGCCGCCCGTTCGTGGATCGTGCCGCCGCGGATCGCCGCACGGACCCGGATCAGGTCGGCGAAGTCGGTGAACGGGTCGCCGTCGACCACCGTGAGGTCGGCGATGCGGCCCGGCTCGACCGTGCCCAGGCGGTCCTGGAGACCGAACACCCGGGCCGGGAGCCGGGTCGCCGTCGCCAGGGCCTCGGCCGGGGTCAGCCCGTAGCGGTGCAACGCCCGTAGGGACAGGTGGAGATGGAGTCCGACCGGGACCAACGGGGCGTCCGTGCCCAGGGCGACCAGGCCGCCCTCGGCCAGGATGCGGCGGTAGACGCCCGTCTCCCGTTCCAGGGCCAGCAACTGGTCCGCCGTCGGAGGCTTCGCGGCCGCGGCCCTGACGGCGGTCACGTCCCACGGCGGCATCAGCCGGGTCACCCGTTCGTCCTCGGCCGCCGCCGGGTCCTCGCCGAGCAGCGGCAGCGCCGTGAACGGCGTGGCGATCAGATGGAACCGGCCCCGCGTGTACAGCTCGACGGCGTCCTGGTAGGCGTACCCCTGCGGGGTCGCGCCGTGCCCCGCCTCGGCGCGTTCGGTGGCCACCAGGTGCGTGGTGAGGTCCTGCCCGGTGGCGATGCCCGTCGCGCACAGGTGGGAACCGGCCGGCACCCCCAGTCGGTCGTGCGCGAACCGGGCCGCCTCCGCCATCAGCCAGGCCGGCGCCCGTACGTAGGTCTTGACCACGTCCCAGTCCAGCTCCGCGGCCCGCGCCAGCGACCGGGCCACCCCCTCCCTCGTGCGGTGCGCCCTGCTCATCGTGTACGCGACCCGGCTGCCGTCCAGGTGTTCCCCGCAGGTCAGCAGCCGCGGGCCGGCGAGCCGCCCGGCCAGCACGTCCTGCCGGAGCCGGGCCTGCTCCTGGGCGGAGCCGCCGAGGGAGACGGTCGTGGTGATCCCGTACGCGAGGGCGGTCACGCCCTGCCGGGCCCCGTACGTGTTGGCGTACGGGTGCATGTGCGTGTCCCAGAGGCCGGGCACGACGGTGCCCTCCCGGGCCTCCACCGTGCGGGCGGCCCGGGGAGCGCGGCGGCCCGCACGCCGGGGCTCCACGGCGGCGATCCGGCCCCCGCGGATCAGGATGTCCACCTCGTCGCGCGGCGCGGCCCCCGTGCCGTCCCAGAACCGCCCGGCGCGCACCAGCGTGTCCACCGGTTCGGGCCGGCGGTGGTCCAGGATCACCGGTACGGTCCGGGCCGGACCCTCGGGCGTGCCCTCGGCCGTGAGGCGTAGCAGCCGCAAACGGGCACCGGACTGGTAGAGCAGGGTGCGGGAGTCCGAGGCCCAGGAGGGGTGCTCGGCCGGCTCGTCCGTGATCCGGCGCGCCGGACCGGCCGGCGAGCCGTCCGGGCCCACCGGGAGCAGCCACAGCGCCGACTCCGCGACGCAGGCCAGATGGTGCCCGTCCGGCAACCAGACCGGTCCGGAGGCGTACCGGTCGGACAGTGACACGTGCGGGGCCAGGGCGTGCAGCCGGGCGGCGCCGGTGCCGGTGTCGACGATCCGGATCAGGTTGTGGCCCTCGCGGAAGCGGTGGTTCAGACGATTGCGGTCGCACAGGGCGAGGTAGCGGCCGTCCGGTGACCAGCTCGGCATGCCGGGCAGCCCGCCGCCGCCCAGCGGGGCCACGAGCGGTGTCTCCGTCCCGGAGGCCAGGTCCCGGACCAGCAGCCGGCCCGTCAGATCCAAGGCCGCCAGCCGCGTCCCGTCCGGGGACAGCGCCCCGTACACCCGTCCGGCCGGCCCCAGCGCCTCCTCGGGGCCACCCGACAACCGGGTGCGGTGGACGGTGTTCAGCCCGCCGCGGTCGTGCGTGTAGACCAGCGCCTGCCCGTCCGGGCTCCACACCGGACCCTGGACGTACGCGGTGGGCGGCAGCTGGACCCGCCGCCGCGGAGCCCCGCCGGACACCGGGACGGTCCACAGCGCGCCCAGCGTCGCGAACGCCACCGTCCGGCCGTCCGGCGACAGCGAGGGCAGGTGGAGCGCGCGGACCGGCCGCGGCCGGGCGGCCTCCAGGTCGTACTCCTTGACCCGGTGGCGCGGGCGGGGCAGTGCCAGTTCGGCGTGGAAGGGCAGCAGCCGCCCCGGCCCCCGGCCGGAGGGGTCGCCGTCGGGGCGGATCACCCGGAACCGGCCGTCCAGGGTGACCAGCAGCCCGTCGTCGCCGACCCAGCGCGGGGGAGCGGGGGCCAGGTCGCCGTCGAGCGGGACCCGCCGGCCGTCCACCCACAGGGTGACGGTCTCCGCCCGGCGCGGTCCGGGCAGCGCGCACAGCCACGCGGTCCGGCCGCCCGGCGAGACGGCCGGGGCCAGCAGCCGTCCCTCCGGCGCCGTGTACTCCGTACGCACCGGGCCACTGCCGTCGGCCGCCACCGACACCAGCAGCCGTGCCGTCAGGGTGCCGTCGGCGGCCACCGTGCCCCGTACGAACAGCACCCGTCCGCCGTCCGCCGCCCAGACCGGGTCGAAGTCCTCCCACCCGCCGTCCTGGCCCGGCCCCTGCTGCCCTTGCCGCCCGGTCAGCCGCCGGGGCGCACCGCCCGAGGCGGGCAGGGCCCAGATCCGGTACGGGCTGCCCGTGACCGGGTCCCCGTCGCGCTCGGAACAGCACGCCAGCGTCCGGCCGTCCGGGGACCAGGACGGCGCCCGGTGGTCGAACGGCCCCTCGGTCAGCGGGCGCAGCCCCGAACCGTCGGCCGCCATCAGCCAGATGTGGAAGTTCCCGCTGCGGTACGCGGCGACCGCGAGCCGCCCGCCGTCCGGGGACAGGACCGGACGGGTCGGCTCCAGGTCCGGCGGGGTGAGGGCGGTGGCCGGGGAGCCGTCGGCGGGCAGCGACCACAGCACCCCCTGCACCTCGGCGACCACCCGGTCGCCGACGGCGGTGGCGGCGCCGTTGGTGGCGGCGGTCAGCCGCAGCCGCACCGTGTCCCCGGCCGGCGCCGCGGCGGCCGCCGTCCCCGGGCCCCGTACGGCGTCCACCGCGGCGGCGGCCGACCCGCCCGCCACCGCCGTCGGCAGGGGGAGCGCCCCCACCGCCGCCGCCCGAAGGATCGTCCTGCGTGCCATGGGCATCCCGGCCACCCGCTTCCCGTTGCGAAAGTCAGTTCACCGGTTGCTCCAACGACCCGGGGCGGACGGGGTTCCCCCGCCCCGGGGAGATGGCTTCGGCCCGCGGCAGGATGGCCGGTTCGCGCGGCTCCGCGAGGTCGGGACCACCTCGACCAGCAGAAGGAGCCAGGATGCCGACGAGGAAGACGACGCCGCCCCGGAGCCGCCTCGCCCTGCCGCGGGCTCTCCCGCTCGCCCTCCCGCTCGTGCCGCCGCGGCGACCTCCGCCCTGGCGGCCCGGCCGGCCACCGCCGCCCCGGCGCCGGCCCCGGCCGACCGCGGCCCGGCGACCACGGCGGGCGTGGGCCTGGCCGGCATCAGCGGGTGGGCCCGCACGGCCCACCCGGTCCCGGAGCACGACACACGGATCTCCGTCGACGCCTTCGGCCTCGTCCCGCAGCCCGGCCGGCACGGCAACGGCAACGGCAGCGGTGACGGCGACCCGGCCCGTTCCCGGTCCGAGGCCCGGTCCTGGGGCGCGTTCCGCATCCAGCACCGGTGGCCGCCGACGGATGACGGGCGGCCGCACCTCAACTGGGCGATTCGAGGGTGGACTGCGTGCGGGTGGACGGACCCGAGGTGAAGGTGACGGGCCGCATCGTCTCCGCCGGCCCCTCCTGGCAGACGTACCTGAACCGCGCACAGCCGGCCGGCACGGGCGTCAGCTTCCACGTCCCCGCCGAGGGCGGCGGGGCCACCCGCATCGGGCTGACCGCGCCCCCCGAGGGCGACGCCGAGCCGGCCCCGTACCAACGCGGCCTCGTCCACGGCGAACGCCACGGGTGCGACCCTGACCGACACCCTCTCCGGCGCGGGCGGCACCCTGCTGTCGGCCGTCCCCTCGCAGGGCACCTGCACCACCACGGCGACCGGGGCGACCTGCGCCCTGGGCACCCTGGCCCCGGGCGCGAGCGCCACGGTCACCGTGACCGCCGAGCCGCGTACCACGGGCACCCTCACCGACCGGGCGTCCGCGACGGCCTCGCCGCAGGACCCGGCCCCGGGCGACAACAGCGCCACCGCGACGACGGCGGTGAACAACTCCCGTGGCTGCACCGTCGTCGGCACCAGCGGCGCCGACACCCTCACCGGCGGCTTCCCCAATGATGTGATCTGCGCCCTGAGCGGCAACGACACCGTCCGCCCGGGCAGCGGCAAGGACACGGTCCACGCCGGACCCGGCAACGACGACGTCGACGGCGGCTTCGGCGACGACACCGTCATCGGCGGACCCGGCAACGACACCCTGACCGGCTCCTACGGCAACGACCGCCTCACCATCACCGACGGGGTCGGCGGCAACGACTCCGCCCACGGCGGCCCGGGCTTCGACACCTGCACCACCGACCCGGGCGACACCCGCATCAGCTGCCCCTGACCTCCACCCGGGCGGCGGCGCTGTCGTCGAGGAACCCGCCCGACTGGTGCTGCCAGAGCCTGGCGTACGCGCCGTCGGCGTCCAGCAGCTCCTGGTGCGAGCCCTGTTCGACGATGTGCCCGCGGTCGAGGACGACCAGCCGGTCCATGCCGGCGACCGTGCTCAGCCGGTGCGCCACCACCAGCGCCGTCCGCCCCTCCATCAGCCGCCACAGGGCGTCCTGGACGAGGATCTCGCTCTCCGAGTCCAGGGCGCTGGTCGCCTCGTCGAGCAGCAGGATCGGCGCGTCGCGCAGGATCGCCCGGGCGAGCGCGACCCGCTGGCGCTGGCCGCCCGACAGCTTCACCCCGCGCTCGCCGACCATGGTGTCGAAGCCCTCCGGCAGGACGTCGGCGAACTCCGTGACGTGCGCCGCCTCGGCCGCGCGGCGGATCTCGGCCTCCGTGGCGCCCGGCCGGGCGAAGGCGATGTTGTCCCGCAGCGTGCGGTGGAACATGGCCGGCTCCTGCGGCACGTACGCGATCATGCTGCGCAGGTCGGCCTGGGCCATCCGGCTGATGTCCTGGCCCGCGACGAGGATCCGGCCCCCGTCGACGTCCGTCATCCGCAGCAGCAGCCGGGTCAGGGTGGTCTTGCCGCCGCCGGACCGGCCCACGAGGCCGATCCTGGTGCCGCGGGGCACGTCCAGGTCGAGGTCCTTGAACAACGGCTCACCGCCGCCGTGGGCGAACGTCACCCGCTCGAACCGGACGTCGCCCGCCCGGGACCGCAGCGGCTCCGGGCGCGGCGGGTCGACCACGGTCGGCTCGGTGAGCAGGAGCTCCGTGAACTGCGAGGCCTCCGTCATGGAGCTCTCCAGCCGACGGTAGATCTGGTTGAACTCGAACATGATCCGGGTGGCACTGGAGTAGTAGGTGAAGGCGACGATGACCGCCTCCACCCCGTGGTCGGCGGCCCCGAGCGCGAGGGCGACGACCAGCCCGAGCACGTTCGTCAGCACGGACATCGGTGCGACGAGCGTGTCGATGCGCAGGTTCCCGTAGTCCCACGACCGCAGCATGAGCCGCCGTGACTCGGCGACGCGCGAACGGTGTTCGGCCGCCTCGCGGTCCTCGGCGGCGAACGCGCGGACCGTGTCCATGTTCATCAGGCTGTCGGCCACATGGCCCGACACCCGGGCGATCGCCTCCTCGCGCTCGCCGACGAGCGCCTGGCGGCGGCGGATCAGCGGCAGCACGCACACACCCGTGACCGCGATCATCACCAGCAGCCCGGCGACGAGCAGCGGGTCGTAGAACCACAGCACCACCGACGCGAACGCCAGCGGGACGAAGCTGCCCATGACCGAGAAGGTCAGGGTGTCGACGAACTCCTCGAAGCGGGAGGCGAAGCTCAGCACCCGCTTGGTCAGCGAGCCCGCGAAGTTGTCGTGGAAGAACGCCGCGTCCTTCGCGAACAGTTCGTCCATGCCGATCACGTACAGGTGCTCGATACCGAGGGCATCGACGCGGTTCAGGCAGTGCAGCCCGAGGCGCCACAGCGCCTCCGAGAGCAGCAGGACACCGGCGAAGCCGAGGACGTAGGGCAGTGTCCCGCCGAGCCCGCCCCCGCC
>NZ_RPRY01000289.1 GCF_003949795.1 Streptomyces sp. WAC06614
CGTGAGAGGTGCGCATGACCGACGACGCCCCCGCCCGGCCCCGCCGCCGTACGCTGCTCCTCGCCGTGGGCTCGGCCGGGATCGCCGCCCTGACGGCGGGCTGCTCCGGGTCCTCCCGCGCCACCGGGTCCGCCGCCCGGCAGCGGGCGGCGGCCGCCGCCGCGGCGGCCACGCCCTCGCCCGGCGCGGCCGCCGTTCCCCGGTGCGTGCTCACCCCGGAGGCCGGCACCGGCCCGTACTACCTCGACCTCGACCGGGCGCGCTCCGACGTCACCGAGGGCCGGGACGGCGTACCGCTGCGGCTGGACCTGACCGTGGTCCGGGTCTCCGCCGGCTGCCGGCCGCTCGCCGGGGTGCCGATCGACCTCTGGCAGGCCGACGCCTCCGGCACGTACTCGCTCGGCGGCGACAGCTTCCTGCGGGGCACCCAGATCACCGACCGGGCCGGCCGGGTGACGTTCCGGACCATCGTGCCCGGCTGGTACGCCGGGCTGGCCCCGCACATCCACTTCAAGGTGCGCCCGGAGACCCGGACCGAGACCGCCTCCCAGCTCTTCTTCCCGGAACCGCTGCTGCGCCGGATCTACGCCACCGAGCCCTACGCCGCCCGCACCGCCCCGAAGAACCCCAACGGCCGCGACAGCCGCTACCGCGAGTTCGGCCCGAGCATGACCCTCAAGCCGGTCCCGGACGGGGACTCCGGCTACCAGGCCGAGTACGTCGTCGGCATCGCCTGACCGCTACCGGTCGCGCAGGCGCGACAGGTCCTCCCCGGCCAGGTCCGCCCGCCCGGCCAGGGCCGCGTGCACGGCGTCCAGCACCGGCAGCGGCGCCAGGGCGGTGGCCAGGGCCACGTCCTTGGCGGCCAGCCGCACCGGGAAGTACACCCCCTCCGCGTACGCCCGGGCGACCGCGCCCGCCAGCGGGCCCTTGGCCAGTTCGGCGCGCAGCAGTTCCTCGGGCAGGCCCAGCTCCCGGCCGAGCCGCAGGGCCTCGGCGACCAGCGCGACCCCGCCGATCGCCGCGTTGATGAGCACCAGCTTGAGCGCGGCCCCCGACCCGGCCGGCCCGCACCGGGTGACCTCGCCGAGCCGGCCGAGCAGCTCGGCGACCGGCCCCGGCAGGGGGCCGCCCGCCAGCACCCACAGCTGCCCGGCCGCGGCACGGTCGACGCTGCCCATGACGGGCGCGTCGGTCAGCGTCACCCCGGCGGGCAGCCGCCCGGCCAGCTCCCGTACGGCGTCCGGGCCGATGGTGGAGGTGTCGATCCAGTGGGTGCCGGGTCGCAGCGCCGGCAGGATCTCCTCGGCGACGGCGAGCGCCGCGTCCGGGTCGGCCAGCATGGTGATCACGACATCGGCGTCACGGACGGCCTCCGCCGCCGAGGCCGCGACGGTGGCGCCCTCCGCGGCGAGCGGGGCCGCCTTGGCCGCCGTACGGTTCCAGACGGTCAACGGGACTCCGGACGCCAGCAGGTGACGGGCCATCGGCAGGCCCATGGACCCGAGTCCGAGGAAGGCGGTCTTCTCGATCTTCTCCATGCCCCGACGCTAGGAGCCGCCCCGGCATGCCACAAGCGAATGTCTAGCATGGCCACCATGCCCACCTCGCAGAGCTTGAGCCTGTACGCGGTCTTCCTGCGGGTCGCCCGCGACCGCTCCTTCACCGCGGCCGCACGGGCCCTCGGCTACACCCAGTCCGCCGTGTCCCGGCAGGTCCAGGCGCTGGAGGACGAATGGGGCACGGCGCTGTTCGACCGGCTGCCGCGCGGGGTGCGGCTGACCGAGGCGGGCCGCACCCTGCTGCCGCACGCCGAGGCGGTCGAGGCCCGGCTGGC
The DNA here is from genome assembly GCF_003949795.1 of Streptomyces sp. WAC06614. Taxonomy (GTDB): domain Bacteria; phylum Actinomycetota; class Actinomycetes; order Streptomycetales; family Streptomycetaceae; genus Streptomyces. Next base: position 1,838 of record NZ_RPRY01000289.1, read on the forward strand.
GACGGCCCGGGCCGAGATCGAGGCGCTGCGCACGCTGGCCGCCGGCCGGCTGCGGGTCGGGGGGATCGCCACCGCCGACGCCCAGTTGCTGCCGAGCGCGCTGGCCGCGTTCCGGGCCCGGCACCCGGGGGTCTCGGTCACCCGGGCCGAGGGGCTGTCGGCCGGGCTGCTGCGCCTCCTGGCCGCCGGCGAGCTGGACCTCGCCGTGGTCGCGGCCCCCGACGGCCGGCCGGACGGGGTGGACCTGCACCATCTGCTGGACGAGCGGATGTACGTCGCCCTGCCCCGGACCCACCCGCTCGCGGACCGCGCCGTCCTGCGGCTGACCGAGCTCGCGGACGAGGAGTGGATCGCCGGGAGCGCCCGGCCGGAAGACACCTTGATGCGCACGGCCGTGGCCGACGGGTTCCGGCCGCGCACGGGCTTCGTGGTCGCCGACTGGATCGCCAAACAGGGCTTCGTCGCGGCCGGTCTGGGCATCACCCTGGTGCCGGCGCTCGCGGCCTCGGCCGCCCGGCCCGACCTCGCCCTGGTCGCGCTGCACCCCGAGGACGCCCCCTGGCGCGCGGTGTACGCGGCCACCCCGCGCGGACCGTCCCCCTCCCCCGCCGTCACCGTTTTCCTGGGGCTGCTGCGCGCGGCCGCGGCGCGGCTGGCAGGCTGAGCGGCATGAAGATCGCCGCGGCCCAGCTGACCTGTGTCCCCGCCGACGTACCCGCCAACGTCGCCCGGGCCACGGCCCTGGCCGTCCGGGCGCGCGAGGAGGGGGCCGGGCTCCTCGTCCTGCCCGAACTCGTCCTCACCGGCTACGAGCTGCGGGCCGTGGCCGAGGACCCGTCCCTGTGGGTCACGCCCGAGGACCCGCGGCTGGACCCGCTGCGCTCCAGCGGCATCGCCACCGTCGTCAACTGCGCCGCGCCCGGCCCGGGCGGGCGCCCGGTGATCGCCTCGCTGGTCTTCGGCCCGGCCGGCGTCCTGCTGACGACGTACGCCAAGCAGCACCTGTACGAGCAGGAGCGGGACCATTTCTCGGCGGGCGACCGCGACGGCCGCTTCGAGCTCGGCGGCCTGCGCTTCTGCCTGGCCACCTGCTTCGACAACCACGTCCCGGAGCTGGCGGCACGGGGCGCGGCGGACGGCTGCCGGGTGCACCTGGCCAGCTCGCTGTACGGCACGGGCAACGGCGTGCGCGAGCGGGCCGCCCTGCACCCCGCCCTCGCCCGCGACCACGGGCTGTACGTCGCCCTGGCCAACCACGTGGGCCCGGCCGGGCCGTGGACGGGCTGCGGCGGGGCCGCGGTGTGGGCACCGGACGGCACCCTGCTGGCCGAGGCGGACGACCGGGCACCGGGGCTGGCGGTCGCGGAGGTGCCGGGGGCGGTGGCGGAGGTGCCGGGGCCGGTGGCGGAGGCGCCGGTGACGGGTCCGGGGGCGGTGGCGGGGCGCTGAGCCGGCCCGGGCGGCGGGCCGTCAGGCCGGTTCGCGCATCCGGTACTTGGCGCCCCAGGCGCTCAAGGGCGCCAGGGCGTCGTTGAGTTCGACGCCGATCGGGGTGAGCGAGTACTCGACGCGGGGCGGGACCTCGTCGTAGACCTCGCGGTGGACGATGCCGTCCGCCTCCATCTCGCGCAGGTGCGCGGCGAGGACCTTCTCGGTGATTCCGTCGATGCTGCGGCGCAGTTCACCGAACCGGCGCGGGCCGCTCTCCAGCATCCACAGGACGACGACCTTCCACTTCCCGCCCATCACCTCCATCGCCGCGTCGAGCCCGCACTCCGCCGAGCCCGGCCGCTTCGTCACCGCCATGTCCGCTCCCCCTGCCGTACCTTCATGACCCGCTTGCTCACTTCAGGGTAAGCACCCACTTCGAAGTGCGTACTTGATCCACTTCCGGCCGGGGCCAAGGCTGGGGGGCATGACGCATTCCACGAACACCCGTACGAACGCCATCGCCGCCCGGTCCGCCCGCACCCCCGTCGCCCTCCTCGGCCTCGGCGCCATGGGCACCGCCCTCGCCCGCGCCTGGCTGGCGGCCGGGCACCCCGTGACCGTCTGGAACCGCACCCCCGCCCGCGCCGGGGCCCTGGCTGCCGAGGGCGCCACCGTCGCCGCCACGGCCGCCGAGGCGGTGGCCGCGGCCGAGCTGGTCGTCGTCTGCCTGCTGGACGACGCCTCGGTCGGCTCGACCCTCGCCGACGCCGACCTGACCGGCAAGGACCTGGTCGACCTGGTCACCGGCACCCCGGGCGAGGCCCGGGACCGGGCGGTCTGGGCCGAGGCCCGCGGGGCCCGGTTCCTGGACGGCGGGATCATGGCGGTGCCGCCGATGATCGGGGTGCCGGACTCCGGCGGCTACGTCTTCTACAGCGGCTCCCACGAGCTGTTCGACCGGCACCGGCAGGCCCTGGAGGTCCTGGCGGGCGCCCGTTACGTGGGGACGGACCCGGGCTCGGCGGCCCTGCACGACGGGGCCCTGCTGTGCGCCATGTACGGGCTCTTCGCCGGGATGACCCACGCCTTCGCCCTGGTCGAGGGCGAGGACGTGGACCGTGCGGCCTTCACCTCGGTGCTGACCGCATGGCTGGGCGCGATGACCGCCGTGCACGCCGCCGGCGCGGCGGCCGGCCCCGCCTCGCCGCTGGCCATGCAGGTGACGGCCGCCGGCACCCTGCTGCGCACGACGGAGGAGCAGGGTGTCAGCCCCGAGCTGGTCCTGCCGTACTTCCGCCTGATGGAGCGCCAGCTCGCCCGCGGTGGCGACGAGGCCGCCGGCCTGATCACCCTGCTCCGCGACCGGGCGTAGCCGGGCGGGTCGGACCCCGGCTCAGCCCTGCCGCGGGTCCCGGTACGGCGCGGGCGCCGGGCCGAAGCCGCCGTGCGGCTGGGGGTGGCCACCGGGAACCTGCGGGTGGCCGCCCGGGGCCTGCGGGTATCCCCCCGGGGCCTGGGCGTAGCCGCCGGGCGCCTGGGCGTAGGTGCCGGGGGCCTGCGGGTGGCCGCCGGGCGCCGGGGGCCGGTGGTCGCCGGTCTCGGCGGGGGTCTCGGGCTCGGCGTCGTCGGCGCCGGTCAGTTCGCGGACCATCAGCGTGGCGCCCGCGACCGCGCCCGGCATCAGGAAGACCGCCACCAGCGGCACCAGGAAGGCCAGCACCAGCGGTACGCCGAAGCCCAGGGCCATCGCTCGGTGGGACCGCAGCAGGGCGAGCCGCTCCGGGAGCTCCATCCGGCGGCGCTGGAGGGCGACGCCGGTGAGCTCCATGCTGAGGAAGAAGCCGGAGACGCAGAAGCCGATCACCGGGACGACGGTCTGGCCGATCACGGGGACGAAGCCCAGGGCGAAGAGCAGGATGCCGTACAGCGCCACCCGGGCCAGCAGCCGCAGGCTGTCGCGGGCCGAGATCCACAGCTCGCGGCCGAGCGAGAGCCCGGACTCGGGCACCTCACCGCCCTCGGTGCGGTCGACCTGCTCCGACAGGGACTCGTAGAACGGCTCACCGATCAGCAGGGTCACCGCGGTGAAGGTGATCACGGCGAGGAACAGCCCGAGGCAGAAGACCAGGGCGGTCAGGAAGCCGCGGAAGAGGCCCAGCCAGGGCGAGCCCCAGCCGTCGGCGAACGGGGTCGCCCAGGACACCAGGTCGTCGGCACCGTAGCCGAGTCCGATCAGCGCACCGGCGTACAGCACCAGCGCCACCAGCCCCGGCAGCAGCCCGAAGCCGAACCAGCGGCCGTGCCGCGCCACCCATCGCTGCCCGGCCATGAGGTGGCCGAATCCCCGCCCAAGATCTCCCATGGGACGGAAGCTTACGGGCGCCGGACGGCGCAGGCCGCACCCCCGGTCGGGGGGTGCGGCCTGCGGCGGCCTTCGGCCGGGTGCGCGCGCCACGCGGGACGCGCGCGGGGGCGAGCCGTCAGACGGCGAGCTCGACCGTGATGTTGCCGCGGGTGGCCTTGGAGTACGGGCAGACCTGGTGGGCCTTCTCGATGAGCTCCTTGGCCTTGGCGTCGTCCACGTTCGGGATCACGGCGGAGATCTTGACGATCAGGCCGAAGCCCTCGTCGTTCTTGCCGATGCCGACCTCGGCGGTCACGGTGGAGCCGGAGATGTCGGCGCCCTCGTTGCGGGCGACGACGCCGAGGGCGCCCTGGAAGCAGGCGCTGTAGCCGGCGGCGAACAGCTGCTCCGGGTTGGTGCCGGCGCCGCTGCCGCCCATGGCCTTGGGCGGGTTCACGACGACGTCGAGCTGGCCGTCGTCGGTGGCGACGCGACCGTCACGGCCGTTCTCGGCGGTGGCCACGGCGGTGTAGAGCACGTCGGACTGCTGGATGGACATGCGAAGAGATCCTCCTGGTCGTCGTCCCGACTCGCGCCCACGGTCGTGACGGTGTAGGGCAGAGCCTAACCGGTGAATGAAACGATCATCTTTCCGGTGTTCTCACCGCGCAGCATGCCGAGGAAGGCCTCGGTGGCGTTCTCGACGCCCTCGACCACCGTCTCGTCGTAGACGAGCTCGCCGGAGCGCAGCCAGCCGGCCACGTCGGAGACGAAGCGGTCCTGGATGCCGTAGTGGTCGCCGACCAGGATGCCCTGGAGGCGCAGCCGCTTGCCGATGACCGCGACGAGGTTGCGCGGGCCGGGGGCCGGCTCGGTGTCGTTGTACTGGGCGATGGCGCCGCAGAGGGTGGCGCGGCCGTGCACCTTGAGCGCGCCGATGGCCGCTTCGAGGTGGTCGCCGCCGACGTTGTCGAAGTAGACGTCGATGCCCTCGGGGGCGGCCGCCTTGAGCTGCTCGGCGACGGGGCCGTACTTGTAGTTGAAGGCGGCGTCGAAGCCGTACTTCTCCGTGAGCAGCTTGATCTTCTCGTCGGAGCCGGCCGAGCCGACGACCCGCGAGGCGCCCTTGATCCGGGCGAACTGGCCGACGAGGCTGCCGACCGCACCGGCCGCGCCGGAGACGAACACGGCGTCGCCCTCCTTGAAGGAGGCGGTCTCGAAGAGGCCGGCGTACGCGGTCAGGCCCGGCATGCCGAGCACGCCCAGGTACGTGGAGAGCGGGGCGAGCGAGCCGTCCACCTTGGTCGCGTGGGCCGCGTCGACGTCCGCGTACTCGCGCCAGCCGAGCCCGTGCAGGACGTGGTCGCCGACCGCGAAGCCCTCGGCCTCGGAGGCGATGACCTCGCCGACCGCGCCGCCGTCCATCGGACGGTCGAGCTGGAAGGGCGGGATGTACGACTTCACGTCGTTCATCCGGCCGCGCATGTACGGGTCCACGGACATGTGGAGGTTGCGCACGAGGATCCGGCCGGACGCGGGAGCGGTGACGGGCACCTCGCGCAGGGCGAAGTCCTCGGCGACGGGCCAGCCCTGGGGACGGCGGACCAGGTGCCACTCGCGGCTGACGGCAGGGATGACGGACATGGAGGGCTCCAAGGGAAGATTACTTCAGGAACTGAAACAACCATGCGGCTTGATATTTCATGTTGTCAAGTAAACCGCTACGCTGATGCCATGCCCAGTCGTCGTACGGATCCCCTGACCGCCGAGGTCGTCGAGCTCATCGGCGATGTCGTGGCCCGCTACCACCAGGAGTACGAGCAGGCGGCCGCGAGCCACCAGCTCACCGGCGCGCAGGCGCGCGTGCTCGGACTGCTGGCCGGGGAAGCGACGCCGATGCGGCGGATCGCGCAGAAGCTGAAGTGTGAGCCGTCCAACATCACCGGGATCGTGGACCGGCTGGAGGGCCGTGGCCTGGTCGAACGCCGACCGGACCCGGCCGACCGCCGGGTGAAGCTGGCCGCCGCCACGGACGAGGGGCGGCAGACCGCGGACCGGCTGAGGGAGTCCCTGGACTTCGCCCGGGAGCCGCTGGCGGCGCTGTCGGAGGACGAGCGCACGGTGCTGCGGGACCTGCTGCGGCGGATGCTGGGCTGAGACCGGGCACCTCGGGCGGCGATCCGGGCGGGCCGGGCCAGGACGCGGCGGGTCAGCAGGTGCCGAAGAGCTTCTCGATCCAGCTGCAGGACTTGGTCGGCTTCGGGCTGGGGCTCGGCGTCGGTGGGGCCGGGTTGCCCGGCGGGGGCGAGGCGCCGCCCGGGCCCGTGGTGGCCGAGGGGCCGCCGGAGGCCGAGGGTCCCGGGTCGGCGCTCGCCGACGGGGCCCTGGTCGAGGCCGACGGCGAGGGCGAGGCGGCCGCGGACCGGGAGGCCCCCCGGTCCGCGGCCGGCGTGCTCTTGGCCGAGGCCTTCGGGGCCTGGCCCAGCGTGGGCTTCACCGTGCCGGGCCCGGCCGGGGCCGTGGGCGCGGGTGCGTCCGGGGTCTGCCCGTCGGTCAGGACGACGCTGGAGGCGCGGTCGGTGGCCGAGGCGGGCGCCTCGGCGGTGATCCGGGCCACCACGAACGAGCCCAGCGCGGCGATCAACAGCCCGAGCCCGGCCGTCATGGCGGCCTTGCGGCGCCGCCGCTCCCCCGCGCGGCGCCGGCCGGAGCCGCCGCGGCCCGCGTAGGGCGCGGCGAGCACGACGAGCCCGTCGGCATCGGCCTCACCCCCACCGGCCGCCGCCGCGCCGTCGACGCCGGCCCCGGGCATGCCGTCCGGGCCGTACGCGGACGGGGCCGGGCCGGGGTCGTACGCCGCTGGGCCGGGGTCGTAGGAGGCCGGGCCCGGGTCGTAGGCCGCGGGCGGGTAGCCGTAGGC
>NZ_RPRY01000290.1 GCF_003949795.1 Streptomyces sp. WAC06614
TGGTCGGCGTGTGGGGGGCTCGCGGGCGGGTGCCGGGCTTGCCCGACCGCATAGGCTGTGGTCAATCCGCCAGATCCAGCAGGGGGCTACCGCCATGACGTCAGGTCGGCTCGGACACCAGGCCGCGCCACCCAATGCCGCGTACTCGGGGCAGGTCGTGCATTTTCCGGACCCGGTCCGGGCCGCGCGGCATCCCTTGGGGGTACGGATGGACGGGAACGGCCATCCGGATTTTTCGCCTTATGCCCGTGCGGCGGTGGAGATCGCGGAGCCGCCGGAGGGCTTCGGTGTGGACGAGCTGCGGCTGACGGACTACGTGTCCGCGAATGCGGCGATGCGTGCGGCGGGGCACGAGTTGTGGGACACGGTGGGTCCCGTGGCGACCCCGCACGGCTGGACGTGGCATCACGTGGCGGGTTCCCGTCGGCTGGAGCTCGTTCCGGTCGAGGTGAAGGCGTTGTTGCGGCACCATGCGGGGCTGGCGACGGCTCCGGTGGACCACACCAAGCGGGGGACGCGGCCGTTGCAGGAGGTGCGGCCGGTGCATCTGGCGTTGCCGAAGACGGTGGTGTCGGTGACGGAGTCGCAGGTGCAGGGTGTGGAGGAGGATCTGGGGTATCGGCTGCCGGAGCCGTACCGGGCGTTCCTGAAGGCGGCGGGCGGGTGTGCGCCGGTGGGTGCGGGGCTGGACGTGGAGCTGGGGTTGTTGGTGGACCAGCCGTTCTTCACGGTGCGTGAGGAGGCGGCGGTCAATGACCTGGTGTACGTCAACAAGTGCCTGCGGGACCACCTGACGAAGGACTACCTGGGGGTGGCGTTCGTACAGGGTGGGTTGCTGGCGGTGAAGGTGAAGGGCGAGGCGCTCGGGTCGGTGTGGTTCTCCCCGTTCGACGATGCGCGTGACCAGGACGGCTGGGCGGTGCAGGAACGGGTGGAGCGGTTGTTGTTGCCGTGCGGTGCGGATTTCGACGCCTTTCTCGAAAGGTTGGCCGGGAACCCGCCGGAGTTGGAGTCGGTGGCCGGTCTGATGGTGGACGGCGGTTTCGCGCGTTCGGTTCCGGTGGCGTCGGCGTCGGTGGAGGGGTGAGGGCGTCGTGGTGACGTTCGCGCAGGCGCAGGAGCGCGCCGAGGAATGGATCAACGGGGATGTGGCGGCGTACCAGCATCGTGAGGTGCGGGTGCGGGAGTTCGGTCTGGGCTTCGTGGTGTGGGCGGAGGACCGTGCGGCGGGGCCGGTGTCGGGTGGCGGCCGGCAGCGGTTGGTGATCGCGCGGGACAGTGGTGAGGTGACGTTGTGGCCGGGGTTGCCGGTGGGTGAGGTGATCCGCCGGTACGAGGAGGAGTACGGGTCGGCGGCTTCGGGAGCGCCGGAGGTGTCGGTGCCGACGCCGCGGATCGACTCGGAGCAGACGTCGTTCATGCTGAGCCCCCCGGAATGGCTCCAGGCCGCCGCGCCTGCGGGCCTGGGCCCGGCTCCGTCCCCTGCTGCCTCGGCTCCGGCCGGCGGCTCGGCTCCGGGTGCTGCCGCGGGCTCGGCTCCGGCTGCCGGGGCGCCGGTGCCTGCCGCCGCGGACGGCGGCCGGGGCGCGGCCGGGGCGCCGGGCGGGACGCCTGCCGGCGGGACGCCGGCGGGTGGGTTCCCGGCGGCGCCGGGCAGCGCGTCCGCGCCTGCGTTCCCGGCCGCGCCGGGCAGCGCGGCGCCCGGGGCGCCGGGCGGTGCGACGCCGTCGGGCGGGACGCCCGCGCCCGGGTTCCCCGGGGCGCCGGGTGGCACGCCTGCCGGCGGTACACCGGGGTCGGCCTTCCCGCCCGCGCCGGGCAGCACGCCCGCGCCCGGGTTCCCGGCCGCGCCGGGCAGCGAGGCCCACGGTGTGCCGGGTGGCACGCCCGCGCCCGGTTTTCCGGCTGCGCCGGGGAGTGTGGGTTCGGGTGGGGTGCCCGTCGGCGGTACGCCCTGGGCCGGGACCGATGTGAGTGGTGGGGACGACGCTTCGGTGCCGTTGCCGGCCACTGTGTTCGCGCCGCCGTTGTCCGGGTCGGACTTCGACGACGCCGCGCCGAGTGCGGGGTCCGAGGCGAGGACCACGCTCATGCCCGGCGGTAGCCGGCTGCCCGCCACGGCCGTGGCTCCGGCGCTCGACGTCGACTTCGCCAACGCACCCACCGGCAAGGCCGCGGTCGAACGCCCCGCCGGTCCGCCCGGGGCGCAGGGCGCGCCTGTGCCCCCCGGCCCGCCGGGAGCCCCTGGTGCGCCTGTGCCCCCGAGTCCTTCGAGTGCCCCGGACCACGCGGCGACGATGCTGGCCGGGCCTGCGTTGGGTGGTCCGCCCGCGCCTGCTGCGCCTCCTGGGCCGCCTGCTGCCTCTGGTGCTCCGGCCGTTGCGCCCGGTCCGCCTGGTGCGGCTGGTTCGCTCGGTGGTGGGCTGGACCATGCGGCGACCATGCTGGCCGGTCCCGCCGTCGTGGGTGGGCCCCCGGCTCCTCCGGGGCCGCCTCCGGCGCCGGGTGCGCCCGGTGCTCCTGGTGCGCCCGGTGCTCCGGGTACGCCCGTTGCGCCTCCTGGGCCGCCCGGTGCGCCCGGCGGTTCCCTCGGGGGTGGGCTCGACCATGCCGCGACGATGCTGGCCGGTCCCGCCGTCGTGGGTGGGCCCCCGGCTCCTCCGGGGCCGCCTCCGGCCCCTGGTGCTCCTGGCGCGCCCGTTGCGCCTCCTGGGCCGCCTGGTGCGCCTGGTGGTGGGCTGGACCATGCCGCGACGATGCTGGCCGGTCCGGCCGTCATGGGCGGTCAGCCGGGTGGTCGGCCCGGGCCTGCCGGGCCTCCCGCGCCTCCCGGCCCGCCGGGAGCCCCGGCGGCCGGCCGTGCCCCCGGCGGTCCGGGGGTCGACCACGCGCCGACGATGATGGCCGGCCCCGGCCAGGTCCCGCCGCCCGCGCCCGCTCCGGGCCAGCCGTCCGCTCCGGGCCAGCCTGCCGTGCCCCCGGCGCAGTCCGGCGTGCCCACGGTCGGGCCCGGTTACCAGGCGGTGCTGCGCTACCGCGCGCCCGACGGGTCCGAGCAGCAGATCATCCGCCGCTCGGCGCCCGGTACCCCGCACCCGGAGTGGCAGATCCTGCACGAGCTGCGTGCGTTGAACGTGCCGCCGCAGCAGGTGCTCGAACTGCACACCGAGCTGGAGTCCTGCGAGCTGCCGGGCGGCTACTGCGCCCGGATGATTCGTGAGACCTGGCCCCAGGTGCGGATCACCAGCGTGGCCCCGTACGGCAAGGACCACGCAGGCCGTCAGGCCGGTATGCGGCACCTGCTCACCCACCAGGGTGAGCTGCACCAGGTGGCCGACGGCCCGGCCCGGCCGGCGCCGGTCCGGGCCCCGCTGCCGCAGGTTCCGCTCCAGCCGGCGGTGCCGATGGAGGCGATCGGGCAGGAGCTGCTGGGCGCGTTCGGCCCGCAGGGCGTCTTCCGCTACGACCAGCGGGCCGTGTCCCGCCAGGGCGTGCCCGAGATCGTGGCGCACACCCTGGTGTGGGCCGGTCTGCCGCTGGACGTGGGTCCGTTCTTCTGGGCGCAGGCCCAGCCGGGCCAGCCGGTGCCGACGCTGGCGGAGCTGGCGGCGCAGCGGCAGGTGCAGCCGGCGTCGGACGCGGGCTCGTACCTGGTGATCGGCAGCGACTTCGGCAAGGCGTTGTGCGTGCAGTACGGGACGGCGCACATCGTGGCGGTCCCGGTGGAGGGCGGTCCGGGTGGTGCTCCGGTGCCGCCGCAGTTCGTCAATTCCAGCCTGCCGCAGTTCGTGCGGTCGCTGGCGATGCTGGGTCACATGTGGAGGCTGCGTCTGCATCTGACGCCGGAGCAGGCGGGGCGTTGGACCGTCGACTTCCAGGCGAACCTGGCCGGGCTGGACAGTGCCGCCCTGGCCTCGCCGGAGAGCTGGTGGTCGGTCCTGGTGGAGCAGATGTGGGACGGCCTGCTCTGATCCGAAGGGCCTGAACGGGCCCGGTGTGTGGCCAGGTGGTGGCCGGGGCGTGACCCTCCTCGGGGGGTTGCGGCCCGGCCATTGCCGCTTCCGGGAGCAAATGGCGCATCCTTGACAGGAACCGACGCGAACCGGCCCCGCGAGAGAGGCGCTTCCACGATGAGTGCACCCATGTCACCTCATGGTTTCGCGACCGTCCGCGGGCGCGGCTACCGCCCGGACGAGGTCGACCGGACCGTGGCCCGGCTGTCCGGGAGCCGGGACGAGGCCTGGGAGCGGGTGGCCCGGCTGACCGTGCTGGCCAAGCGGATGGAGGCCGAGGCGGAGCGGCTGCGTGCGGCGGTGGCGGCGCTCGCGCCGCAGACGTACGACGATCTGACGGAGCGGGCCCGCCGGATCCTGGCCCTGGTGCTGGAGGAGGCCGCTGCGGTGCGGGCGGAGGCGCAGGCCGACGCCTCGGCGACGGCGGAGGCGGCGCAGGCGCACGCGGACCGGGTGGCGGAGCTGGCCCGGCAGGACGCCGAGGCGGTGCGGGAGCAGACCGAGGTCCGGATCCGGCAGGGGCTGCTGCGGGCGGAGCAGGAGGCGGACGAGGTACGGGGCCGGGCCCGGCAGGACGCGGCCGGCTGGGTGGGTGAGGCGCAGGCGGCGCTGGAGGAGACGGTCCGGCGCTGCGAGGCGTTGCTGGCGGAGCAGGAGGCGGACCAGCGGGCGCGCCGGGAGCTGGCCGAACGGGAGTTCGCGCAGCGGGAGGCCGAGGCGGAGACCCGGGACCGGGAGTGGGACCGGTACGGCCAGGGCCGGCTGGCGGAGGCGCGGCGGGCGTACGCGGAGGCCGAGGAGGCCGCCCGGCACGGGCAGGAGGAGGCGGAGGCCCGGGCGGCGGAGCTGCTCGCCCAGGCCCGGGTGCGGGAGGAGCGGGTGGCCCGGGAGACGGAGCGGGTGCTGCGCGAGCACGCGGCGGCGCAGGAGGAGATCCGCGCCCACATGGACCATGTCCGCGCGAGCCTGGCGGCCCTGACCGGCCGGGCCCCGGCCGAGGGCTGAGGGCCGAGGACCGGGGGCCGAGGGCTGCGGCGGGTACCGGTACGGGTTGCCCCCGGCCACGGTCGGCCCGGCCGGGCGCGTCACAGTCGGGCGAGGAAGTCCGTGATCAGCGGGACGGCCGGGTCGAGGTGGGTCTCCAGGGCGAAGTGCCCGGCGTCGTCGAAGAGGTGCAGCTCGGCCTCGGGTACGTCGCGCAGGAAGGCCTTGGCCCCGGCGGGGGTGAAGAAGGGGTCGCCGGCGCCCCACAGGACGAGCGTCGGCGGCCGGTGCTCGGCCAGCCAGGCCTGCCAGGCGGGGTAGCGCGCGACGTTCGACCGGTAGTCGAAGGCGAGGTCGGCCTGGGCGTCGGCGCGGCCGGGCCGGTCCAGGAAGTGCTGGTCGAGGGTCCAGCTGTCCGGGGAGAGCAGGCTCGGGTCGGCGACCCCCGTCTCGTACTGCATGCGGGTGCCCGCGGGGGTGAACAGCGAGCGCACCTGCTCCTCGGCGCCGGGGTCGGTGCGGCGCAGGGCGATGAACGTGCGGGCGGCGTCGGAGAGCCCGTCCTCGTAGGCGTTGGCGTTCTGGACGATCAGGCCGGTGATCCGTGCGGGCCGGCGTTCGGCGAGCCGCAGGCCGACGGGGCCGCCGAAGTCGAAGAGGTAGAGGGCGAACTTCTCCAGGCCCAGCGCGTCGGTGAAGGCCTCGACGGTGTCGGCGAGGGCGTCGAAGGAGTACCGGTACCCGGCGGGGGCCTCGGTGTGGCCGAAGCCGGGGTAGTCGGGGGCGATCAGCCGGTAGGCGCCGCCGCCGAGGGCGGTCATCAGCCGGACGAACTGGTGCGAGGCCGTGGGGAAGCCGTGGAGCAGCAGCAGGACGGGCCCGTCGGCCGGCCCGGCCTCGCGGTAGAAGACGCGTACCCCGTCGATGTCGATGTGGCGGTGCTGGATCCCGTACGCGCTCATCACATGCCTCCTGGTCGCTGTTGGGCATTAGTCTGCGGCCTACCCTCTAATGCGTCAAGCGCACCATGTACCATTAGCGTCATGACCGACGCCTTCCCCCTCCTCGGTGAGCCGCTGGCCCTGGACCTGGTGAACACCCGCACCGCCGAGGGCGATCTGCTCGACGGCCCGTCCGCCCTCGCGGCCTGGCTGGAGCAGCAGTCCGCCCGGCTGACCCCGCCCGCCGAGGTGGGGGAGGCGGAGCTGGCCGCCGTGCGCGCCGTACGGGAGGCGACCCGGGCCGCCCTGGACGCCGTCCGCGCGGGCGGCCGCCCCGAGCTGCACGCCCTCAACGCCGCCCTGGCGGCCGCGCCCGCGTACCGGGAACTGTCCTGGGACGCGTCCGGCCCCAGCGTGACCGTCCACCGCGCGGCCACCCCCGACCGGGCCCTGGCCGCGGAACTGGCCGAGGCGGCGGTGGATCTCCTGACCGACCCGAAGGCGTCCCGGATCCGCGCCTGCGAGGCCGCCGACTGCGTCCTGATCTTCCTCCCCGCCCACCCCCGCCGCCGCTGGTGCGTCGCGACCACCTGCGGCAACCGCACCCGCGTGGCCCGCTACTACGCCCGCCACAAGGGCGAGCCCCAGAGCTAGCGCGGGGGCGGGGGCCGGGGGCGCGAGGCTAGCGGCCGGCCCGGAGCACCTCCCGGGTCCACGCGGTGAGCTGCCGCACCAGCGCCTGGGTGTCGGCGACGCGGGTGCGCCGGAACGGCAGGACGAGCAGGGCGGGGACGAAGGCCGTCGTCACGACGAGGACGGGCAGCAGGGCGAGCAAGGTGAGGAACACGCGCTGCGTCCAACGGGCGAGGATCATGGTGCCGGAGGCTCCTTTCGGTCGATGCCGGAACCCTGCGGGACGCGGCGGGCGTTGCGAAAGTCGCATCATGTTGCCGCTGTCAGGTCAACACGGGGGAGGACACGGCGTGACGGAACTGGCCCGGGTTCCTGGGGTTTCCGCACAGGTCGAGCGGGGCGAGATCCCCGAAGTTGTCGAGCTCGGCAACGTGTTGAAGGCGTTGTTCACCAAGTTGGAGCTCAGCCAGCGGCAGTTCGCGAAGAGGATCGGGCTCGATCCGTCCGCGGTCTCCCGCTACTTCAGCGGCAAGAAGCTGCCCCCCAAGCACTTCGTCAAGCAGCTCGTCGAGGTGGTCGAGGACGAGCACGGCGCACCCGTCACCGTCGAGGTGAAGGAGACCCTGCACGCGACCTGGCTCGTGGCGCTGAAGGAGTGCGATCCGGCGGAGCACCGGCTGGAGGTGCTCCGGGCGGACCTGGCCCGGTCGCGGCGCGAGACGGAACGGGCGAACCGCACGGTCGAGGCGCTGCACCGGATGCTGGAGGAGAAGGAGGCGCAGCTCCAGGAGAACGCCGACGGCCTGGCCCGGCTCCAGCTGGACTGGTCCGCCGAGCGCACCGGGGTGGCGGCCGAGCTGGAGGCGCTGAGGGCGGACCTGCGGGACGCGCAACGCCACCGGGAGGCGGCGGAGGAACGCAGCCGGGAGCTGAAGGAGCGCGTCCTTCGTCTGGAGGAGGAACTGGCCGGCCGCACGGCGGTGGGCCCGCTCCCGCTGTACGCCCTCAAGGGGCAGCTGCTGGCCATGTGGGAGGACGGGGACTTCTCCGCGGCGGCGCGGGACCTGACGGAGGCCGCGTGGGCCCGGCCGCCGGAGGAGGTCCTCGACCTGGCGGACTGGCTCGTGGCCGAAGGGCACGAGGCGCAGCTCGCTCCGTTCGTCATGGACGTCGGGCGGTTGCGGCCGGACGAGGAGGTCGTCCGGATCGCCCTGGACGTGTTCGCCCGTAAGGAATGGCCCCTCAGCGTCCGTCACCGCTTGAGTGACTGGTTCGAGGCAGGTCTCACTCCCCGCATGGGGGACTACGGTGCCCTCGCCCGCTTCGTCCGGGGACTCGGCAAGGGGGCGGGGTCCAGAGAGTTGAGTGACCGGCTCGTCGGCGCGACGCTCCGTCATGCGACGGAGCCGTCGGCCGTCGTCCTGCTGATCACCCAGGTCCCTGGAACAGGCCGCTTGCCTTTCACTGCGCGGGCGTTGGGGCGAACCCGCCGACGAGAGACCAGGTTCGTCCTCGAAGTGGCCGCGGGGCTCTTCGAGGCGGGGCTGGTACAGATCGCCGATGACGTCCTGACCGAGGCACTTCGGTACGTGTCGTACAGGAACGGTTCGGTCGAGGCGGCTTTGCGATCCCTCGATGGGCACGTGCGGGTCGAGGTGTTCACATGCGTGGCCCAGGCCGGCCAGGGTCTCCGTAGCCGGTTCGCCAAGCTGCTGTACGAGGGCCCCGATCCGGCCCTGCTCGACGAGCTCGTGGACCGGTGGACACCGGAGGCCCTGGACGAGGTCGGACTGCACTACGGGACCAGCGCCGGGCTCGGGCGCTACCTGGCCGCCCGCCGCCGCTAAGGCGTGTACCGGTACGGATCGCTGCGCAGCCCGCGGGCCGTGACGTAGACGGTGACCGGGGCTTCGGGGGAGGTGCCCTGGGCGGGGATGTGGAGGGTGCCCTGG
>NZ_RPRY01000291.1 GCF_003949795.1 Streptomyces sp. WAC06614
ACGCGGAGCTCTCCGCCGGCTGGACGATCATCGCCGCAGTCAACGGCGGCTACCTGCTGGCCCTGGTCGGCCGGGCCCTGTCCGCGGCCCTGCCGCACCGGACCCCGTCCCCGTCCCCGCCCCGCGTCGGGGCCCGGACCGGTGGCGGATCGGGACCCCGGCGGCCGTGGCCCTCACCGTGGCCGTGCTCGCCGCCGCCAACCCGGTCCTGCACCGGACGACGGCCCCGTACCGCTTGCTGACGGCCGTCCTGGTCTGCGTCGTGCTGCTCGGCGTGCTCCGGTGGGCCGGCGGCGGCCCGGCGGACGCCGGTCTGGCGCCCCACACCCTGGCCCGCGGCGCCCGCTGGGCGCTCACCCTGATCGCCCTGGTCGCGGCCGTCTACCTGGCCGCCGCCCTGCTCCCCGCCACCCGCCCCCTGTTCGAGGACCGGCGCTACGACCGGATGGACGGGGCCGACGTCCTGGTCCGCGCCCTGGTCCTGGTCCCGGTCGGCACGGTCCTGCTGGAGGAGACCGCCTTCCGCGGTGTGCTCTACGGGCTGCTGCGCCGGTCCCGCGGCGCGGCCTGGGCCACGGGCGTGTCGAGCGTGCTGTTCGGCCTGTGGCACGTCCTGCCGTCCCTGCACCTGGCCACCGCCAAGCCCGCCCTGACCGCGGTCCTCGGCGACTCCTGGCTGGGCGCCGCCGCGGCGGTCGTGGGTGCCGTCCTGTTCACGACGGCGGCGGGCGTGCTCTTCTGCGCACTGCGGCGCCGCAGCGACAGCCTCCTGGCGCCCATGGGCCTGCACTGGGCGGTCAACGCCTTCGGCTACGTCTTCGGATTCCTGCTGCGCTGACCGCGCCCCGGCCACCGGGCGACCTCACTGCTCCGGCCCGACGATGTCCCTCAGCCGGTCCAGGTCCTGCGCGGTGAACCCGGAGGGGCGCATGACGGCGTTCCAGCCGTCGACGTACGACACCTTGTAGGTGTGGCCGTGACCGTCCGGGACCCCCGTGGAGAACGGCAGGTCGGCCGTGACCTGCCAGAAGGTCACGAAGGGGATCCAGACCATCGACTCCAGCACGTCGTCACCGGGCGCCTCGCCGATCCAGTCGGGCTCCCCGAGGACCAGGCTCGGGCTCCACCAGACGATCGGGTCGGAGGGGTTCATCAGGTACAGGACCCGCGTGCCGTCCCACGCCCGCCCCTGCGGCGGCACCCCGGCGGCCGGGTCGCCGGTGAACCGGACGGTGCGCCCGTCCTTGTACACGGGTGCGATCTCGGGGCTTCCCGGGTCCCGGTGGTCGCTGAACTCCCGGAACAGCGTGTTGAAGTTGGGCGGACCCACGAACAGCGTCCCCGCGGTGCGGTTGCGCAGGTCGTACTCCCCGCTGAACGCCGTCTCCCCGCCGAACGACCCCAGGCTCTCACCCGCCACGAACAGCCGCGGCCGGTCGTCGGCGGGCAGCTTGGACCAGGTCTCGTAGACGGCGTCGAAGAGCTCGCGGCCGGCCTCCCGCGCCTTGGCCTGGTCGACCAGGTACGACAGCCACGACGGCAGGTACGAGTACTGCATCGCCACGGTGGCCGAGTCGCCGTTGCCCAGGTACTCGAACGTGTCCACCGCGGCGGGGTCGACCCAGCCGCTGCCCGTGGTGGTCATCACCAGCAGGTTCTCCCGCTGGAAGCCGCCCGCCCGCTCCAGGTCCGCGACGGCCCGGGCCGCGCGCGTCTCGGCGTCGTCGGCCGTCGACAGCCCGGCGTAGGCCCGCACGGGCTCCCGGGCCGAGCGGTGCGTGAACGCACCGATCTCCTCGGCCGACGGCCCGCTGCCGGTGAAGGCCCGGCCCTCCCGGCCCAGCGAGTCCCAGGGCACGAGCGATCCGGGCCCGCCGGAGCGCAGGACCGACGTGGGACGCTCCACGCCTTCGGGCGTCTGCGTGTCGCGCAACGAGAACGCCTCGTTGGCCGCGTTCACGATGCCCTGCAGCAGCACCCCGGAGAACACGGCCCACGCCAGCGCCGCCACCGCGATCCAGCCGACCGCCCGCGCCGCACGCGGGCCGATCCACCGTTCGAGCAGCCGGGCCGCCCGGCGGTACAGGGCCCGCAGCCCCCGGCCGGTCAGCAGCAGGAGCAGGAAGACCAGGGCCGCCACGAACGGGCAGGCGACGGCGGTGAGGACGTTGTAGTCGGTGACACCCATGAGCCGGCGGATCTCGTGCTGCCAGTACTGTCCGAGCCCGAACGCGAGCGCGAACAGCACGACCGCCGACACCGCGAACACCAGCCACGACCTGCGCGAGGCGGCCCGCGCCTCCCGGTCGGCGAACGCGCGCCCCACGTACGCCGCGACGACGCCGAGGCCGTACCCGATCGCCGCGCTGATCCCGCAGATCAGCCCTTGCAGGATGCCGCCGCGCGGCAGCAGGGACGGGGTGAAGGACAGGCACGCCAGCACCAGCGCCCCCCAGCACCCGGGCAGCGACAGACCGAGCCGACGCCGACGCGCACCGGACGCGGCCGGCGGCCCCGCGGGGTCGCGCTGCCCGGCCGGGCCACCGGGACCGTCGCCCTGCGACGACGCGGCCGGTCCGGCAGGAACGGAAGCTTGCGGATCGTTGGTCATGGCTCGCCTCCGGGGTCATGTTCCCAGCGCCCGCCCGACGCCGCCATTCGGGGCCGTACGGCCGCGCGGCCGGTGCGCCGCCGAGGGGCACCCGGGGTGCCCGGCGCGGCCCGCTTGACCGGTGGGGCCCGGGGCCGCAGAGTCGGGATACGGCGCCGCGCGGGCGCGGCACCCCTGCCCGCCGGGCGTACCCCGCCCGGACGCCCGTCCGGTGACGCCGGACGGTCTGGACCTCCGGGAGCGGCTGAGCCGATGGTCGTCGACCTGGTCGTGATCGGCACGGCCATCACCCTGGGACCGCTGCACAACAGTGCCTTCATCCTGCTGCTCGCCTCGCGCCACGGCGTGCGCAAGGGCCTGGTCTTCCTGCTGTCCTGGCTGGCCGACCTGGTCGTGGTGGTCGCCTGTGTGGTCCTGCTGACCGGCGGGACTCCGCCCGTGCACCACAGCACCCCGTCGACCGCGGCGGACGCCGCCAAACTGGCCATCGGCGTCGGCCTGCTGCTGTACGGCGGCCACCGCTACCGGCGCCCGCCCCGCCCGCACCGGCCCCCGAGCTGGACGCGCCGGATCGACAACGCCTCGCTCGGCACCGCCGCCGCACTGGCCTGGCTGCTCCAGCCGTGGGCCATGGTCGGCGCCGGCGCGGCCGTGGTCGTCGACGCCGACCTCTCCTCCCTCTCCGACTGGCTCGCGCTGGCCGGCTACTGCCTGCTGGCCACGCTCAGCCTGCTGGTCATGGAGGTGTACGCCGTCCGGTCGCCCGGCGCCGCGCTGACCCGGCTGAACGCCCTGCGGACCGGGCTGGAGCAGCACCAGGAGCAGCTGGTCATCGCCCTCTCGCTGCTGGTCGGCCTCTGGCTGACCGCCAGTGGCACCTACCAGCTCGTCACCTGACCCCTCACCGCCCCGCGTCGCCGTTCTCCGCTCGCCGCCTGCCGTCAGCGGCGCAGCACGGCGAGCGCCGCGATGTCGTCGTCGAGGCGTCCCCGGCTGTAGCGCAGCAGGTCGCGGTGGAGGGCCGAGAGCAGCTCGCGGGGCGGCATCGCGGGCTGGCGCTGCATCCACGACGCCAGCGGGAAGAACTCGCCGTCCCGGGCCCGGGTCTCGGCGACGCCGTCGGTGTAGAGCAGCAGCAGGTCGCCGGGGGCGCAGTCGTAGGTGTCGACGTGGTAGTCGTCGCCGATCAGCTCCGCCAGGCTGAGCAGGGGCGACGGCGCGGCCGTCTCCAAGGTGTGCAGGTCCCCCTGGTGCAGCAGCAGCGGCGGGGGGTGTCCGCAGTTGAGGATGTCGATCCGGCAGCCCTCGTGCGGGATCTGCACGAGGAGCGCGGTCGCGAAGCGCTCCATCACCCCGTCGGAGGGGAAGGCGGCGTTGTACCGGCTGCTGCTGGCGTCGAGCCTGCGGGCGACGGCGACCAGGTCGGCCTCGTCGTAGGCCGCCTCCCGGAAGGCGTTGACGATCGCGGCGGCCGCCCCCACGGCCGGCAGGCCCTTGCCCCGCACGTCCCCGATGAGCAGCCTGACCCCGTACGGGGTGTCGGCCGCCTCGTAGAAGTCCCCGCCGATCCGGGCCTCCGCCGCGGCCGCGAGGTACAGCGACTCGATCTCGACGTTCCCGAAGCGGCGCGGCATCGGGCTGAGCACCACCTGCTGGGCCGCGTCGGCGACGAGCCGGACCTGGAAGAGGGTGCGCTCCCGCTGGAGCCTGAGGTGGCTGCCGTAGGCGGCGGCCACGGTGACCGCGATGATCCCCGCGGCCGTCCACCACGTCCCCAGGTCGGGGAAGACCAGGCTGAGGCCGATCATCAGCAGCAGGCAGACGGTCCCGAGCAGGACGGTGGGAAGGACCGGCCACATCGACGCGGCGAGGGCCGGCGCCGCGGGAAGGAGGCGGCTGAAGGCCATTTCCGGCGGGGTGGAGTAGGCCAGGCTGGCGATGACGACGGTCAGGATGACCGGCGACAGCCGCACAAGTCTTCCCGGGCCGGGGCGCCGACGCTGCCGCGTCCGTCCGGACTCGATCACACACCACAGAATATCTACGCAAAGGGTGCACAGCGCTCCGACGGACGCGCCCGGGCCCCCCGCCCCAGGTGGCGGCCGGGTCGCCGTTCAGCCGTCCAGGCTACGCATGTACTCCGGGGCGTAACGCTCGCCCGAGGCGACACCGCGCGGGGCCACGGCCTCGATCGCGGCGATGTCCTCGTCGGTGATCGTCACGGCAGTGGCCGCGATGTTCTCCTCCAGATAGCGGCGGCGCTTGGTGCCCGGGATCGGCACCGCGCCCCGGTGCAGCACCCACGCGAGGGCGAGCTGGGAGGGGGTCACGCCCTTGGCCCCGGCCAGCCGGCGGACGGCGTCGACCACGGCGAGGTTGCGGGAGAAGTTCTCCCCCTGGAAGCGGGGGTCGGTGCGGCGGAAATCGTCCTCGGCGAAGTCGTCCGGGCTGGTGATCGCACCGGACAGGAACCCGCGGCCCAGCGGGGAGTAGGCCACCAGGCCGATGCCGAGCTCGTCGAGGGCGGCCCGTACGCCGTTGTCCTCCAGGCCCCGTTCGAAGAGCGAGTACTCGGTCTGTACGGCCGTCAGGGGGTGCACGGCGTGCGCGCGCCGGATCGTGGCCGCGGCGGCCTCGCTCACCCCCAGGTAGCGCACCTTGCCTGCGGTGACCAGCTCCGCCATGGCACCGATGCTCTCCTCGACGGGCACGTCCGGGTCGATGCGGTGCAGGTAGTACAGGTCGATGCGGTCGGTGCCCAGGTGACGCAGCGAACGCTCGGCGGCGCGGTGGATGTACTCGCGCCGGCCGTTGTGACCGTGGACGGTGCCGTCGTCGTCGATCTCGATTCCGGTCTTGGTGGCGATGACCACCCTGTCGCGCCGCCCGGCCACCGCTTTGCCGACGAGCCGCTCGTTGACGAAGGGCCCGTAGGACTCGGCGGTGTCGAGCAGGGTCACGCCCAGCTCCAGGGCCCGGTCGAGGGTGGCGAGCGCCTCGGTCTCGTCGGTGGCGCCGTAGTAGGCGCTCATGCCCATGCAGCCGAGTCCTTCGGCGCCGACCTGCAGGCCCTGGGTGCCGAGTGCGCGCAGTTCCATGACGTTCTCCTTGCCGCAAGGGGTCCGCACCGACGGGTGCGCCCCGTACGCTATCGCCGGCGCCCGGGTCGGCCCCGGCGGCGACACGGCGGGCGCGAGCGGGTTCCGCGCCGCCCGGGCGACCGCGCAGGCTTTCGACGGCGGGACGGCGTCGGTCCGCGTCAGTCCGCGTCAGTCCGCGTCGGCCCCGTCGCCGCGCGCGGTGCGCCCCCCGAGGTCGGAGTCGGTGAGGGGTTCGAGCTCGCCGTGGGTGTCGAGCCAGTACAGCAGGGCGACGGCCGGCCCGATCAGCACCAGGGCGACGAGGCTGACCACCAGCAGCCAGGCCAGGGTCTGGGGATCCCCCGCGGCGTCCGCCACCGTCAGCGAGGTGGGGATCAGGTAGGGCCGCTGGGCCAGGCCCCAGGCCAGGACGGCCGCGCCGACGGCGGCGACGGCGCCGGCCCGGGCCCACCGGGCGCGACCGCGCAGCACCAGCAGCCCCGTGACGGCGAACGCGGCGACCGACCCGGCCGCGAGGACCAGCCCCGCCCCATGAGTCAGCCCGTGCCACACATGGGGCGCCTCGGCACGGGTGACGAGGAGGACGCCCACTGCGGTCACGGCGACCGCGGCCCACGCGAGCAGGGCGCGGGCCCGGAAGTAGCCCACGAGATCGGGCGCCTCGAAGCGGGCGGCGTCGGCGGTCAGGAACACGGCGCCGAGCAGCGCGGTCGCGGCCACGGTGAGCAGCCCGAACGCGAGGGAGGCGGGATGGGCCCACGCGTGCGCGGCGGACTCGGTACCCGGCGCGACGCGTCCCGCGGCGATGGCGCCGACCGCCGCGCCGAGGCAGAACGGGGTCAGCAGGGAGGCGATGGCGAAGGCGGCCCCGTACAGGCGCCGGCGGGACAGCCGGCGGACGGGTTTGCGCAGGGCGAAGCCGGCGCCGCGCAGGACCATGCCGAGGGCGGCCACCGCCAGGGGGAGCCACAAGGCGGTGAAGACCGTCTGGAACAGCACGGGGAACCCGGTCCACATGAGGACGAGGACGAACACCAGCCAGACGTTGTTGACCTCCCACACCGGCCCCATGGCGTGGTCGATCAGCCGGCGCGGGCGCCTGCCGCGCTCGGCCCCGCCGGCCGTCAGGTCCCAGAAGCCGGCCCCGTAGTCGGTCCCGCCGGCGCAGGTGTACGCGGCCACGGCCAGCAGCAGCACGAAGGCGACGAGCGAGCCGGCCATCAGCCGCCCCCTCCACCGGCCGCGCCGGTACCGGCGCCGGGTCCGGTGCCGCCGGTCGCCACCGGGGGCCGGGGCCCGTACGGCGTCACCGCCTCGGGCCCCTCACGGTCGGCCGACCGCCACCGGTCGCGCATCTTCAGCAGGACCAGGACGAACGCGGCGAAGATGGCCACGTACACCACGATCACCAGACCGAACATGGTCCACAGCGCGGTGGACCGGGTCGACGTCACGGCCTCGGCCACGCGCATGTTCCCGTAGACGATCCACGGCTGGCGGCCCACCTCGGCGGTGACCCAGCCGCACTCCACGGCGACGAGCGACCCGGCACCGGCGCACGCGGCGCCGCGGTAGAACCACCGCGAGCGGGGCAGCCTGCGGTGCCTCAGCCAAACCAGGCCGTACCAGAGGGCGAGGAGCGCGAGCAGCGATCCGATGCAGACCATCACGTCGAACGCGGTGTGGGCGAGCGTGGCCTGGGTGGCGGTGGGCCGGGCGTCCGCCGGCACCGAGGACAGCCCCTGCACGACGGTGTCCGGGCTGAACCCGGCCAGCACGGAGTCGACTCCGGGAAACTTGATGCCGCCCGCAACCGATCCGTCCGACTGCAGACGGCCGAACAGGTACTCGGGCTGGTGGCTGCCGGTCCGCCAGACGATCTCCATCGCCGCGAACTTCACCGGCTGCGCGCGGAACACCGCCCGGGCGATCGCATCACCCAGCACGAACTGCACCGGAGTGGCCGCTGCGGCCAGCGTGAACGGCACGGTGAAACCCAACCGGTGGTAGCGGTCCCGCCGACCGCGAAGCCATCCGACCGCATAGACCCCGGCCACGACGTAGCCCGCCGTCATCAGCATGGCCACCACGAAATGCCAGTACTGGGGCCCCAACATGGGCGTGAAGAGCGCCTTCCAGACGTTCACGTCGACCGGGTCGCCCTGCGGGTCGAGGGTGAAGCCCTGAGGGGTGTTCATCCACGCGTTGGCGGAGATGATGCCGAACGCCCCGAGCAGCGCCGCGGCCGGCAGGGGCAACCCCAGCAGGAAGTGCGTACGCGGCGGCAGCCTGCGCCAGCCGTAGAGGTAGACGGCGATGAGCACGGCCTCCAGGAAGAACGCCCACGCCTCCACGCCGAACCCGACGCCGAACACATCGCCCCACCTGCCCATGAGTCCTGGCCACAGCAGCCCGAACTCGAACGACAGCACGGTGCCGGTGACCACACCGATCGCGAACTGCACGGCCATCACGGCCGACCAGCGCCGGGCCAGCAACAGCGCCAGGGGGTCGTCGCGGCGCAGGCCGCGGTGGTGCATGACGAGGGTGATCAGCGGCAGCGCCACCCCCATCGGCACCAGGAGGATGTGCGCGGCGAGCGTGAACGCCATGAGCTGCCGGGCCGGCAGCAGTTGCGCCGGCCCGTCGGCGAGCACCTGCTGAACCACCAAATGCATGCACCCCGTCCTCACCTCGCCGACAGCCGGCTCCCCGCCACCCCGCCTACCCG
>NZ_RPRY01000029.1 GCF_003949795.1 Streptomyces sp. WAC06614
GCGCAGCGCAGGCCACGGAAGACCCAGGCGGGCGGGAGCCCTGGGGCGGCGGGGGCCCAGGCGGTCGCGGCCCACGCCGACGCCACCCCGCGCAGCGCAGGCCACGGAAGACCCAGCCGCGCGGGAAGCCCCGAGCGGCGGGGGGGCCCAAGCAGACGCGGCCCACACCCACGCCACCCCGCGCAGCGCAGGCCACGGAAGACCCAGCCGCGCGGGAAGCCCCGAGCGGCGGGGGGCCCAAGCGGTCGCGGCCCACGCCCACGCCACCCCGCGCAGCGCAGGCCACGGAAGACCCAGCCGCGCGGGAAGCCCCGAGCGATGGGGGCGGGCGACCGCGGCCGACGCCGACGCCGCGGTGGCCGCGGCCCGGCGGGCGCCGCCAGCCGTGGGAGCTCGCGAGGGCCGGTCAGCCCTCGGCGATGACCACGGCCGAGGCGACGCCCGCGTCGTGGCTCAGGGAGATGTGCCAGGAGGCCACGCCCAGTTCGGCCGCGCGTGCGGCCACCGTGCCCGTCACGCGGAGCCTGGGGCGGCCGCTGTCCTCGACGTAGACCTCGGCGTCCGTCCACAGCAGGTTCCCCGGGGCGCCCAGGGCCTTGGCCAAGGCCTCCTTGGCCGCGAAGCGGGCGGCCAAGGAGGCGATGCCGCGGCGTTCGCCGCTCGGCAGGAGGAGCTCGGTCGGGAGGAACAGCCGGTCCGCGAGATGGGGCGTGCGCTCCATCGCCGCCGCGAACCGGTCGATCTCCGCCACGTCGATGCCTACGCCGACGATCACAGCACCTACCCCACAACCCGGGCTCCGACCAGCCCTGTTCCTATTCCACCGTCACGGACTTCGCGAGATTACGCGGCTGGTCCACCTCGTTGCCCCGCGCCGTCGCCAGCTCGCACGCGAACACCTGCAGCGGCACCGTCGCCACCAGCGGCTGGAGCAGGGTCGGGGTCGCCGGGATCCGCACCAGGTGGTCGGCGTACGGGACCACCGCCTCGTCGCCCTCCTCCGCGATCACGATCGTCCGCGCCCCCCGCGCCCGGATCTCCTGGATGTTCGAGACGATCTTGTCGTGCAGGATCGACCGCCCCCGCGGCGACGGTACGACCACCACCACCGGCACGTCCTGCTCGATCAGCGCGATCGGCCCGTGCTTGAGCTCCCCGGCCGCGAAGCCCTCGGCGTGCATGTACGCCAGTTCCTTCAGCTTGAGCGCGCCCTCCAGGGCGACCGGATACCCCACGTGCCGCCCCAGGAACAGCACCGTGTTCTTCTCCGCCAGCGACCGCGCCAGCGCCCGTACCGGCTCCATCGTCTCCAGGACCCGCTCCACCGCGCCCTCGATCGCGGACAGTTCGCGGATGACCGCCCGGATCTCGTCGCCCCACTTGGTGCCCCGCACCTGCCCCAGGTACAACGCCACCAGGTAGCACGCCACGAGCTGGGTCAGGAACGCCTTCGTCGAGGCGACCGCCACCTCCGGGCCCGCGTGCGTGTACAGCACCGCGTCCGACTCCCGCGGGATCGTGGAGCCGTTGGTGTTGCAGATGGCCAGCACCTTGGCCCCCTGCTCGCGCGCGTGCCGCAGCGCCATCAGCGTGTCCATCGTCTCGCCGGACTGCGAGATGGCCACCACCAGTGTGCGCTGGTCCAGGATCGGGTCGCGGTAGCGGAACTCGCTGGCCAGTTCCGTCTCGCACGGGATCCGCGTCCAGTGCTCGATCGCCAGCTTGGCGATCAGCCCCGCGTGGTAGGCCGTCCCGCACGCCACCACCACGACCTTGTCGACCTCGCGCAGCACCGACGCGGGGATGCGCACCTCGTCCAGGCTGAGCGTGCCGCTGGCGTCGATCCGCCCGAGCAGCGTGTCGGCGACCGCCTTCGGCTGCTCGGCGATCTCCTTGAGCATGAAGTAGTCGTAGCCGCCCTTCTCGGCGGCCGAGGCGTCCCAGTCCACGTGGTACGCCCGTACGTCGGCCGGGGCGCCGTCGAAGTCCGTCACGGTGACCGCGTCCCGGCGCAGCTCGACGACCTGGTCCTGGCCGAGCTCGATGGCGGAGCGGGTGTGCTCGATGAACGCCGCCACGTCCGAGGCCAGGAAGTTCTCGCCCTCGCCGACGCCGACCACGAGCGGGGAGTTGCGCCGGGCGCCGACCACCACCTCCGGCTCGTCGGCGTGCACGGCCACGAGCGTGAACGCGCCCTCCAGGCGCCGGCAGACCTGCCGCATCGCCTCGGCGAGGTCCCCGGTGGAGGAGAAGCACTCGGCGACGAGGTGGGCGACGACCTCGGTGTCGGTCTCGGACTGGAGCAGGTGCCCACGGTCCGTCAGTTCCTCGCGCAGAGCGGCGAAGTTCTCGATGATGCCGTTGTGGACGACGGCGACGCGTCCCGCGTTGTCCAGGTGCGGGTGGGCGTTGACGTCGGTCGGCCCGCCGTGGGTGGCCCACCGGGTGTGGCCGATACCGGTGGATCCGGTCGGCAGCGGGCGGCCGACCAGGGCCTTTTCCAGGTTGACCAGTTTCCCGGCCTTCTTCGTGGCGGCCAGTCCGCCGTCGGCGAGGACCGCGACCCCGGCCGAGTCGTACCCGCGGTACTCCAGCCTCTTCAGTCCGGCGACGACCACATCGAGCGCAGACTGCGCTCCCACGTAACCCACAATTCCGCACATAGGCGGCAGCGTACGCCGAACCCGGGGCTGTGCCCCGTACCCGAACCAGACGAAAACCCCGCCCGGTGGACGTCACCGGACCGGGGTTGACGGCGCGTCTGCCGGCAGGCTCAGCCGAGCTTCTTGACCTGGGCGTCGATCACGCTCTTGGGCTGCGTGGCCGTCGCACCGAAGGAGTAGAACGTGGCCAGCGCGTTGCCCTTGCGCACGACGACGAAGTGGGTGGTGGACTTGTCGCCGCCGTCCAGGTCCATGGTCAGGGTGAAGGCCGCGGCCTCGTCACCGGCGGCCACCGGGGCGCCCTGCTTGACGTCGAGGAACTTCACCTTGTCGCCGCCGTCGTCGACGGTGTAACCGCCGGCGCAGGCCGCCGCGGCCGTCTTGAGCGAGGCGAAGGCCTCCTCCGCGCCCTTGGCGTCGTACGAGCCGAGGGCGACCATGGTCTGGTTGCCGGCGAGGGCCTCCAGGCCGGCCTTCAGCTTGTCCTCGGCCGAGGCGTTGGCGGGCAGCTCCTTCGGCTTGGCCTTGGTCACCGTACGGCCGGAACCGGTCGGGGCGCCCACCTTCAGGCCGGACTGGGCCTGCATCAGCGGCTTGCAGTCGGCCTTGTCGACGGTGGCCTGGGCCGACTGGCCGGCGGCCTTGGCGGCGCCCTCCGCGGAGACCACCTGGTCGGGCAGGTCGGCCTGGGTGACGACGAGGGCGGTGACCTCGGCATCGGTCTTCCCCTTGGCCGCCGGCGCGGCGGAGGTGGCGGCGGACTTGGGCTCGTCCTTCTTGTCGGCCGGCTTGTCCGAGCCGCACGCGGTGGCCAGCAGGGCCAGCGAGACGGCGGAAACGGTGACGGCGGAGCGACGGACGACGGTGTGACGCACGGTGGAATCCCCCCAGGAACGGCAATGGCCCGGCAAAATCTACCGGGCGGTACCGCCGAAAGATCAGGGATCTTCACGCCATGTACCCATCGTGACCGACACGAGACCGCCGTGTCACCGAGCCGTCGCCCACGTGACCGACCCCACGACCCACAAGCCGCCCGGACCGCCGACAATGACGGTGTGATCACTTCGCCGCCACGAAGCACAACGGCCCGCCCCCGCCCCGAGGGCTCGCCGTACGTCGACCTCACCCGCGCCGAGTGGAGCGCGCTGCGCGACCGGACCCCGCTGCCGCTGACCGCGGCGGAGGTCGAGCGGCTGCGCGGCCTCGGCGACGTCATCGACCTCGACGAGGTGCGCGACGTCTACCTGCCGCTGTCCCGGCTGCTGAACCTCTACGTCGGGGCCACCAGCAACCTGCGCGGCGCCCTGAACACCTTCCTCGGCGACGCCGGCAACGGCCACGGCGCCCAGACCGGCACCCCCTTCGTCATAGGCGTCGCCGGCTCCGTGGCCGTCGGCAAGTCCACCGTGGCCCGCCTGCTCCAGGCGCTGCTGGCCCGCTGGCCCGAGCACCCGCGGGTGGAGCTGGTCACCACCGACGGCTTCCTGTACCCGATGAAGGAGCTCCAGGAGCGCGGGCTGGTCTCCCGCAAGGGCTTCCCCGAGTCCTACGACCGGCGTGCCCTCACCCGGTTCGTCGCCGACATCAAGGCGGGCAAGGAGGAGGTCAGCGCCCCGGTCTACTCCCACCTGATCTACGACATCGTCCCCGGCGAGCGGCTCGTCGTGCGCCGGCCGGACATCCTGATCGTGGAGGGGCTGAACGTGCTCCAGCCGGCCCTGCCCGGTAAGGACGGCCGTACCCGGGTCGGGCTCGCGGACTTCTTCGACTTCTCCGTGTACGTCGACGCCCGGCCCGAGGACATCGAGCGCTGGTACCTCAACCGGTTCCGCAAGCTGCGCGAGACCGCGTTCCAGAATCCTTTCTCCTACTTCCGCAAGTACACCCAGGTCTCCGAGGAGGAGGCCATGGAGTACGCCCGGACCACCTGGCGGACCATCAACCGGCCCAACCTGCTGGAGAACGTCGCCCCCACCCGCGGGCGCGCCAACCTGATCATCCGCAAGGGCCCCGACCACAAGGTGCAACGCCTCAGCCTGCGCAAGCTCTGAGCCGCCGTCGGTGCCGGGCCGCCCTCGGCCCCGGGCCTCCGTAAGCTCGGAGGATGCTGCATCTGAGGCTGATCACCCCGCCCGACCGGACGGAGGCGGTGACCGAGGTCATCGCGTCGACCGTCGGGACCACCCATCTGGTGGTCCTGCCCGGCGCCGCCCGGGAGCCGCAGGGCGACCTCGTCCTGTGCGACGTGGCCCGGGAGGCCGGCGACGAGCTGCTGCACGAGCTGCGGCTGCTGGGCATCGACCGGGACGGCTCGATCGCCGTCGAGCACATCGACCTGTCGCTGTCGAAGCGCGCCGACGCGGCCGAGGAGGAGGCGCCCGGCGAGCCGGCGGACGCGGTGATCTGGGAGCAGCTCGCGGAGTCCACCCACGAGGAGTCCACCCTCACCATCACCTACGCCGCGTTCATGATCCTCGCCACGATGATCGCGGCCTGCGGCGTGGTCCTGGACAACGCGATCCTCATCGTGGGCGCGATGGCGGTCGGCCCCGAGTTCGGGCCGCTGGCCGGGGTGTGCACCGGCCTGGTCCAGCGCCGGCCCCGGCTGGCCGCGCGGTCGCTCGCGGCCCTGCTGATCGGCTTCGCGGCGGCCATCGTGGCGACCACCGCCTTCAGCCTGGTGATGAACGCCCTCGGGCTGTTCCACGTGGGCATGCTGGACGACCCGCGGCCCAACACCGCCTTCATCTGGCAGCCGGACCCGTTCTCGTTCGTGGTGGCCGTGCTCGCCGGCACCGCCGGGATGCTCTCGCTGACCTCGGCCCGGTCCGGCGCCCTGGTGGGCGTGGCCATCTCGGTGACCACCGTCCCGGCCGCCGCCAACGCCGCCGTCGCCCTGGCCTACGGGCAGCTCGGCCAGATGTGGGGCTCGGCCGAGCAGCTCCTGCTGAACCTGGCCGGGATCATGATCGCCGGGGTGCTCACGCTCTACGCCTGGAAGGCGTTGTGGCGCACCCAGCGCGGCCGGTGGAAGCGGCAGCGGCCCCTCCCCCGGGGCTGAACCGGGACAGGGGCCGCGACACGACCGGGGCCGACCGGCCCAGGACCGAGCGGCCCAGGGCGGACTAGCCCAGGGCGGACTTCACCACGTCCGCGAGCCGGCCGGCGACCGCGCGGGCCTGCTCGATGTCGGAGGCCTCGACCATCACCCGTACGAGCGGCTCGGTGCCGGAGGGGCGCAGCAGCACCCGCCCGGTGCTGCCCAGCTCCCGCTCGGCCTCCGCGACCGCGGCGGCCAGCTCGGCGGAGGTGCCGACCCGGCTCTTGTCCACGTCCGGCACGTTGATCAGGACCTGCGGCAGCCGCTCCATGACACCCGCCAGCTCGGCCAGCGAGCGGCCGGTGGCCGCGACCCGGGCCGCCAGCATCAGGCCGGTCAGTGTGCCGTCACCGGTCGTGGCGTGGTCGAGGATGATCACGTGGCCGGACTGCTCGCCGCCCAGCGCGTAGCCGTGCTCCTTCATCGACTCCAGCACGTAGCGGTCGCCGACGCCGGTCTGGACGACCTCGATGCCCTCGCGCTCCATGGCCAGCTTGAAGCCGAGGTTCGACATGACCGTGGCGACCACGGTGTTCTTGCGCAGCTGCCCGGCGTCGCGCAGCGCCAGCGCCAGCACGCACAGGATCTGGTCGCCGTCGATCTCCGCGCCGGAGGCGTCCACGGCCAGGCACCGGTCGGCGTCCCCGTCGTGGGCGATGCCCAGGTCGGCGCCGTGCTCGACCACGGCCCGCCGGAGCTGGTCCAGGTGGGTGGAGCCGCAGCCGTCGTTGATGTTCAGGCCGTCCGGCTCGGCGCCGATGGTGACGACCTCGGCCCCGGCCCGTGCGAACGCCT
This sequence comes from Streptomyces sp. WAC06614, assembly GCF_003949795.1. Taxonomy (GTDB): domain Bacteria; phylum Actinomycetota; class Actinomycetes; order Streptomycetales; family Streptomycetaceae; genus Streptomyces. The sequence goes on from NZ_RPRY01000029.1 coordinate 6,562, forward strand.
CGGGCGAGACCCGGGCGGCCGCGCCGTGCGCCTCGTCCAGGACGATCTTCAGCCCGTCCAGGCGGCCCGGCAGGACGCCGATCAGGTGGGCGACGTAGCGGTCGAAGCCCTCGTCGTAGTCGGTGACCCGGCCCACGCCGGCGCCGGTCGGACGGTCCCACGGCGCGCCGGTGCGGTGCTCCTCGTAGACCGACTCGATCCGGTCCTCCAGCTCGTCGGCCAGCTTGTGGCCACCGCGCGCGAAGAACTTGATCCCGTTGTCGGGCATCGCGTTGTGGCTGGCGGAGAGCATGACACCGAGGTCGGCGCCCAGCGCACCGGTGAGGTACGCCACCGCCGGGGTGGGCAGCACACCGACGCGCAGGACGTCCACGCCCGCGCTCGCCAGACCCGCGACGACCGCGGCCTCCAGGAACTCGCCCGAGGCACGGGGATCGCGGCCGACCACGGCGGTCGCCCGGTGGCCCTCGAAGGTGCCCGCTTCGGCGAGCACATGGGCGGCCGCCACGGAGAGGCCGAGCGCCAGCTCGGCCGTCAGATCCGCGTTGGCGACACCGCGTACACCGTCCGTGCCGAAGAGTCGTCCCACTGTTGTCCTCCGAGTTCGCGCTGAGTACATCGTTGTACGAAGCCGCTGGCCGCGTGACAGGTATGTGCCGCTGACAGCGGTAAACGAACCGCCCCGGACAGCACAGAGTGTGCCGCCGGGGCGGATTCGTGCAGAGCAGCAGGCGGAGATTAGCGCTTGCTGTACTGCGGAGCCTTGCGGGCCTTCTTGAGACCGGCCTTCTTGCGCTCGACCGCACGGTCGTCGCGGGAGAGGAAGCCGGCCTTCTTCAGCGGGCCGCGGTTGTTGTCCACGTCCGCCTCGTTGAGGGCGCGGGCCACACCGAGGCGCAGGGCGCCGGCCTGGCCGGAGACGCCGCCACCCGCGATGCGGGCGATGACGTCGTAGCGGTTGTCGAGCTCGAGCACCTTGAAGGGCTCGTTGACTTCCTGCTGGTGCACCTTGTTGGGGAAGTAGTCCTCAAGGGTGCGACCGTTGATCTTCCACTTGCCGGTGCCCGGGACGATCCGGACGCGGGCGATGGCGTTCTTGCGACGGCCCAGGCCGGCGGCCGGCTGCGGGTCGCCGAAGCGGGACGCCAGGGACTCGGAGGTGTAGTCACCCTCCGGAGCGTCCGACTCGAAGGTGGTGACGGCGTCGTAGTTCTCGTCGCCCTCGAAGGTCTCGACGGTGGTCTCGGCCACGATTCTCCTCAGAATTCTTTTCGTCTTAGGGGGTGGCCGGGATTACTGCGCGACCTGGGTGATCTCGAACGGCACCGGCTGCTGGGCAGCGTGCGGGTGCTGGTCGCCCGAGTAGACCTTCAGCTTCGAGAGCATCTGACGGCCCAGGGAGTTCTTCGGGAGCATGCCCTTGACGGCCTTCTCGACGGCCTTCTCCGGGTTGTTCGCGAGCAGGTCGTCGTAGCGGACGCTGCGCAGACCGCCCGGGTAGCCGGAGTGGCGGTACGCCATCTTCTGCTCACGCTTGTTGCCGGACAGGTGAACCTTGTCGGCGTTGATGACGATGACGAAGTCGCCCATGTCCATGTGGGGGGCGTAGGTCGGCTTGTGCTTACCCCGCAGGAGGGCAGCGGCCTGGGTCGCCAGACGGCCGAGGACAACGTCCTGGGCGTCAATGACGAGCCACTGGCGCGAGATGTCGCCGGGCTTGGGGCTGAACGTACGCACGGGTCGTATGCCTTCGCTTCTTCAGTGGTGGGTTCCCCTGGGCTGGCCCGGGGGACGGGTCCTGACAAAGGTCACCACGGACGATCACGACAGCCCTGGTGCCCTCCGGGGACGCAACCCGTGAGCACCGCTGGTCATCGGCCCGGTGGACCGGCGTAAGGGCCCTTTCACGTGAGAATGAACAAGCCAATACGCATAACGAACCAGCAGAATACCCGCGCTGCCCCGGACGGGTCAAAACGACGGAGTGGATCAGGCCGCCGGGGCCCGCTCCTCGTCGTGTGCGGCACCTGCCGTTCGTTCGTCTTCCAGGTTAACCCCCGGCGCCGCCAGGCACCGCCGGGCCAGCGCCCCCGCCAGCCCGCACAGGGCCCAGAAGTCCTCGAACGCCCGCCAGTGCCGGTCCAGCAGCGACGGCCCCGGGATCCCCGCCACCTGCGGCGCCAGCCCCGCCCAGAACCAGGGCGACCGGGCCGCCGAACCCTCCCGCACCACCGAGGCCAGCAGCAGCGGCAGCACCACCAGGAGGTAGTGGTCGAACGAAGGACGGGACACCAGGAATGCGGCGAGCATCACCATGCAGGCCGTCTCCACCAGCCGCTGCTGCCCCTGGTCCACCTCGGCCGTCACCGGCCGCCGCCACCGTCCACCGGCCCCGATGGGCCAGCAGCAGGGCCACCGGCAGGGCCGCCGCCGACACCGAGGTCCAGTTCCCGATCAGCACCAGGTTCAGGTACGGGCTGTACAGCGCGGCCAGCACCCCCCAGCCGCCCACCGCGAACCGCGACCGCACCGGCATCCCGAACAGCCGCAGGGCCGCCCACCAGCCCGCCGCGAGCAGCGCCGACATCACCAGCGGCAGCACCCAGCGCAGCACCGGCGTGGGCAGCAGCGCCTCCGGCACCGCCAGCAGCACCGCGCTCGGCAGGTACAGGAACCGCTTGTCCTCGTACGGCGAGACCCCGTCCAGCAACGCGTCCGCGGCCTTGACCACGAACGCGTTGTCCGAGCCGCCGTTCTCCCGCAGGCTCGTCGACACCGCCACGGTGAGCACCGCCAGCAGCGCCACGACCCACCAGGAACGCGGCGCCGGAGCGAGCAGCCGGCCGAGCACCCGGTCCCAGGAACCCCGCCTGACCCGTCTCATGGGGCCAGATGCTAGCGGCCGGACCTCAGCGCACGCGTTCGACCCTGCGCTCGTCCCAGACCGGTTCGGCCGTCTCCCGGACCACCCCGTCCGACCCGAAGACCAGGAAGCGGTCGAAGGACCGGGCGAACCAGCGGTCGTGCGTCACGCACAGCACCGTGCCCTCGTACGCCTCCAGCCCCTCCTGCAGCGCCTCCGCCGACTCCAGGTCCAGGTTGTCCGTCGGCTCGTCCAGCAGCAACGCCGTGGTGCCCGCCAGCTCCAGCAGCAGGATCTGGAACCGCGCCTGCTGCCCGCCCGACAGCTTGTCGAACGGCTGGTCGCCCTGCCGCTCCAGCTCGTAGCGGCGCAGCACGCTCATCGCCCCGCCCCGGTCCTTGGCGTGCTCGGTCCACAGGATGTCCACCAGCGACCGCCCGAACAGCTCCGGGTGCGCATGCGTCTGCGCGAAGTGACCGGGCACCACCCGGGCCCCCAGCTTCCACGCCCCCGTGTGGGCCACCGGGTTCTCGGTGTCCCCCGCCAGCAGCCGCAGGAAGTGCGACTTGCCCGAACCGTTCGAGCCGAGCACCGCGACCCGCTCGCCGTAGAAGACCTCCAGGTCGAACGGCTTCATCAGGCCCGTCAGCTCCAGCCGCTCGGCCGTCACCGCCCGCACGCCGGTGCGGCCGCCGCGCAGCCGCATCCGGATCTCCTGCTCCCGCGGCGGCTCCGGCGGCGGACCGGCCTCCTCGAACTTCTGGAACCGCGTCTGCATCGCCCGGTACCGCGAGGCCATGTCGGGGCTGATCGCCGCCTGCTGCCGCAGCCGGTGCACCAGCGCCTTCAGTCGGGCGTGCTCCTCGTCCCACCGGCGCTTGAGCTCCTCGAACCGCGCGAAACGCTCCTTGCGCGCCTCGTGGTACGTCGAGAAGCCCCCGCCGTGCACCCACACGTCGGTGCCCGCCGGACTCGGCTCCAGGCTGACGATCTTCTGCGCGGCCCGGGACAGCAGCTCCCGGTCGTGGCTGACGAACAGCACCGTCTTGCGGGTCGCCTTGAGCTGGTCCTCCAGCCACCGCTTGCCCGGCACGTCGAGATAGTTGTCCGGCTCGTCCAGCAGCAGGCACTCGTCCGGACCGCGCAGGAGCGCCTCCAGCACCAGCCGCTTCTGCTCACCGCCCGAGAGCGTGCGCACCTCACGGAACTGGGCCCGCTCGTACGGGACCCCCAGCGCTGCCATGGTGCACACGTCCCACAGCGTTTCGGCCTCGTAGCCCTGGACGTCGGCCCAGTCGCTCAGCGCCTGCGCGTAGGCCATCTGCGCGGCCTCGTCGTCCACCGTCATGATCAGGTGCTCGGCGCGGTCGACGGCCCGGGCGGCCTGCCGGATCCGCGGCTGGGCCACGGAGACCAGCAGGTCACGGACGGTCGTCTCGTCCCGGACCGAGCCCACGAACTGCGACATCACCCCGAGCCCGCCGCTGACCGTGACACTGCCGCCGTGCGGCTGGAGCTCACCGGAGAGCAGCTTCAGCAGGGTGGTCTTGCCGGCGCCGTTCGCGCCCACCAGGGCGACCACGGAGCCCTCGCCGACCCGGAAGGACACATCGGGCAGCAGCACCCGCCCGTCAGGCAGGTAGTACTCCAGATGGCCGGCTTCGAGATGTCCCATGCCGGGGATTGTCCCGGCCGGACCCGCGAGGGCCAAAACGGTTTTCCGGTCCCCCGGGATCAGCAGCAGCCGGCGCCCGGCAGGGTCCGGACGTTGCGGGCCAGCCGGTTGCGCTCGGCCAGCAGCTCGTCCGCCGGGTAGCCGACCTCTTCCAGGGTCAGCCCGTGCGGCCGTACGACGTGCACCGCGGAGTCCCGTACGCCCGCCGCGAGCACCTTGCCCGGCCAGTCCACCGGACGGTGCCCGTCACCGACGTGCAGCAGCGCGCCGACCAGGGAACGCACCATGTTGTGGCAGAACGCGTCCGCCCGGACCGTCGCCGTGACGATGCCGTCCGCGTCCCGCTCCCAGCTCAGCCGCTGGAGCGTCCGGATGGTCGTGGCGCCCTCGCGCTTCTTGCAGTACGCCGCGAAGTCGTGCTCGCCGAGCAGCGCCTGCGAGGCCTCGTTCATGGCGTCCACGTCCAGCGGCCAGTCGTGCCACAGCACGTGCCCGCGGCGCAGCGGGTCCACCCCGCCCTTGTGGTCGCCCACGCGGTAGGCGTAGCGGCGCCAGATCGCCGAGAACCGCGCGTTGAAGTGGGCCGGGGCCTCGGCCACCCGCCACACCCGCACGTCCTGCGGCAGCCGCCCGGCGAGGCGGCGCAGCAGCACCTCCCGGTGCTCCGCCCAGACGGCCTCCGGCAGGTCGAGATGGGCCACCTGGCCGCGCGCGTGCACGCCCGCGTCGGTCCGCCCGGCCACGGTCAGCTCGACCGGGTGGGGCAGCCGCATCACGGTCTGCAGGGCCGATTCCAGCTCGCCCTGGACGGTCCGCCGCGCGGTCTGCTTCGCCCAGCCGGAGAAGTCCTTGCCGTCGTACGACAGGTCCAGCCGCACCCGGACGAAACCGGGCTCCACCTCGTCACTCACGTGCCACATCCTCTCAAACGTGCGGAACGGGCCCGCCCCCGAAGGGACGGACCCGTTCCAAGCCTGACGGCTGAAGGCGATCCGGGAACCGGATCAGGCCTCCTTGGTCTCCTCGGCCGGGGCCTCGGCGGCCTCGGTCTCGGTGGCCTCGGCGGCCTTGGCCTCGTCGGCCTCCTTGACGGCGCGCTTGGTGGCGGCCTCGGCCTCGGCGACGGTCGCCTTCTTGGCGATCTCGCCCTCGACCAGCTCGATCACAGCCATCGGGGCGTTGTCGCCACGACGGTTGCCGATCTTGGTGATGCGGGTGTAACCACCCGGGCGCTCGGAGTAGCGCGGGGCGATCTCGGTGAAGAGCGTGTGGACGACGCCCTTGTCCGTGATCGTCTGCAGCACCAGGCGACGGTTGTGGATGTCGCCCTTCTTCGCCTTGGTGATCAGGCGCTCGGCGACCGGACGCAGGCGGCGGGCCTTGGCCTCGGTCGTGGTGATGCGGCCGTGCTCGAAGAGCGACTTCGCGAGGTTCGCGAGCAGCAGCTTCTCGTGCGCGGCGGAGCCGCCGAGGCGGGCGCCCTTGGTGGGACGCGGCATGGTGATTCTCCTCTGTGCTGCACCGGCCGTGTCAGGTACCGGTGTCAGTTCCCTCAAGCGGTCGCGAGAGGGGGGCGCGGGGGGCGTGGACCCCCCGCAATTCTCTTAGTACTGCTCGGTCTCGACGAAGCCGGCGTCGGCGTCGTCGTCCGCGCCGAAGGCGTCGGCGGCGGCGGTCGGGTCGAACCCGGGCGGGCTGTCCTTCAGGGCCAGGCCCATGCCGGCCAGCTTCGCCTTGACCTCGTCGATCGACTTCGCACCGAAGTTGCGGATGTCGAGCAGGTCGGCCTCGGAGCGGGCGACGAGCTCACCCACGGAGTGGATGCCCTCGCGCTTGAGGCAGTTGTACGACCGAACGGTGAGCTCCAGCTCCTCGATCGGCAGCGCCAGGTCGGCGGCCAGGGCGGCGTCCGTCGGGGACGGGCCCATGTCGATGCCCTCGGCGTCGATGTTGAGCTCGCGGGCCAGACCGAACAGCTCGACCAGGGTCTTGCCGGCGGACGCCATGGCGTCGCGCGGGCGCATGGCCTGCTTGGTCTCGACGTCGACGATCAGCTTGTCGAAGTCGGTGCGCTGCTCGACTCGGGTCGCCTCGACCTTGTAGGTGACCTTGAGGACCGGGCTGTAGATGGAGTCGACCGGGATGCGGCCGATCTCCTGGCCCAGCTGCTTGTTCTGGACGGCGGAGACGTAGCCGCGACCGCGCTCGACGGTCAGCTCCATCTCCAGCTTGCCCTTGCCGTTCAGGGTGGCGAGGACGAGGTCCGGGTTGTGCACCTCGACACCGGCCGGCGGCGCGATGTCGGCGGCGGTGACCAGGCCCGGGCCCTGCTTGCGCAGGTACATCACGACCGGCTCGTCGTGCTCCGAGGAGACGACCAGCTGCTTGATGTTGAGGATGAGGTCGGTGACGTCCTCCTTGACGCCCGGCACGGTGGTGAACTCGTGCAGGACACCGTCGATGCGGATGCTGGTGACAGCGGCACCCGGGATCGAGGAGAGGAGCGTACGGCGCAGGGAGTTACCGAGGGTGTAGCCGAAGCCCGGCTCCAGCGGCTCGATCACGAACCGCGAGCGGTACTCGTCGACGACCTCTTCGGTCAGCGAAGGACGCTGAGCGATAAGCATGTCTTTTTCCTTCAGTCGTGGACGCCCACTATTTGACGCCCGACAGTGCTGTACGGGGTACAGCGGTACTGCAAGGGTACGGGCGGCACGGCCCCCGAAGGGGTCGTACCGCCCGGACACTCAAGAACGCACAGGCGTCGCTGCGTCAGACGCGGCGGCGCTTCGGCGGGCGGCAGCCGTTGTGCGGGGTGGGGGTGACGTCCTGGATCGAGCCGACCTCGAGGCCGGTGGCCTGGAGGGAGCGGATCGCGGTCTCACGGCCGGAGCCGGGACCCTTGACGAAGACGTCGACCTTGCGCATGCCGTGCTCCTGCGCGCGGCGGGCGGCCGACTCGGCGGCCATCTGCGCGGCGAAGGGGGTGGACTTGCGCGAGCCCTTGAAGCCGACGTGGCCGGCGGAGGCCCAGGAGATCACGTTGCCGGACGGGTCCGTGATCGAGACGATCGTGTTGTTGAACGTGCTCTTGATGTGCGCGTGGCCGTGAGCGACGTTCTTCTTTTCCTTGCGGCGCACCTTCTTGGCAGCGCCCTGACGACCCTTGGGGGGCATGTCAAACTCCTACGGGAGGTGGTCGGTCCTACAGCGCAAGACCGCTGAACAGGACTACTTCTTGCCCGGCTTCTTCTTACCGGCGATCGCGCGACGCGGGCCCTTGCGGGTACGCGCGTTCGTGCTGGTGCGCTGACCGCGGACCGGCAGGCCACGGCGGTGACGCAGACCCTGGTAGCAGCCGATCTCCACCTTGCGGCGGATGTCGGCCTGGATCTCGCGGCGGAGGTCACCCTCGGTACGGAGGTTGGCGTCCACGTACTCGCGGATCTTGACCAGGTCCTCTTCGGCCAGGTCACGAACGCGGGTGCTCGGGTTCACGCCGGTCGCGGCGAGGATCTCCTTGGACCGGGTGCGCCCGATACCGAAGACGTAGGTGAGTGCGATCTCCACGCGCTTTTCGCGCGGGATGTCAACACCGGAAACGCGTGCCATTGAATGGCTCCTGTGTTAGTCGGGGGTCTTCCACAGAGCCACTCCCGACCGCCGTATGAGGTACGCATCGGGTCCCCGGCCCCCGCCGGAGGTGCCGCCGACCCTGATCGGGCTGGGCGGGCTCTGCGATATGAACGTGTGTTGCGTCGCGCGAAGAACTGCGAAGTGCAGGTCGGTCGGCGTGCGTCAGCCCTGGCGCTGCTTGTGGCGCAGGTTGTCGCAGATGACCATGACCCGACCGTGACGGCGGATCACCTTGCACTTGTCGCAGATCTTCTTGACGCTCGGCTTGACCTTCATGTTCTTAAGGTTCTCCGGGTCAGTGCCACCACCCGCGCCGGGAAGACCCCAGGCGGGAGCAGGAGCAAGATCTACTTGTATCGGTAGACGATCCGGCCACGCGTCAGGTCGTACGGAGAGAGCTCCACGACGACCCGGTCATCCGGGAGGATACGGATGTAGTGCATCCGCATCTTGCCGCTGATGTGCGCGAGGACCTTGTGACCGTTCTGGAGTTCCACCTTGAACATGGCGTTCGGGAGGGACTCGATCACGGTGCCCTCGATCTCGATGGCACCTTGCTTCTTGGCCACGCTTCGCCTTTCGAATCGGCTACCTTGATCGGCCCTGTGCGCCATGCGGACATGGGGATGCACGTGAGCCGACGAGTCAGTCTACGTCAGGGCACCCAGAAAGACGAATCCGGAAAGTTTGCCCACGAGTCTAGATCATTACGCCGTCCGGGCGAACGCCGCTACGCGCCCCGGTTCAGCGGGTCCGGCGCCGTGGTGATGCCGTACTGCGCCAGCTTCTCCTTGCCGCAGTCCGGGGCGGTCAGCACGATCGGCCCCTCCTCGGTCAGGGCGACCGAGTGCTCCCAGTGCGAGGACCAGGTGCCGTCCGTGGTGACGACCGTCCAGTCGTCGGCCAGGACCTCGGTCTGCGCGGTGCCGAGCGACACCATCGGCTCGATGGCCAGGCACACGCCCGGCACCAGCTTGATCCCCTTGCCCCGCTTGCGCGAGACGTAGTTCAGCAGGTGCGGGTCCATGTGCATCTCGGAGCCGATGCCGTGGCCGCCGTAGTCCTCGATGATCCCGTAGCGGCCGAGGCTGTGGTCGCCGGTGGCCGGGCGCGGCTGGCGCTTGATGTACGACTCGATGGCCTTGGAAATGTCCACCAGGCGGTTGCCGAGCTTCATGGCCGCGATGCCGGCCCACATCGACTCCTCGGTCACCCGGGACAGCTCCAGCAGCTCCGGAGCGTGCCCGGTGCCCACGAAGGCGGTGAAGGCCGCGTCACCGTGCCAGCCGTCGACGATCGCGCCGGCGTCGATCGAGATGATGTCGCCGTCCTTGAGGACCGTCTCGTCGTCCGGGATGCCGTGGACGACGACCTCGTTGGCCGAGGTGCAGATCGTCGCGGGGAAACCGCCGTAGCCGAGGAAGTTCGACTTCGCCCCGTGGTCGGCGATGACCTTGCGGGCCACCATGTCGAGGTCCCGCGTGGTGGCGCCCGGCACGGCCGCCTCCCGGGTGGCCGCGTGGATGGCGGCGACGACCAGACCGGCCTCCCGCATCTTCGCGATCTGCTCGGGCGTCTTCAGCTGGACCATGGGGTGATGTGCCTTCCACCTGCGAATCGGGACTTCTCAACAGTACGGCCGCGGCGTCCGGTGGACACCGCGGCCGTACGGAGGTACTGCGGTACTACTTCTTCAGGGCGTCCATCGCGCGCTGGGTGACGTCCTTGACCTCACCGAGGGCGGAGATCGTCACCAGCAGGCCCTGGGCCTTGTAGTAGTCGATGATCGGCTCGGTCTGCGTGTGGTAGACCTCCAGCCGGTTGCGGACCGTGCCCTCGGAGTCGTCGCTGCGCTGGTACAGCTCACCGCCGCAGATGTCGCAGACACCGTCGGTCTTCGGCGGGGTGTACGTCACGTGGAAGACGTGCGCCGAGTCGTTGCGGCAGATCCGGCGGCCGGCGATGCGCTTGACGACCTCGTCCTCCGGGACCTCCAGGTCGAGGACGGCGTCCAGCTTCATGCCGGAGTCCTTCAGCATCGCGTCCAGGGCCTCGGCCTGCGAGACGTTGCGCGGGAAGCCGTCGAGCAGGAACCCGTTGGCCGCGTCGGCCTGCTGCATGCGGTCCTTGGCCATGCCGACGGTGATCTCGTCGGGGACGAGGTCACCGGCGTCCATGTACGCCTTGGCGCGCTGGCCCAGCTCGGTGTTCTTGCTGATGTTGGCGCGGAACAGGTCACCCGTGGAGATGTGGGGGATGTTCAGGTTCTTGGCAAGGAACGCGGCCTGCGTTCCCTTGCCCGCACCGGGGGGCCCGACGAGGACGATACGCATCAGCGGAGGAACCCTTCGTAATTACGCTGCTGGAGCTGGCTCTCGATCTGCTTCACGGTTTCCAGACCCACACCCACGATGATCAGGATGCTCGTCCCGCCGAACGGGAAGTTCTGGTTCGCTCCGAAGCCGGCCAACGCCATCGTCGGCACAAGAGCGATGAGACCCAGGTACAGCGACCCCGGCCAGGTGATCCGGTTGAGCACGTAGCTCAGGTACTCGGCAGTAGGACGGCCCGCCCGGATACCCGGGATGAAGCCACCATACTTCTTCATGTTGTCGGCCACTTCCTCCGGGTTGAACGAAATCGCCACGTAGAAGAACGCGAAGAAGACGATCAGGAGGAAGTAGGCGGCGATGTAGTAGGGGTGGTCACCCTTGACGAAGTGCTTCTGGATCCAGGTGGCCCAGCCCGCGGTCGATCCGCTGAACTGGACGATCAAGGCCGGGATGTAGAGCAGCGACGACGCGAAGATGACGGGAATCACACCCGCCTGGTTCACCTTGAGCGGGATGTAGGTGGACGTACCGCCGTACGCGCGGCGGCCGATCATGCGCTTGGCGTACTGGACCGGGATCCGACGCTGGGCCTGCTCGACGAAGACGACGAGGGCCACCATCGCGAGGCCGACCAGGATGACGACGCCGAACTCGACCCAGCCGTCGGCGATCTTGCCCTGGAGCTTGATCTGCCACAGCGCGCTGACGAAACCGGCGGCGATCGAGATGAACATGAGGATCGACATGCCGTTGCCGATGCCGCGGTCGGTGATCAGCTCGCCGAGCCACATCACGACACAGGTGCCCGCGGTCATGGTGAGGACCATGACGACGGTGGTGAAGATCGAGCGGTCCGGCACGATCTGGCTGGCGACCGTGCAGCCCTGGAACAGCGCACCCGAGCGGGCGGTGGCGACGAGACCGGTGCCCTGGAGGATGGCGAGCGCGACCGTCAGATAACGCGTGTACTGCGTGATCTTCGCCGTGCCGGCCTGCCCCTCCTTCTTGAGGTTCTCCAGCTTGGGGATGACCACGGTCAGCAGCTGGAGGATGATGCTCGCCGTGATGTACGGCATGATGCCGAGCGCGAAGATCGTGATCTGCAGCAGCGCACCACCGCTGAACATGTTGACCAGCCCGAACAGGCTGTTGCTGGTGCCTGCCTGTTCCACACACTGCTGGACATACTTGTAGCTCACGCCGGGTACCGGGATGTGGGACCCGAGCCGGAACAGCACGATGATGCCGAGCGTGAAGAGCAGCTTCTTGCGCAGGTCGGGCGTCTTGAACGCCCGGGCGAACGCGGTGAGCACGGTGCCTCCTGCGACCCCCGCGCTACTGCGTCAGAGGTGACGGTCTGAAGGAATCGATGGGTACGACAAAGCAAAGGTGCAGGCCACCTTACCGGCGTCTGCGCCCCCCGTGGAACGACCAACCGGGGATGCCCCATTTGTGAGGCATCCCCGGTCGGTTTTACTCGCTATGAGTCACTGATCTCGTCTCAGACGAGCTCGGTGACCGTGCCGCCGGCGGCGGCAATCTTCTCCTTGGCGGAGCCGGAGACGGCGTCGACCGTCACCTGCAGCGCCACGGAGATCTCGCCCTGGCCCAGGACCTTGACGAGCTGGTTCTTGCGCACGGCACCCTTGGCGACCAGGTCGGCCACGGTGACCTCGCCACCCTGCGGGTACAGGGCGGCCAGCTTGTCCAGGTTGACGACCTGGAACTCGGTGCGGAACGGGTTCTTGAAACCCTTCAGCTTCGGGAGGCGCATGTGGAGCGGCATCTGGCCACCCTCGAAGCGCTCCGGAACCTGGTAACGGGCCTTGGTGCCCTTGGTACCACGACCGGCCGTCTTACCCTTGGACGCCTCACCACGACCCACACGGGTCTTGGCGGTCTTGGCGCCCGGGGCGGGACGGAGGTTGTGGATCTTGAGCGGGTTGGTCTCCGCCATGATCAGTCGACCTCCTCAACCGTCACGAGGTGGCGGACGGTGTGCACCATGCCGCGGAACTCGGGGCGGTCCTCCTTGACGACCACGTCGTTCAGGCGCTTGAGCCCGAGCGAACGCAGGGTGTCGCGGTGGTTCTGCTTGCTGCCGATGTACGACTTCGTCTGCGTGATCTTGAGGCGAGCCATTACGCACCCGCCCCAGCACGCGCACGAAGCAGGGCCGCGGGAGCGACGTCCTCGAGCGGCAGACCGCGGCGGGCCGCGATCTCCTCGGGACGCTGCAGGCCCTTCAGGGCCTCCACGGTCGCGTGCACGATGTTGATCGCGTTGTCGGAGCCGAGCGACTTCGACAGGATGTCGTGAACGCCGGCGCACTCCAGGACGGCGCGCACCGGGCCACCGGCGATCACACCGGTACCGGGGGAAGCAGGCTTCAGCAGGACGACGCCCGCCGCCTTCTCACCCTGGATGGGGTGCGGGATGGTGCCCTGGATACGGGGGACCTTGAAGAAGTGCTTCTTGGCCTCCTCCACACCCTTGGCGATGGCGGCCGGCACCTCCTTGGCCTTGCCGTAGCCGACACCTACGGTGCCGTCACCGTCACCCACCACGACCAGCGCGGTGAAGGAGAAACGACGACCACCCTTGACAACCTTGGCGACGCGGTTGATCGCGACAACGCGCTCAACGTACGCGGTCTTCTCGGCGGCAGCAGCGCCACCGTCGCGACCCTTCCGGTCCCGCCGCTCGCCGCCACCGGCACCGCTGCCGCGGCGCTGGGGTCCAGCCATTGGATTACCTCTCTCTGTTACGTCCGTTAGTCCCGGAACCGGGGCTCAGAACTTCAGCCCGGCTTCGCGGGCGGCGTCAGCCAGAGCGGCAATGCGCCCGGCGTACCTGTTGCCACCACGGTCGAACACGACGGCCTCGACACCGGCGGCCTTGGCGCGCTCGGCGACCAGGGCGCCGACCTGCTTGGCGGCCGCGGACTTGTCACCCTCGCCACCGCGGATCGACGCGTCCAGGTGGGACGCCGACGCCAGGGTGTGACCCTTGAGGTCGTCGATCACCTGAGCGGTGATGCCGCGGTTGCTGCGGGTCACGACGAGGCGCGGACGCTCCGCCGTACCCGAGATGCTCTTGCGGATGCGGATGTGGCGGCGCTGCTTAGCGGTCCGCTTGTAAGCGTCGCCCTTGGCGATCTTCACACCGTATGCCATGGCTTTACTTACCAGCCTTTCCGACCTTGCGGCGGATGACCTCGCCCGCGTACTTGACGCCCTTGGCCTTGTACGGGTCGGGCTTCCGCAGCTTGCGGATGTTGGCGGCGACCTCGCCGACCTTCTGCTTGTCGATGCCCTCGACCGAGAACTTGGTCGGCGACTCGACCTTGAAGGAGATGCCCTCGGGCGCCTCCACCAGGATCGGGTGGCTGTAGCCGAGCTGGAACTCCAGAGCGGAGCCCTTCGCGGCAACGCGGTAACCGACACCGCTGATCTCGAGCGCCTTGGTGTATCCCGTGGTCACACCGGTGATCATGTTGGCCACCAGCGTGCGGGACAGGCCGTGCAGGGCCTTGTTCTGACGCTCGTCGTTCGGACGGGTGACGTTCAGAACGCCGTCCTCGCCCTTAACGATCTCGATCGGAGCGGCAACGGTGTGCGTCAGCGAGCCCTTGGAGCCCTTGACGGTGACCGTGCGGCCATCGATGGTGACGTCCACGCCGGCGGGAACCGGGATGGGGAGCTTGCCAATACGAGACATAGCTTTTCCTCCGTTCCCGACTACCAGACGTAGGCGAGGACTTCCCCACCCACGCCCTTCTTCTGCGCCTGCTGGCCGGTCAGGAGACCGTGGGACGTGGAGATGATCGCCACGCCCAGGCCGCCGAGGACCTTCGGCAGGTTGGTGGACTTCGCGTAGACACGCAGACCCGGCTTCGAGATCCGCTTGATGCCGGCGATCGAGCGCTCGCGGTTCGGACCGAACTTCAGCTCGAGGACGAGGTTCTTGCCGACCTCGGCGTCCTCGACCTTCCAGCCGGTGATGAAACCCTCCTGCTTGAGGATTTCCGCGATGTGCGACTTGATCTTGCTGTGCGGCATCACGACGGTGTCGTGGTACGCCGAGTTAGCGTTACGCAGACGCGTGAGCATGTCTGCGATCGGGTCAGTCATGGTCATGAAGTGGCCTTCGGCCTCTCTCGCCGGGGTTTCCTGGATGCGCCATCCCTCTCCCCGTACTGAGACGGGACGGGTGCGGCGCGGGGGACCTACGGCGTAGTAAGTCGTGCGGGCGGCGGACGCCCAACCCCACTAGCCTACGGCATGGGGGGAGGGCCTCCGCCTACCCAGATGCTTACCGAGAGTTACCGGCAATCCCAACTGTCCGAGGACAGAAGGGTTTACCAGGAGCTCTTGGTCACGCCCGGCAGCTCGCCACGGTGAGCCATCTCACGGAGGCACACGCGGCACAGGCCGAACTTGCGGTACACGGAGTGCGGACGGCCGCAGCGCTGGCAGCGGGTGTACGCACGCACACCGAACTTGGGCTTACGAGCAGCCTTGGCAATCAGAGCCTTCTTCGCCATCTCGCTTACGCCTCCTTGAACGGGAAGCCGAGGTGACGAAGGAGCGCACGGCCCTCAGCGTCGTTGGTCGCCGTGGTGACCACGGTGATGTCCATACCCCGGACGCGGTCGATCTTGTCCTGGTCGATCTCGTGGAACATGACCTGCTCCGTGAGACCGAAGGTGTAGTTGCCACGGCCGTCGAACTGCTTCGGCGACAGGCCGCGGAAGTCGCGGATGCGCGGCAGCGCGAGCGACAGGGTGCGGTCCAGGAACTCCCACATGCGGTCACCGCGGAGGGTGACGTGGGCACCGATCGGCTGACCCTCGCGCAGCTTGAACTGCGCGATGGACTTGCGGGCCTTGGTGACGGCCGGCTTCTGACCGGTGATGGTGGTGAGGTCGCGGATGGCGCCGTCGATCAGCTTCGAGTCACGGGCGGCGTCGCCGACACCCATGTTCACGACGATCTTGACGAGGCCGGGAATCTGCATGACGTTCTCGTACTTGAACTCGTCACGCATCTTGCCCGCGATCTCCTCGCGGTACTTCGTCTTCAGACGCGGAGTGGTAGCCATCAGATGTCCTCACCCGTGCGCTTGGCAACGCGGATCTTGTTGCCCTCGTCGTCGAAGCGGTAACCGACGCGGGTGACGACCTTCTTGCCGTCCTTCTCCACGACCAGCTGAACGTTCGAAACGTGGACGGGGGCCTCGGTGATCACGATGCCGCCGGCCTGGTTCGGACCAGCCTTGGTGTGCTTCTTGACCCGGTTGACACCCTCGACCAGGACACGGTTCTCGGCGGGGAGGGCCTGGATGACCTTGCCCTGCTTGCCCTTGTCCTTGCCGGTGATGACCTGGACCAGGTCGCCCTTCTTGATCTTCATGCTTACAGCACCTCCGGCGCGAGCGAGATGATCTTCATGAACTTCTTCTCGCGCAGCTCACGGCCGACCGGGCCGAAGATGCGGGTGCCGCGAGGGTCGCCGTCGTTCTTCAGAATGACGGCGGCGTTCTCGTCGAAGCGGATGTACGAGCCGTCCTGGCGGCGGCGCTCCTTGACGGTGCGAACGATGACCGCCTTGACGACGTCACCCTTCTTCACGTTGCCACCGGGGATCGCATCCTTGACGGTGGCGACGATGACGTCACCGATGCCCGCGTAGCGGCGACCCGAACCACCGAGAACACGGATGCAAAGGATCTCCTTGGCACCAGTGTTGTCGGCGACGCGAAGTCGCGACTCCTGCTGGATCACGTCTATCTCCTGTTTGTCTGCCGGTTCCCGGCAGGGGCTCCACTCCTACGAGCGACAGCCCCTGCCGAGCCTGGCGGAACGAATCCGAGGGAAGACCCCTCGGACTAATTACTTGGCCTTCTCGAGGATCTCGACGACGCGCCACCGCTTCGTGGCGGACAGCGGCCGGGTCTCCATCAGGAGGACGCGGTCGCCGATGCCGGCGGCGTTCTGCTCGTCGTGCGCCTTGAGCTTGTTGGTACGGCGGATGACCTTGCCGTACAGCGCGTGCTTGACACGGTCCTCGACGGCGACGACGACGGTCTTGTCCATCTTGTCGCTGACGACCAGACCCTCGCGGGTCTTGCGGAAACCGCGCTCGATCTTCTCAGTCACGTTCTTCTCGCTCATCAGGCGTTCTCCACCGTCTCGATGCCGAGCTCGCGCTCGTGCATCAGGGTGTAGATCCGGGCGATGTCCTTGCGGACGGCCTTGAGCCGGCCGTTGTTCTCGAGCTGTCCGGTCGCCGCCTGGAAGCGGAGCTTGAACAGCTCTTCCTTGGCCTCGCGCAGCTTGGCAACGAGCTCCTCGTTGCCGAGCTCACGCAGCTCCGACGCCTTGGTACCGGCCGCCATCACGACTCACCTGCCTCGCGCTTGACGATCCGGCACTTCATCGGCAGCTTGTGGGCCGCACGAGTGAGAGCCTCACGCGCAATCTTCTCGTTCGGGTAGGACAGCTCGAACATGACCCGACCCGGGTGCACGTTCGCGACCCACCACTCGGGGGAACCCTTACCGGAACCCATGCGGGTCTCGGCGGGCTTCTTCGTGAGCGGGCGGTCCGGGTAGATGTTGATCCAGACCTTGCCGCCACGCTTGATGTGACGGGTCATCGCGATACGAGCGGACTCGATCTGGCGGTTGGTGACGTACGCCGGCGTGAGGGCCTGGATGCCGTACTCGCCGAATGCCACCTCAGTGCCACCCTTGGCCATGCCGCGGCGCTTGGGGTGGTGCTGCTTGCGGTGCTTGACCCTACGAGGGATCAGCATGTCGGTCAGGCCTCCGTTCCGGTGCTCTCGGCCGGAGCAGCGGCAGCGGCCTCGGCCTTGGGGGCCTCGGCAGCAGCGGTCTGCTGCGGCTTGCGGCCGCCACGGCCGCCACGCTCGCCACCGCGGCCACCACGACCGGCGGGGCGGTCAGCGCCACCACGGGCCGGGCGGTTGCCCGCACGGGCCGCAGCGTTCTCGGCGCGGACCTCGGCGATGTTCTTGACGTCGCCCTTGTAGATCCAGACCTTCACGCCGATGCGGCCGAAGGTGGTCTTGGCCTCGAAGAAGCCGTACTCGACGTTCGCGCGCAGCGTGTGCAGCGGCACACGACCCTCGCGGTAGAACTCCGAGCGGGACATCTCGGCGCCGCCGAGACGGCCGCCACACTGGATCTTGATGCCCTTGGCGCCGGCCTTCATGGCGGACTGCATGCTCTTGCGCATGGCCCGACGGAAGGAGACGCGGGAGGACAGCTGCTCGGCAACGGCCTGGGCCACGAGCTGAGCGTCGACCTCGGGGTTCTTGACCTCGAGGATGTTCAGCTGGACCTGCTTGCCGGTGAGCTTCTCGAGGTCGCCGCGGATGCGGTCGGCCTCGGCGCCACGGCGGCCGATGACGATGCCCGGACGGGCGGTGTGGATGTCCACGCGGACACGGTCACGGGTGCGCTCGATCTCCACCTTCGAGATGCCGGCGCGCTCCATGCCGGACGTCATCATCCGACGGATGGCGACGTCTTCCTTGACGTAGTCCTTGTACAGCTTGTCGGCGTACCAGCGCGACTTGAAGTCGGTGGTGATGCCGAGCCGGAACCCGTGCGGGTTAACCTTCTGGCCCATTAC
Organism: Streptomyces sp. WAC06614; assembly: GCF_003949795.1. GTDB lineage: Bacteria > Actinomycetota > Actinomycetes > Streptomycetales > Streptomycetaceae > Streptomyces. The sequence continues at coordinate 24,729 of NZ_RPRY01000029.1, forward strand.
CGGGTTCCTTCCTTGCTGCTGACGACCACGGTGATGTGGGAGGTCCGCTTGCGGATCCGGTAGGCACGGCCCTGGGCACGCGGACGGAACCGCTTCAGGGTCGGACCCTCGTCAACGAACGCCTCGCTGATGTACAGCGAGGAGGCGTCCGTGTGGTTGTAGTTGTGCGCGGCGTTGGCGATGGCGCTGTCGAGCACCTTGCCCACCGGCACAGTCGCGGCCTGCGGAGCGAAACGCAGGACCGCCTGGGCCTCCGTGGCATCCATGCCACGGATGAGGTCCACCACACGGCGGGCCTTCATGGGCGTGACACGGATGTACCGCGCCTGAGCCCTGGCTTCCATGGTTGTCCCTTCGGTGTAAGTCATAGTCGTTCCCACCCCGCGATTAGCGGCGCTTCGACTTCCGGTCGTCCTTGACGTGGCCGCGGAAGGTGCGAGTCGGCGAGAACTCGCCGAGCTTGTGGCCGACCATGGACTCGGTGACGAACACCGGGACATGGGTCTTGCCGTTGTGCACCGCGATCGTGTGACCCAGCATGCTGGGGATGATCATCGAGCGACGGGACCAGGTCTTGATGACGTTCTTGGTGCCGGCTTCGTTCTGGGCGTCCACCTTCTTGATGAGGTGGTCGTCGACGAAGGGCCCCTTCTTGAGACTGCGCGGCATCTAAACCCGCTCCTAGCGCTTCTTGTTCGTCTTGCGGCGGCGGACGATGTACTTGTTCGAAGCCTTCTTCGGCGAACGCGTACGACCCTCCTTCTGACCCCACGGGGAGACCGGGTGGCGACCACCGGAGGTCTTGCCCTCACCACCACCGTGCGGGTGGTCAACCGGGTTCATCGCGACACCGCGGACGGTCGGGCGGACGCCCTTCCAGCGCATGCGGCCGGCCTTGCCCCAGTTGATGTTCGACTGCTCGGCGTTGCCGACCTCGCCGACGGTGGCGCGGCAGCGCACGTCGACCAGGCGGATCTCGCCGGACGGCATACGGAGGTGCGCCATCGCGCCCTCCTTCGCCAGCAGCTGCACGGAGGCACCCGCGGAGCGGGCGAACTTGGCGCCACCACCGGGACGGAGCTCGATCGCGTGGATCGTGGTACCGACCGGGATGTTGCGGAGCGCCAGGTTGTTGCCGGGCTTGATGTCGGCCGTCGGGCCGTTCTCGATCCGGTCGCCCTGGTTCAGGCCGCGCGGAGCGATGATGTAGCGCTTCTCGCCGTCCGCGTAGTGCAGGAGGGCGATGCGAGCGGTGCGGTTCGGGTCGTACTCGATGTGCGCGACCTTGGCCGGCACGCCGTCCTTGTCGTGACGACGGAAGTCGATCACGCGGTAGGCGCGCTTGTGGCCACCACCCTGGTGGCGAACGGTCACACGACCGGCGTTGTTACGGCCGCCCTTGCTGTGCAGGGGACGGACCAGCGACTTCTCCGGCGTGGACCGCGTGATCTCGACAAAGTCGGCGACGCTGGAGCCACGACGGCCCGGAGTCGTCGGCTTGTACTTGCGGATACCCATTTCTCAGTCCTCGTCCGATATTCGGACCAGGGCGCTCCGTTAGGAGGCCTGGCCGAAGATGTCGATACGGTCGCCCTCGGCAAGGGTCACGATGGCGCGCTTGGTGTTGGCGCGCTTACCGAAACCGGTGCGGGTGCGCTTGCGCTTGCCCTGGCGGTTGATCGTGTTCACCCCGGCGACCTTGACCGAGAAGACCGCCTCGACGGCCTGCTTGATCTGGGTCTTGTTGGCGCGGGGGTCGACGATGAACGTGTACTTGTTCTCGTCCAGCAGCGCGTAGCTCTTCTCGGAGACAACCGGGCGGACAAGGATGTCGCGCGGGTCCGTGAAGGTCTTGCTGGTGATCGTGGCCTCGGACATCAGCCCTCGTTCCCTTCGGTCTCAGCGGCCTTGGGGCCAGACACGAAGGACTCGAAAGCGGCCTGGGTGAAGACCACGTCGTCGGAGACGAGCACGTCGTACGTGTTCAGCTGGCCCGGCTCCAGGATGTGCACCTGGGGCAGGTTGCGGGCGGACAGCCACGCGGCCTCGTCGGCACGCTCGACGACCAGGAGCAGGTTCTTGCGCTCCGAGATCTTGCCGAACAGCGTCTTGGCGGCCTTGGTGGAGGCGGCACCCTCGACCACGCCGGAGACGACGTGGATGCGGGAGTGACGGGCCCGGTCGGTGAGGGCGCCACGCAGGGCGGCGGCCTTCATCTTCTTGGGGGTCCGCTGCGAGTAGTCACGCGGCACGGGACCGTGGACGACGCCACCGCCGGCGAACTGCGGCGCACGGGTCGAACCCTGACGGGCGCGGCCGGTGCCCTTCTGGCGGTACGGCTTCTTGCCACCACCGCGGACCTCGCCACGCGTCTTGGTCTTGTGCGTGCCCTGGCGGGCGGCAGCAAGCTGCGCGACGACGACCTGGTGGATCAGCGGAACGCTGACCTTGGCGTCGAAGATCTCGGCCGGGAGCTCGACGGTCCCGGTCTTGTCGCCGGCAGGCGACAGAATGTCAATGGTGCTCATAGTCCTCAGGCCCCCTTGGCCGCGGTGCGGACCAGGACGAGGCCGCCGTTCGGACCAGGAACCGCGCCCTTGATGAGCAGCAGGCCCTTCTCCGCGTCAACGGCGTGAACGGTCAGGTTCTGGGTGGTGACCCGCTCGTTGCCCATGCGGCCAGCCATGCGGAGGCCCTTGAACACACGACCCGGGGTGGCGCAGCCACCGATGGAACCGGGAGAGCGGTGCTTGCGCTGCGTACCGTGTCCGGCGCCCAGACCACGGAAGTTGTGGCGCTTCATGACACCGGCGAAGCCCTTGCCCTTGCTCTTGCCGGTGACGTCGACCTTGACGCCGGCCTCGAACACCTCGGCGGTGATCTCCTGGCCGAGGGTGTACTCCGCGGCGTCGGAGGTACGGATCTCCACCAGGTGGCGGCGCGGGGTCACGTCGGCCTTGGCGAAGTGGCCCTTGAGGGGCTTGTTCACCTTGCGCGGGTCGATCTCGCCGAAGGCGATCTGGACCGACTCGTAGCCGTCGACGTCGTTGGTACGGACCTGGGTGACGACGTTGGGGCCGGCCTTGACGACGGTGACCGGAACAACACGGTTGTTCTCGTCCCACACCTGCGTCATGCCGAGCTTCTCGCCCAGGATGCCCTTGATCTGCTTAGCCATTCTCAGATCACCGACCCTCAGAGCTTGATCTCGATGTCGACACCGGCCGGGAGGTCGAGTCGCATCAGGGAGTCAACGGTCTTGGGCGTCGGGTCGAGGATGTCGATCAGGCGCTTGTGCGTGCGCATCTCGAAGTGCTCGCGCGAGTCCTTGTACTTGTGCGGCGACTTGATGACGCAGTACACGTTCTTCTCAGTGGGCAGCGGCACCGGGCCCGCGACCGACGCACCAGTGCGGGTCACCGTCTCGACGATCTTCTTCGCCGAGGAGTCGATGACCTCGTGGTCGTAGGCCTTGAGCCGGATGCGGATCTTCTGTCCCGCCATGGCTACTCAGTAGTCCTTTGTCTAGTCAAACGCTCTGGAACTCGGTCGGCTGCGCTCGCACGCCGCCTCTCTCCGACCCACGCGGTCGGGCGTGTCGCAGTCCCGCTACAGAAAATTCCCATACGGAAATTCCCTGGATCAGGGGATGCGGCCCGCCAGGGCCACGCTTCGGGGGAGAAACACCCACCGAGTGCCTGGTCGGCACCCCGCCCACGCTTCCCGGAAGATTCCCGTACGTCCGCCCCAGCGCTGCCCCGAGGGGCAGATAAAGGCGACGAGTACTGTGGGACTCGCTTCCGGTCCTCCCGGCGGGAGGCGCGCAGCATCGGCACTCAACCGAGCAACCCCGATAGTCTGCCATACGAGACATGTAGTGCGCCAATCGGGGCCGAAGAGAATACCCCGCCCCCCGAGGAGATCAAACCGCGGCACGCGCGGCGTCCGGGCGGCGGGCGGGGTCACCCGGCCTCGGCGGGCGGCCGACGACCCACCGGCCGCGGGCCGGCCGGTGGGCCCGGCCCGGCTCAGGTGCGGGTGACCGTCCCGCAGCCGTCCACGCCGTTCTGGTCCAGCGTCCGGCTCCGGTCGTACGGGTCGACGGGCGGCCCGGAGGGCGTCGCCCCGCTCGTGGGGGCCGCGGACCGCCGGAACCGCGGGTGCAGGAACCCGTCCGAGGTGTCGCAGGAGCTGTTGGCGTACTCGTGCTGGGTGTTCCCCATCCAGAGCTTGCCCGCGGTGCCCTCCCACCGGCGGGGGTCCGCCACGGTGAAGGTGATCCGGCGCCGTACGACCGTCCGCTCCACGGCGGTGCCGCCGGGCTCGGTCACGGGGTAGACGAAGGTGTAGTCCGTCACCACGTCGACCTGCCCCTGGGTCTCGCCCGGCGTGAGCTCCATGCGCCCGCGGACCTTCACCACGTCTCCGGCCGGCCGCACCTCGGACGGCTTGAACCGGGTGAAGAACACCAGCGGGTCGTCCGTCGCCGTGGGCCGCTCCAGGGCCTTGTCCACCTGGGCGCCGAGCTCCTTGTTCAGCGGGTCCAGCAGATTCAGCGCCGCCCCGGGCCGCTCTCCCCGCAGGGTGGCGGGGTCCAGGTGGGCCGCGACCAGGAACTCCTTGATCCGGCCGAGCTGCGCGGCGACGGCCTCCTGGGACACCCCGTTGAGGGCCTTGGCCTCGGGCAGCTCGATCCCGGCCGCCCCGTCGGCCCACTGGACGGCCGGTGAGCCGCGGAACGGGTCGGTCGGGGTCCCCTGGTCCGGGAAGCCCTGCGAGGGCGCCACCGAGGGCCTGGCGGTCTCCGCGGGCAACGGCGTACGGTCGGCCGCGCCGCCCAGCAGCTCGGGCCGTCCCGCGAGGTAGAACAGCGTCCCCGCCACCGCCAGGACGACCAGCGCGCCCCGGGCGGCCCGCGGCATGCGCCGGCCCTGCATCTCCTGCCAGGCCGGCCCGGTCCGCCAGCCCTCGGGCTCGTGCCGTACGGCCCGGTCCCTGCGCCGGAACCGGCCGAGGCCCCTGCGGGCCGCCCGCGCCCGCTCCTCGTCCTCACGGCGCAGCCGCTCGGTCACCATCCGCGCCCGGGCCGACGGCTCCTGGGGGGCCTGCGCCGCCCCGCCCCCGGTCCTGGCCTCGGCCGCCGCCCGCTGCACGAACGCGGCCCACTCCTCGTCGCTGACGGCCGGCCGGTCGTCGTTGGTCCCCACCGCTGTTCATCCCACCCTGTGCTCATGTCATGGTCATGCGAGGCGGAGCCTCTCACGCCGAGGGCGGGAACCAACCGTCGGCCCACCCTGCCCCGGCCACGCAAAAGGGGCCCCGCCCCCGCCGAAGCGGTGGGCAGGGCCCCTTTCAGGAGCTCTGTTGAGCTACCAGGTCAGAGCACGAATTACTTCGTGATCTTGGTGACCTGGCCGGCGCCGACGGTCCGGCCACCCTCACGGATGGCGAACTTCAGGCCCTCCTCCATGGCGACGGGCTGGATCAGCGCGACGGACATGGAGGTGTTGTCGCCCGGCATGACCATCTCGGTGCCCTCGGGGAGGGTCACGACGCCGGTCACGTCCGTGGTACGGAAGTAGAACTGCGGGCGGTAGTTGTTGAAGAACGGGGTGTGACGGCCACCCTCGTCCTTCGACAGGATGTAGGCCTGGGCCTCGAACTCGGTGTGCGGCGTGACCGAACCGGGCTTGATGATGACCTGGCCGCGCTCGACGTCCTCGCGCTTGATGCCACGGAGGAGCAGACCGACGTTCTCACCGGCCTGGCCCTCGTCGAGCAGCTTGCGGAACATCTCGATGCCGGTGACCGTGGTGGTGGTCTTCTCGGTCTTGATGCCGATGATGTCGACGGTCTCGTTGACCTTCAGGACACCACGCTCGATACGACCGGTGACGACGGTGCCACGACCGGTGATCGTGAAGACGTCCTCGACCGGCATCAGGAACGGCTTGTCGACGTCACGCTCGGGGGTCGGGATGGCCTCGTCGACGGCGGACATCAGGCCGAGGAGCTTCTCGCCCCACTCCTTGTCGCCCTCGAGCGCCTTGAGCGCCGAGACGCGGACGACCGGCAGGTCGTCGCCCGGGAACTCGTACTCGGAGAGGAGCTCACGCACCTCGAGCTCGACGAGCTCCAGGATCTCCTCGTCGTCCACCATGTCGGCCTTGTTCAGGGCGACGACGATGTACGGAACGCCGACCTGGCGGGCCAGGAGCACGTGCTCCTTGGTCTGCGGCATCGGGCCGTCGGTGGCGGCGACCACGAGGATGGCGCCGTCCATCTGCGCGGCACCGGTGATCATGTTCTTGATGTAGTCCGCGTGACCCGGGCAGTCGACGTGGGCGTAGTGACGCGCCTCGGTCTGGTACTCGACGTGCGCGATGGAGATGGTGATACCGCGCTGGCGCTCCTCGGGAGCCTTGTCGATCTGGTCGAAGGCCGAAGCCTCGTTCAGGTCCGGGTACGCGTCGTGCAGCACCTTGGTAATGGCGGCCGTGAGGGTCGTCTTACCGTGGTCAATGTGACCGATGGTGCCGATGTTGACGTGCGGCTTAGTCCGCTCGAACTTCGCCTTCGCCACTGGGGTCCTCCTGTGGAGTGGTTCTGTACGCCTTACTCATCGGCGCCAGGTGATCTTTGCTGGAATGCCGGCCCTCCGGGGCAACGGGAAATTGTTGCTCCCGTTGCCCCAGAGGCTCCGGTGACAAGCCTAAAGCGTGTACTCGGGAGAGTTACTCGCCCTTGGCCTTCGCGATGATCTCCTCGGCGACGTTCCGGGGAACCTCGGCGTAGGAGTCGAACTGCATCGAGTAGCTTGCGCGACCCGAGGTCTTGCTGCGGAGGTCGCCGACGTAGCCGAACATCTCCGACAGCGGCACGAGGCCCTTGACGATGCGGGCGCCGTGACGCTCCTCCATGGCCTGGATCTGGCCACGGCGGGAGTTGATGTCGCCGATGACCTCGCCCATGTAGTCCTCGGGCGTGGTGACCTCGACGGCCATCATCGGCTCGAGCAGCACGGGGCTGGCCTTGCGCGCGGCCTCCTTGAAGGCCTGCGAACCGGCGATCTTGAAGGCGAGCTCGGAGGAGTCGACCTCGTGGTACGCACCGTCGAGGAGGATGACGCGGACGCCGGTCATCTCGTAGCCGGCCAGGATGCCGAACTGCATGGCCTCCTGCGCACCCGCGTCCACCGAGGGGATGTACTCCTTGGGGATGCGGCCACCGGTGACCTTGTTCACGAACTCGTACGAGGCGTCGCCGCTCTCGATCGGCTCGATCGCGATCTGGACCTTGGCGAACTGGCCCGTACCACCGGTCTGCTTCTTGTGCGTGTAGTCCACGCGCTCGACGGCCTTGCGGATCGTCTCGCGGTAGGCCACCTGCGGCTTGCCGACGTTGGCCTCGACCTTGAACTCACGGCGCATGCGGTCGACCAGCACCTCGAGGTGCAGCTCGCCCATACCGCCGATGATGGTCTGGCCGGTCTCCTCGTCCGAGTGGACCTGGAAGGAGGGGTCCTCCTCCGCGAGACGCTGGATGGCGACACCCAGCTTCTCCTGGTCACCCTTGGACTTGGGCTCGATGGCGACCTGGATGACCGGGGCCGGGAAGTCCATGGACTCCAGGATGACCGGGGCCTTCTCGTCGCACAGCGTCTCACCGGTGGTGGTCTGCTTCAGGCCCATGACGGCGACGATGTCGCCGGCGCCCACGGCGTCGATCTCCTCACGCTTGTTCGCGTGCATGCGGTAGATCTTGCCGATGCGCTCCTTCTTGCCCTTGACGGAGTTCAGCACCGAAGAGCCGGACTCCAGGCGGCCCGAGTACACCCGGACGAAGGTGAGCTTGCCGAGGTGCGGGTCGCTCATGATCTTGAACGCCAGCGCCGAGAGGGGCTCCTCGTCGGACGGCTTGCGACGGACGATCTCCTCCGCGTCCTTGACGTCGTGGCCCTCGATGGCCTCGACGTCCAGGGGCGACGGCAGGTAGCGCACGACGGCGTCGAGCAGGGGCTGGACGCCCTTGTTCTTGAACGCGGTGCCGCAGAACACGGGGGTGACGGTGGTGCTGCCGCCCTTGCCGGAGGCGATGGTGATGCGGCGGATGGCCGCGTACAGCTGCTCCTCGGTCGGCTCCTCGCCGCCCAGGTACAGCTCCATCATCTCTTCGTCGTTCTCGGCCACGGCCTCGAGCAGCTTGCCGCGCCACTCCTCGGCCGCCTCGGTGTGCGAGGCCGGGATGTCGACGACGTCGTACATCTCGCCCTTGGTGGCCTCGGCGGACCACACGAGCGCCTTCATGCGGACGAGGTCGACGACACCCTGGAAGTCGGCCTCGGCACCGATGGGCAGCTGCATGACGATCGGGGTGGCGCCGAGGCGGTCCACGATCATGTCGACGCAGCGGTGGAACTCGGCACCGGTGCGGTCGAGCTTGTTCACGAAGCAGATGCGGGGCACGCCGTAACGGTCGGCCTGCCGCCACACCGTCTCGGACTGCGGCTCAACACCGGCAACGCCGTCGAACACGGTGACGGCACCGTCGAGGACGCGGAGCGAACGCTCCACCTCGACCGTGAAGTCCACGTGGCCCGGGGTGTCGATGATGTTGATCGTGTGATCGACGTTCTCGAGCGGCCAGTGGCAGGTCGTCGCGGCGGACGTGATGGTGATGCCGCGCTCCTGCTCCTGCTCCATCCAGTCCATCGTGGCGGCGCCGTCGTGGACCTCACCGATCTTGTAAGACACACCGGTGTAGAACAGGATGCGCTCGGTGGTGGTCGTCTTGCCCGCGTCGATGTGGGCCATGATGCCGATGTTGCGCACCTTGGCCAGGTCAAGCGAAGTGGTAGCCATGTCGGCTCAGTCTTCTCTCGGTCTCGATGGGGGTTGCGACTACCAGCGGTAGTGCGCGAAGGCCTTGTTGGACTCGGCCATCTTGTGCGTGTCCTCGCGCTTCTTGACCGAGGCGCCGAGGCCGTTCGAGGCGTCCAGCAGCTCGTTCATGAGGCGCTCGGTCATGGTCTTCTCGCGGCGGGCGCGGGAGTAACCCACGAGCCAGCGGAGGGCCAGGGTCGACTGACGACCCGGCTTGACCTCGACCGGGACCTGGTAGGTCGCGCCACCGACACGGCGGGACTTGACCTCGAGGGACGGCTTGACGTTCTCCAGCGCGCGCTTCAGCGTGATGACCGGGTCGTTGCCGGTCTTCTCGCGGAGGCCTTCCATGGCGCCGTAGACGATGCGCTCGGCGGTGGAGCGCTTGCCGTTGAGGAGGATCTTGTTGATGAGCGAGGTCACCAGAGGAGAACCGTAGACCGGGTCGATGATGACCGGGCGCTTCGGGGCGGGGCCCTTACGAGGCATTCTTACTTCTCCTTCTTGGCGCCGTAGCGGCTGCGGGCCTGCTTGCGGTTCTTGACAGCCTGCGTGTCAAGCGCACCGCGGATGATCTTGTAACGAACACCCGGCAGGTCCTTCACACGGCCACCTCGCACGAGCACGATCGAGTGCTCCTGCAGGTTGTGCCCCTCACCCGGGATGTAGGCCGTGACCTCGATGCCCGAGGTCAGACGCACACGCGCGACCTTACGGAGGGCCGAGTTCGGCTTCTTCGGGGTGGTGGTGAACACACGCGTGCAGACACCACGACGCTGAGGGGAAGAGTTCAGCGCGGGCGTCTTCGTCTTCTCGACCTTGTCCTGCCGGCCCTTTCGGACCAGCTGCTGGATCGTAGGCACTACTTCTCCGGTTTCTGTGTGCCGTTCAGTAAAGCTAACCTGGAACCTTTCCGACCCACGCGGTCGGGCGTGTCGGACCCGGACACTTCCGCGAAGTGCGGAAACGTACAAGGATCGCGGTGGCTGTTACGGCCGCGTGCGGTTGATGGACACGCACGGGAGCCGGGCACACCCCAGGCACAAGGTCTGAGCGTACCTACCGCATTCACTCCGGTCAAAACAAAAGCCGCGCCGCCGGGCGGCCGGAAAGGCCCAGCACAGGCCTGGCGCAAGGGCTCAGGCGGCGGCCGCGGCACGCCGCCGCAGCGGCCTCCACCAGTCCGGGTTGTCCCGGTACCAGCGCACCGTGGCGGCCAGTCCGGGGGCCAGGTCGTGGTGGGGCCGGTAGCCGAGTTCGCGGCGGGCCTTGCCCCAGTCGACGGAGTAGCGCACGTCGTGGCCCTTGCGGTCGGCGACCCGGCGGACGGAGTCCCAGGTCGCGCCGCACGCCTCCAGGAGCAGGCCGGTCAGCTCGCGGTTGGTCAGCTCGGTGCCGCCGCCGAGGTTGTAGACCTCGCCGGGGCGGCCCTGGGTGCGTACGAGCTCGATGCCGCGGCAGTGGTCCTCGACGTGCAGCCAGTCGCGGACGTTGCCGCCGTCGCCGTAGAGCGGGACGGTCAGCCCGTCGATCAGCCGGGTGACGAACAGCGGCACGATCTTCTCGGGGAACTGCATCGGCCCGTAGTTGTTCGAGCACCGGGTGATGCTGACGTCCAGCCCGTGGGTGCGGTGGCAGGCCAGCACCAGCAGGTCCGACGAGGCCTTCGAGGCGGCGTACGGAGAGCTGGGCCGCAGCGGATCGGTCTCGGGCCACGAGCCGCGCTCGATGGAGCCGTACACCTCGTCGGTGGAGACGTGCACGAATTTACGGACGCCGTGGCGCACGGCGGCGTCCAGCAGGGCCTGGGTGCCGAGCACGTTGGTGCGGACGAAGGCGTCGCCGTCCTCGATGGAGCGGTCGACGTGCGACTCGGCGGCCAGGTGGACCACGGTGTCCACGCCGGGCAGGAGCGCGTCCAGGAGGGCCCGGTCGGTGATGTCGCCGCGGTGGAAGCGCAGCCGCGGGTCGGCGGCGAGGTCGGCCAGGTTGGCGGGGTTGCCGGCGTAGGTGAGCTTGTCGAGCACGGTCACGGTCAGCCCGGCGGAGCCGGTCGCCGGGGTGCCGGTGAGCAGCAGGCGGGTGTAGTGCGAGCCGACGAATCCGGCGCCACCGGTCACCAGTACGTGCATGGGGGGCGGGCCTTCCGAACGGGCCGGGACAGACCGGCGAACTACACTTCCGGAACGATCCGGCCCGAACCGACCCCGACCGAGCACGACCGAGCACGATCACAGGAGCAGCCCGTGGCGACCCCGTCCAGCCGTCCGCGTACGTCCCGGTGGCTGAGGTCCCTGGCCGGCCCCTCCAGTCTCTCGCGTCCCGGCCGCCCCCGTGCCACCGGGATCGCCGGGCCCCTGCTCGCCTTCGCCGTCACCACCACGGCGTTCTGCTGGGCCTGGGTGGCCCGCGGCACCTTCCCCTTCGGCGACACCGGCCGGGCGATCAACGACCAGGCCAACCAGTACGTGCCCTTCCACCGGGCGCTGTGGGACCTGGCCCACGGCCAGGCGGCCGGTGACCTGCTGTTCACCTGGCGCGGCGGCTTCGGCCAGCAGTTCCTGTCCGACTACTACACCTACCTCGGCAACCCGTTGTCCTGGCTGGCCGTCCTGGTCCCCCGCCAGCACGTGGACCTGGCCGTCTTCGTGGTCACGCCGCTGACCATGGGCCTGGCCGCCGCCGTGATGACGGTCTACCTGGGCAGGCTGGTGCCGGGCCCGTGGTGGCAGCGGGGCGTGCTCGGGGCGACGTACGGCCTGTGCGGCTGGGCGCTGTCGGACGCCTCGTACATCCCGATGTGGCTGTGGGGGCTGGTGGCGCTGCCGATGCTCGGCATCGCCGTCGAGTGGTGCCTGGAGCGGCGGCGCTGGCCGGCCGCCACCCTGCTGGTCGCGCTCTCCTGGGCCGGCAACTTCTACACCGCCATGATGGCCACGATGGCGGCCTGCGTGCTGCTGCTCGTCCGGCTGGTCGTGCTCGACCTGACCGGGCGGCAGCGTCTGCTGGCGCTGGGGCGGGCGGCCTCCGCGGCGCTGACCGGCATCCTGCTCAACCTGCCGCTGCTGCTGCCCTCGTTCCTGTCCAGCGGGGCCGCGCAGCCGACCCGGGCCGCCTCGTTCGACCCGGTCCGGCTGGAGATCTTCCTGTCGGGGATGCTGCCGGCCACCCACCTGTGGGGCGGGCGGCCGCGGCTGTACATCGCCTCGCTCGGGCTGATCCTGGCCGGAACGTTCGTCCTCAACACGGCGATCGCCCGCCGCACACGCCTGGTCTGGACGGTGGCGATCGTGCTGGTCGCCGCCTCCTTCCAGTTCCCGCCCACCCAGTTCGTCTGGCACGGCCTGGCGGTCCCGAACGGCAACCCGTACCGCGAGGCCTTCGTGTTCTCCGGGATGCTGGTGATCGTCGCCTGGATGTCCCTGGCCCACCGCCCCCGCCCGCTCCACCTCGCCGTCGTGGCCGGCCTGCTGGTGGCGGCCACGTACGTGCTGCGGCACACGAACGACTTCGGCGGCGCCACCTGGTACGCCGTCCTGGGCGGCGGCGCGGTTTCCCTGCTGGCCCTGCTCCTGCTCGCCCACTCCGGGCGGCACCGCCTGCTGCTCCCGCTGGCCGCCGTGCTGATGGTGGCCGTGGTCCTCGGCGAGTCCGCGCTGGCGGCCCTGAACGCCGACGTGCGACGGGCCCGGGAGGGCTGGGCCTCACCGGCCGTGACCTCGAACGAGTCCATCACCCGGCACACCGGGGCGGTCCGCTCGGTGGACGGCTGGCCGGCGTACCGCACCGACTCCGGCGCGCCGCAGACCTCGTACAACGACGCCCTCGCCCTGCGCGCGGAGGGGCCGCAGTACTACAGCAGCTACCTCCCGGCCGCCACCTTCGAGGCCCTGGAGCCGCTCGGCTACGGCTACAAGAACGACGGCCGGACCTTCTTCGGCGCCGACGACCCGGTCCTCGACGCGATCTTCGCCATCGGCGCCCGGGTCCGCCCCGACGCCTCGGGCCCCGGCTGGCACGCCGACCGCTTCCCGGCCCCGCCCCTGGTCACCCTCCGCCCGAGCACCCCGTTCACCTCCCCGGCCCCGGCCGACAGCGTGTACGCCCGGCAGGAGAACGTCCTCGGTGCCTCCGTCCACGAGGTCCCGCCCGTCACCCGTACCGGCGACACCTGGACGGCCCGCTGCACCGCGGGCACGGAGGCGTTCTGGTACTCCCCCGACACCACCGGCACCCTGCGCACCGCGACGGGGACCCTCCCCCTGGAGGCCCGCATGACGGGCGTCCTGCCCCTGGGCCCGGTACCGGCGTCGGGCGAGGTGCGGGCGACGGTGGAGACGACCGCCCCGGCCGCGCCCAGCGTCCCGGCCCACCCGATCGGCTGCCTGGACCGCCGCGCGCTCGACCAGCGGATCGCCGAGCTGAAGGCGACGGGCGCCACCCACGTCGAGGCGGACGGGCACACCCTGAAGGCCACCTTCCCCGCCGGCTCCACCGGCATCGCGGTCGTCGCCACCACGGCCGCCCCCGGCTGGCGGTGCTCCCTGCCCACCACCCCGTTCCACGGCCTCCTGGCGACCCGGCTCCCCACCGGCACCACCACCCTGACCTGCACCTACACCCCCCGGGGCCTACTCCCCGGGCTGGCCGCGGGCGGCGCCGCGCTGCTCACCCTCCTCACGGTCTCGACCGTCGCCCTCCGGCGCCGCCGCACGACCGACCGGCCCGGCGCGGCGACGACGGCCCCGGCCGGAAGCCAGGACGCGGCGGATCTGCGCTCAGTACATTGACCCCTCGGACGATCTTGGGGTGCTAGGGCTCATGGGGGGTGCCGTGGATTCCGCTCTTCTTCCCGGTGACGGCGGTCTCGGGGACCGGGTGCCGTTCCTCGCGCGGCTGGAGGCCGAGGACGCGTCCGCGTTACGCGGCCTCGGCCGCCCGATCGCCTTCGCCGCCCGGTCCCCGCTGATGCAGCAGCACGAGCCGTCGACCCATGTGCTGCTCATCCTCACCGGCTGGACCAAGGTCACCGTCGCCGGCGCCGGCGGCTACCACGCGCTCCTCGCCCTGCGCGGCCCCGGCGACATCGTCGGCGAGTCCGCCGGCGTCACCGGACGCCCCCGCTCCGCCACGGTCACCGCGCTCGAACCCGTCCAGGCCGTCGCCATCGACCAGCACGGCTTCCACGCCTTCCTGGCGCACCACCCCCGGGTCGCCCTGACTCTGCTGGGCCTCTCCGCCGACCGGATCCGCGCCGCGGACCAGCGGCAGCTGGAGTTCGCCTCCCTGGGCGTACGCGAACGCCTCGCCACGCTCCTGCTCGACCTCAGCCGCACCCACGGCCGCCGGACCGACGACGGCGTCGAGATCACCGTCCCGCTCACGAAGCAGGAGCTGGCGGGAGCCGTCGGCGCCTCGCGCGAGATGGTGCAACGCCAGCTCCGGGAGCTGCGCGACCGCGGGGTCGTCAGCACCGGCCGCCGCGCACTGGTGATCGTCCGCCCGGACGTCCTGCACCGCATCGGCCGCCCCCGCCCCTGAACCCCTCCCCCGCTCAGTGCACTCCGTCACACTCCGAGTGCGTCATCCTCCCTCACACCACCGCGCCGTACGGCGCGACCCTGGTCGCGCCCGACACGTACGACGCCCTGGGAGGCCGCCTTGACCGCGACGCCGAGCGAACCGTTGCAGCGCACCCTGCTCCTGTTCGACATCGAGAAGTTCAGCAACCGCGACGACGTGGAACAGTCGTTCCTGCGCCGGATGCTCTACGACGTCGTCGAACGGATCCTCGAAGCGGCCGGCATCGACCAGACCCGCCAGCTGCGCGCCGACCGCGGCGACGGCGTCCTGGTGATGATCGACGCGAACGTACCGCTGACCGGCCTGCTGAAGGTCCTGCTCACCGAGGGCCCCGGACAGCTGCGCTCGATGAACCGCATGGCGTCGAGCGCGGCCCAGATCCGGCTGCGTACCGTGCTGGCCACCGGTTTCGTGGCGATCGACGGCCAGGGCGGCTGGGTGGGCTCGGACCTCAACCACGCCTGCCGCCTCCTCGACGCGGAGGCCCTACGCACCGCGCTGCGCGCGACGTCCACGGACCTCGCGCTGTGCGTGTCCGAGTCGGTCCACCGGGGCATCGTGCAGCACGACCACCCCGGCATCCCGGCGGACTCCTTCCACGAGATCACCGTGCCCAGCAAGAACGGCCCCCTCCAGGCCTGGCTCCACGCC
>NZ_RPRY01000292.1 GCF_003949795.1 Streptomyces sp. WAC06614
GGCGTGGGGGCTGTCGGGAGGTCCGGGGTGTTGCCGTCGGCGACCGCCTTCAGCAACTCGCGGGCCCGGCGGGCGTCGGGCCGTTGCCGCGGGTCCTTGGCCATCAGCGCCCGCAGCACCGGGGCGAGCGGGCCGGCGCGCCGGGGTTCGGGCAGCGGCTCGTTGACGATGGCCGCCAGCGTGGCCCACACCGAGGTGCGGCGGAAAGGCGCTGCGCCCTCCACGGCCGCGTACAGCGTCATGCCGAGCGCCCAGATGTCGGACGCGGAGCCGGGTACGTGGCCCTGCGCGCGCTCCGGCGGCAGGTAGTCGAGGGAGCCGACGATCTGACCGCTCCGGGTGAGCTTGGCCAGGGCCTCGTCGCCGGGTACGTCCATGCTGGCGATGCCGAAGTCGGTGAGCACGACGCGACCGCCGCGTTCGAGCAGGACGTTGCCGGGTTTGACGTCCCGGTGCAGGACGCCGGCGCGGTGGGCCGCGTCCAGGGCGTCCATCAGTTCGGCGCCTATCGCGGCCGCTTCGCGCGGCTCCAGCCGTTCGCGTTCGGTCAGCACGGCGTCGAGGGAGGGCCCGTCGATCAGTTCCATGACGATGACCGGCAGTCCGCGGTCCTCGACCACGTCGTGCACGGTGACCACCCCGGTGTGCCGGACCCGGGCGGCGGCCTGGGCCTCCCGCTCCATCCGGACGCGCAGAGCGGCCAGTTCGGCCGGGGAGGCGTCGGTGTGGGCGCGCAGGATCTTGACGGCGACCTCGCGGTTCAGCAGTTGGTCCGTCGCCCGGGCCACCACGCCCATGCCGCCGCGGCCGATCGTGGCGCCGACGCGGTACCGCCCGCCCAGCACCTTGCCGTCCGGCGCGCTGCCGGCCGGAGCGCCGCCGTCCGCAGCGCCGCTGTCCGGAGCGCCGCTGTCCAGTGCCTTACCGTCCGGATCCGCGCCGTTCGCCGCCGTCACCTGTCACATCCCGTTCGTCGTGCTGTCGGCCGTCCGCCGTCCGGCATCCACTGCTGGCGGCATTCGGCGGCACCAGGTTAGGGGGTCGCTCAGGTGTGCGGGAGCGGGGCCCTGGCCTGGGCCGCCCGGCGGGGGTGCGCGGGGCGTGGGCCGACGGAGCGAGGCGCTACAGTGTGCGCCGCGGTCGAGCCGGCTGGATGCCGTGCTCCTCGGGCAGGGCCCGCCGCAGCACCCCTTTGTGACGTTCCGTCGGGGTGTACGGGGGTCTGTCGTCCGGCTGTCGCGGCGGGGTCCCGTTCGGAGAACCGGAAGACAGCCAGGAGATCCATGAGAAAGAGAGCGCGGAGAGCGAGCATGCTCGCCGCAGTCACCGCCGTCGCGGCCACGGGCATGCTCGTGACCGCACCGAACGCCAGCGCGGGCACGTCCGAGGTGACGAACCCCGGCTTCGAGAGCGGCAACGCGTCCTGGCACGAGAAGGTGACCCCGTTCGCCGGGCACCTCATCAACAACTCCTCCGCATGGCCGGCCCACTCGGGCACCGGCAAGGCGGAGCTCGGCGGCCAGGGGCTGACCGGGATGAGCCGCATCTCGCAGCAGGTCACGGTGCCGGCCTCCCGGGTGCCGGTGCTGTCGTTCTGGGTACGCAGCGACGTGGTGTCGGGCGGGTCGGCCGGCTTCGGCTTCCGTCAGCTGATCGTGGAGGCCACGGCCGACGACGGAACGCCCTACGAGCTGCACGACCGCATGAACAAGGCCGGGACCAGCGGCTCCTACGAGAAGGTGACGGTCACGCTGCCGGACGCCTTCTACCGGTCCACTCCGCAGAACGTGAACATCAGCTTCACCGTGATCGAGGACTCGGCGAACCGCATGCCGTTCCTGATCGATGACGTGAACATGGAGTACCGCTTCAAGATGATCGACCGTCCGGTGATCATCCCCGGCGGGATCTTCCGGCCCATCGGGGGCTGACCCCCGTCCGCAGGGCATCGCGACGCGGTCGCGGCGGGCTCGTCCCGCCGCGACCGCGCTCGTAGGAGCCGTCCCGCCGCTACGCGGTCGTAGGAGCCGTTCCAGGAAGGCCTTTTCAGCGGCCAGGGGCGTGGAGCTCTGCGATCTGATCGGTTCTGAGCATTTTGTATGTCCGGCTTGATGCTTTATCAGCTCGCCTTGATGCACCTGCTGCTTTCTCACGTTGACCAGCAGGTGGCCGCCGCCCCACCGACTTAGGGTCGCGTTTCGGAGGCCCCCCGACCGGCCGTCAACCAGGGACAGGGGGCTCTCCTCCAACCGACTCGAACAAGGGAACGCTATGTCCGTTATCCGAGGTTCTGCGGAGCGCATCATGGCTCTGAGCAGCGGTTTCGACCGTAACATGCCCCCGTCCGGGGTGGCCCAGTCCTCCGGCGCCGTCGACAAGTGTGTCAACGTGCAATTGATGCCCTTCCTTGCCGTTCTTTTCGTGGGCGTGATTCTGGTTCTCGCCCCTGCGCAGTTCTCGTCCCTGCTTCTCGTCCTGCCGATGGTGCTGGCTGCCGCACGGCGTTCTTCCTGGTCGCGGCGGTCCGCGCGCGGCTGGAGCGGTGTCGGCCCGGCGGCGGTGACCGCGGGCTGAGCCGGGGCGCGGCCCGCTCGTCGTGGTGCTCGCCGGGACGAGTGGGCCGTTTCTTCTTTCCCCTTCGGGGCTTTGGGCCTCGGGGGCGGGTCGTGACGAAACCGGGGTGGCGCGGCTATTCGCCACCCCCCTTCGACATCTGCTGGGGCTTGGTATGTCACAGGTGGTGGCGCCACGGATCGAGTGTGCGCACTGCAACGAAAAGTTTTTCCGGCCCAGTCCGACGGGCCGTCCTCCGCAGTACTGCGGCAAGGAATGCCGGGCCGCCGCCTACCGGGCGCGGCAAGGATCGGTGCTGCGCTACTCGCAGCGGCACGACGCGGACGTGGTGCGGCTCGCGCAATCCGTGTCGGGCCGGGCGAACGCCGCCGTGCAGCGCAGCCGGCTCCCCGCGCCCTCTCGGCCGCTGGAGCTGGTCGAGGAGGTCGTACGGCTGGAACGGGACCTGGCCGAGCTCAAGGCGGTCGCGGTGCGCCAGGCTGCCGAGTACGGGGCCACGTGGTCGGACATCGGGCACGTGCTCGCCATGTCCCCGTCGCACGCACGTGCCAAGTTCAGCGACGACAACGTCGCGAAGGTCCTCCAGTGGCGCGCCGGGCGCGGCTCGGCCCCCGGGCCGCGGCCGCCGCGCGTCCGCCCGCCCCGGCCGGCCTCGCCCGTCGCCGGGCGGCAGGAGGAGCACGGGCCCTCCAGCCCGGCGCTGCCAGGGCACCCCGGGTACCAGCTCACCACCGCGCTGTCGCACCTCCAGCGGTCCTCGGGGCGCACCCAGCGCTGGCTGGCGGACGAGGTCGGCGTGTCCCCGTCGCTCCTGTCGCGGATCCTGCTGGGGCGGCGGACCCCCAAGTGGAACGTGGTCAAGGCGATCGCCGAGTCGTGCGGCGCCGACCCCGCGGACCTCCGGCCCCTGTGGGAGAAGGCCCTGGGCATCGTGCCCGTGGAACTGCCGGGCCCGGAGGACTTCCTCCAGGCGGCCGCCGCACTGAAGGCCTCCCTGCGCGGCATGTGGCTCGCGGCCGGCACCCCTCTGCCGCAGGCGCTCTGCTTCCACCACCCCCTCCTCACACCGGGCCGGGTACGGCGGGCGCTGGTCACCGGACGCCCCGAGACGGACCTCGCCGACTGGCCGTTCGTCGCCGCGCTGGCCACGGCCCTGCGGGGGCAGCCGGAGGACCTCCACCCGCTGTGGAAGCGCATGCAGGTCGCCGCCTCCGCCTTCCTCACCCCTCTCGGCGCCGCGGCGCAGGGGGAGGCGTACGAGCCGGCGTACGGCGGGTCGGAGGACCTGCCGTACGGCGGGTCGGACGACGTGCCGTACGGCGGGTCGGACGACGTGCCGTACGGCGGGTCGGACAACGTGCCGTACGGCGGGTCGGACGACGTGCCGTACGAGGCGTCGGACGAGCTCCGGTACGGGGCGTCGGAAGGTCTGCCGAACGGGGCCTCGGGCGGTCTGCCGAACGGGGCCTCGGGCGGTCTGCCGTCCGGGGCGTCGGGTGGTCTGCCGTACGAAGCCTCGGACGGTCCGCCGGTGGCCTACGCCGGCGCCGGTGCTGGGCCCGGGCGAGCGCCGGCACGGGCGCCTGGGCCCGCACGGGCGCCGGCACCGGGCCTGCGCGCGCGGCGGGCGTCCGGACCGGCCGGAGCGTCCAGCGCGCCCGGACCCTCCGGAGCGCGTGGAGCGCCCCGACCGTCCGGAGCGCCCGCAGCACCCGGCCCCTCCCGCACCAGCGCCGCACAGCCCGCGGGTGCGGACCCGGCCCCGCACCCCGCCGGTGGGCAGGCGCTACGCGTGCCCCGGGCGCGCCCGTCCACGACGGCCGCCGCCAGGAACGCGGACGCCGACGCGGTACGCCGGCGCCGGGAGATCCTGGAGGTGCTGCGCGCCTCGGACACACCCGTCGGCCTGGCCTCGCTCGCCCGGTCCAGCGGGCTGCCCCTCCCCCAGGCCGCCGAGGTGCTCTCCTGGCTGCGCGAGCACCACTTCACCGAGGGCAGGGACGGCGGCCACGCGGCCGGGCCCGTCCTACGGGCGTTCGCCGACGGCCGGAACGTGGTCCAGGAGTACCTGGAGGGCCTCAGCCGGCAGACCCGTGGGGCGATCTACATCGGCTCGTACCTCGAAGGGGAGGTGCACGTCTCCCACGAAGCGGCCGAACCCGGCATCCCCACCGTGCACCAGTGGGTCGACTTCCGCGAGAGCGCGCACGCCAGCGCCGTCGGCAAGGCCACCCTCGCCCAACTCGACCGCGAGGCCCGGCTGGACCACCTCTCCCGCTACGAACCGGCCGCTCTGACCCCGCACACCATCACCAATGCCGACGACCTCCTGCGTTCGCTCGACCTGACCACCGTGCAGTACGACCTCACCGAGTACTCGGACCGGACCATCTGCGCCGCCAGCCCCCTGACCCTGCCGGGCCTGACCACGTGCATCGCCGTGGCCCTGCCCGTCACCGAACGCCGCCGCCTGAACCAGGCCATCACCCCGCTCAAGGACCCCGCCACCACCATGGCCCTCTCGCTCATGCTCACCCTCGGCCCGTGAGGTGCTCCGTGCGGATCGGCGTCCGACCGTCTCGCCCGGTGGCGTGCGGACGGGGACGCCGGTCCGTTCGTCCGCGTCCCCGCCCGGGCGGGCGCCGGGCCGAGAATCGAGCGGCGCACACGTGCCACCGCGGCCTACGATCCGCTGCATGACTCTTCAACTGCGCAGAACCTTCAACCTGTTGGTGGTCCTCGCCATGGCTCTGGCCTGGTGGACCGGAAGCGGTAGCGGTACCGCGACAGCGGCGGGTGGCGCGGCGGCGCAGGAGGACGCCACCGCGGCGGGCCGTCAACTGCTCTTCTACAACCACGCCTACGGGGTGCTCGACCGGGAGACGGCCGACGCCGTCGAACACTCCGCCTACCTGCGGGACTTCGCCAACTTCCAGGTCCGGACGACGACCGGCTCGGGCGGCCAGACCTGGACCGGCCGGTACCTGATGGGACGCGAGACGTACCTCGAACTGTTCGGCGTCGGCGACCTGCCCGGTCAGGACGGGACGCTCGGCGCGGGCGGGATGGGGCTCTCCACCGAACGGGCCGGCGACCTCGCCACGGTCACCACGCGCCTGCGCGACCAGGGCGTGCCCGACCCGGTCACCTTCCGCCAGACCCGCGACTTCGGCGACGGGGTGCCGGTGCCGTGGTTCGACGCGGTCTTCACCAGCGGGCAGTACGAGGCGTTCGGGCCGTGGGCCATGGAGTACCTGCCGGAGTACTTCGCCGATCCGCGCAGCAACACCGAGCCCGCAGCGTACCCGGGCGACGTCGGCCGTGAGCGGTACCTGTCCGACGGCTACCGCGACCACCTGATGCGCGACGTGACCGCGATCCGCCTCGGGGTGACCGCACCCGACCTGGCCGGCACCCTGCCCCTGCTCCGGGCGGGCGGCTTCGCCGTACGGGAGCTGCCCGGCGGCGTCGGAGCGGTGGCGCAGGGCGGCGGTACGACCATCCGCCTGGACGTGGTCACCCGCGAGCAGGCCGGACTGCGCCAGGTCGAGATGTCCCTCAACCGCCCGGTACCGGGCTGCCACGAGGAACGGATCGGCCGCTCGACCCTGGTCGTCGGCCCGGGCGACCGGGCCGTGTGGACCTTCGACGCGCGCCAGTAGCGCCTCGGGCCTTCTGGGCATGCCGCAGGGGGAGGCCGGGCAGACGCCCCTGCGGAGAAAAGACGGTCGGGCGGAACGGCGGGGCGGCCGGCACGGACGCGTTCCGTCCCCGGCCGCGCGCCGAAGGGAGGACCCACCATGAGCATCGCCCGGGAACCCACCGCACAGGCCGGGCGTGAACCGGCCGATCCCGCGCCCGAGCCCCGAGCACCGGATCCGGTCCCCCGCGACCCGCGGCCGGCTCAGCCGGACCGGGAGCCGCCGGCGCAGCCCCCGCCGTCGCGCGAACCCGACGGTCCCGCAGTACCGGAACCCCCCGACTGACGCGCCGCACCGCCCGGCGGGGCTCAGGACTCCTCGGCCACGGGGGCGGCGGACGACGCGGCCGCCGTCCTCCTTCTGCGGTACACGACCGCCCCGCACACCGCGAGGAGGAGGACGGCCACGGCGGACGCCCCGAGGGCCGTCTGCTCGGCGAAGAGCCGGCCCACCACCTCGAGCACGCCGACCCCGGCGGTCGCGTAGAGGAGCGCCCAGGCCGCTCCGCCCAGGAACAGGGCGGGCAGGTAGCGCGGGAGGGGCATGCGCATGCTGCCCGCGAGGAAGTTGGCGGCGGTCTGGAAGCCGACGGTCAGGAAGGAAACGGCCACCACCGGTGCGCCCCAGCGCTGGATCGCCCGCTCGACGCGCAGGAACTTCGCCGAGGAGATCCGCTCCCTGAACCGACTGCGCCGGGCACCGGCGCCCGCGAGCCACCCGACGGCGAACGTCCCTCCGGCGCGGAGCAGGACGATGGCATACAGGGCTCCGGCCGTGAGCGCGATCTTATCCACGGCACCTCGTCCCGACCTCCGGGCCGGAGCCCGGGGCGAAACCCGGAGCGCCGACAACAGTCGTCCGCCCGGGCGTACCGCAGCAGCGGGCACCGGCCCAGCCCTCGTCTCTCACCACGCCCTGCCTCTACCTGTTCCGCCCGGATGGGTCGCCACGTACGACGCCGGACCCTGCATACCCCCAGGCCAGGCAAGGTAAGCCTAACCGAACGCGCATACGGTGGTACAGGGCGCCCGGGGCGGTGCACGGGGCCGGCCCGGCAGGGGCCCGGCGGACGGTCCGGCAGGCGGTACGGCGGGCACGGCAGCAAGGGCCGAACGGGGGCCACATCCGGGACGAGCCCTGTCCGCATGCGCTCCTGACGTGGTCCTGGCACGTTGAGAGGATGCTCCCCGCCCACAGCACGCTCACCACCACGCCTCCGCCCCGCGCCCGCCCCGCCCCGCCCGACCCGAAGGGACCCGCCTCGACGGCCGCCGCCGCGGCCGCCCGGTGCCTGCCATGACCTCGACACGACCGAAGATCAGCGACGAGCACCGGCGACGCCTGCTCGTCACCCGCCACCTGCTCACCCCCGCCACCCGAGCGGCCACCCCCGAACAGGTCGCCGACGCCCTGGTGGCCCTGCACGCCACCGACCCGGCCGGCGTCCACCTCAGCCTCGCCGCCCGCCTGGCCACCCCGTCGCTCGCCGAGGCGGACCGGGCCCTGTACACCGACCACACCCTCGTACGGATGCTGTGCATGCGGCGCACCATGTTCGTCGTGCCCCGTGCGCTCGCTCCGGTCGTCGACGCCTCCACCGCCCGCGCCGTCGCGGCACGCGAACGCCGGGGGCTCCTGAAGGTGCTCGACGAGCAGCTCGGCCATGACGCGCCCTGGCTGGCGGCCACCGAGCAGGACGTCCTGGCCGCCCTCGCGGAACGCGGCGAGGCGTCCGCGGCGCAGCTCGCCGACGCCGTACCGCAGCTACGGGAGCAGATCGTCGTGGCACCGGGCAAGCCGTACGAGGCGAGGCCGCGCCTCACCAGCCGGGTGCTGTCCGTCCTGGCGGCCGAGGGCCGCATCCGCCGCGGCCGGCCGCTGGGGAGCTGGGCCTCCTCCCAGTTCCGCTGGACGATCGCCGAGCCGCACCCCGAACTCCCCGTCGGACGGGCCAAGGCCGAGCTGGCCACGGCCTATCTGACGGCCTTCGGCCCCGCCACCACCGAGGACCTCAAGTGGTGGACGGGCTGGACCCTGACCGAGACCCGTACGGCCCTCGCCGCCACCGCCGCCGTGGACGTCGAGCTGACCTGCGGTCCGGGCCACGCCCTGCCCCCGCAGGTCAGCTCGACGTCCACGGCGGCGGTGGCGG
>NZ_RPRY01000293.1 GCF_003949795.1 Streptomyces sp. WAC06614
CCCCCGCACGCCCCTCCCGCCCGCGCGTCCTCCGCCCGCGCGGGCGGACCGGCTTCCTCAGAGGGCGACCGAAACGGCCACCTCACGCCACTGGTCCAGTTCACGGCGCACCAGATCGAGCTTGGCCTCGACGCGTTCGACCGCGTCCGCGCCCAGCTGCAGGCGCAGCGGCGGCTCGGGGGCCTCGGCGACGTCGACGACGGCCTTGGCCGCCTTCACCGGATCGCCCGGCTGGCGGCCGTCGTTGCGGGCCAGTGCGTCGCGCACCGGCCCTGCGCCGGCGGCGTAGTCCTCGATGGAGGCCTGTTCGACCTGGAGGCTGGAGCCGCTGAGGAAGTCGGTGCGCAAGCCGCCCGGCTCCACGATCGTGACGCGTACGCCGAGCGGGGCGAGCTCGCCGTGCAGCGCCTCGGAGATGCCTTCCAGCGCGAACTTCGAGGCGCCGTACAGCCCCACCGCCGGAGCGGTGGCGAAGCCGCCCACGGAGCCGATGTTCAGCACGTGCCCGGAGCGCTGGGCGCGCAGCGTCGGGAGGGTCGCCCGCAACGTGTTGAGCACGCCGAACACGTTGACGTCGAACAGCGCCCGGGCAGCGGCGTCGGAGGTCTCCTCGATCGCGCCCACCAGACCGTAGCCCGCGTTGTTGACCACGACGTCGATCCGGCCGAACGCCTCCAGGCCCGACCGCACCGCGGCCGCCAGCTGCTCCGGTTCGGTCACGTCCGCGCTGACCGCCAGCAGGCCGTCCGGCTCCGTGCCGTACGCACGCAGCACCGCCGACCTGTCCCTCGCCGTGGCGATCACCCGGTGTCCGCGGTCCAGTGCCTCACGGGTGATCTCCGCGCCCAGCCCGCGCGAGGCACCGGTGACAAACCACACGCTCATGTTCTCCCACCATCCTGTCGGCTCCGACGGCCGACGGACCGACGCTAGAACCTAGAGTCATGTCTAGATCAACTGCCGTGTGACGGGGAGGGTGTGCTCATGGATCTGAGCATCGGCGAGGTGGCGCAGCGCAGTGGGCTCAGCGTGCACGCGCTGCGGTTCTACGAGCGGGAGGGACTGTTCGCCAATCCGGTACGCCGCTTGTCCAGCGGGCGCCGGGTCTACCACGAGGAGGACCTGGAGTGGCTGGCGATCTGCACGAAGCTGCGGGCCTCCGGCATGTCGTTGGCGACGATCCGGCGGTACATCGACCTGGTCCGCCAGGGTCCGGGGAACGAGCACGAGCGGCTGGAACTGCTGCGGCAGCACGAGCGTCAGGTGGAGGCGCAGATCGGGGAGCTCCAGGAGGCCTTGGACGTCATGCGGACCAAGGTACGGATCTACGAGGACCACCTCGCCCGCGGTGAGGCCCACCAGCTCTGGAACCCGTCCCACGCGGCGGCCGCGCGCGCCGGGACGGGCCAGGAATGCCGTCCGCCGGAGGGCGCCTGACCGGGGGACCGGGTTGCGGTGTTTTCCGGCCAGGGGCGCGTCGAGCGGCCGAACCGGGGAAGGCGCGCAGCACGACCATGGCGGGCCCGCCCGGCCCGTACCCGTCGACGGAAGGAGCCGACATGAGCCGTGACGACCAGGGCCGCACCAGTCCCTCCCAGGCACCGGGCGAGGCCGGGGACCGCGCGGCCCGCAAGGAGGCCGAGGAAGCGCTCGCGCCCGGGCACGAGGACGGCGAGGGCGGCGACGCCCTGACCCCGAACACCGGGGCCCAGCAGGACACGGCGAGGACGCGTTCCGCCCCTGACCGGGACCACGGCGACACGGCGCACGGTCCGAAACACTGACCCGGTCGGGGACCCGCCCAGGTCCGGCCCGCCCCGACCTGGTCCGGCCCGGTACGGCCGGTCCGGCCCGGTGCGGCCCGGTCGGTCCGGCCCGCGGCGCTCGGCGCCACGGGGCGGACCGGCGCCCGGGCGGGACCAGGTGACCCGTCGCGTCCGGCCGCCGCCTACCGTCGTCAGGAATCCGCCTGCTTCAGCAATCCCTTGACGGATACCTCCGAGTTGACGGAGACCCAGCCCAGGCCGTAGCAGGAAGGCTTTTCGTAGCTGAATTATTCGTCGAGCTTCCCGCGGTCCTGCCTCAGCATGGCGAACTGCAGGACGGCGTTCAGGGTCTGGTAGTCGGTCCGCTTGGGGAGCGTGACGACCTGCTCCATCTTGAACTCGACCGATTTGCCGTAGACCGTGAAGTCGTCGACGACGATGTAGAGCGGTATCCCTCCGTCATTCTTCGCGTAGAGCTTGAGCGGAACGTGGATATAGGGAGAATCGGCGTCGGTCCGCGGTGTGCCGAATTCTGCGTTCAGGATGACGTGATAGGGGGCGACAAGGGGTTGGTAGATGCTGGAATAGCCCAGGCTGAGGGCCGTCAGGAGCGCCGTCACGGTGACCCCCGCCGCGAACCTTCTCGGATGCGGGATCCCCCTCCACACCTTTTCGCGGATGAGTACGCGCAGGGCCCACAACGCCCAGAGCCACAGAGCGAGGAACAGCAGGACGGCCGCTACGCGTTCGCGTTCCTGGAGCCACAGGAACAGGAGCAGGGTCGTGGTGGCCAGCGTCATGAGCACGCTGAGGAGGACCAGCGCCCCGGACAGCCTGACCTGCCGACTGCCCCAGTGGTCGACGGCAGCGGGCAGCGCAACGGCCTGGACCAAGGCGGCGAGCAGGAACAGGACGCCGACGAGACGCTGGGCGAACGTCAGCGCCCCGAGGGCATCCGCCCAGCCGATGACGGCGTGCAGGGCCAGGGAACCGAGCAGCCCCACGAGCATGAGGGCAACGACGACATGGCGCTTCCAGCCCCGGTCGTCGGGCCACACGCTGCTGTCGCCGCCGCGCCAGTCCACCTGGGAGTGGTCGTCGAGGTCCATGTCCTCGGGGTAGTCGAGGCGGCCGAGGATCTTCCGCAGATCGCGGAGCGACCAGGCAGTGCCCACCACCTCGCCCTTGATGGTGATCCGGCGCAGACCGCGCCCGTCAGGTGGCTCGACGACCACCCATGGTCGTATGCCCGTGGAACCACGCTCGGTGTCCGGCCGGCCTGCTGCATGCTGAGCTGCTGCATCCGGTCGAATCGCGTGGCCCGCGTCCTACGGCGTTCGGCTGTCGACGCGTACGGGGACTGCGCCCACGGAAGGTCGGGGGCCGGGCACGTGGCGGCGCAGGGGCGCGAAGGCCAGGGCGTAGCACAGACCGCCCAGCGGCATCAGGTCCAGGCTCGTCGCCATGGCGACCGTGCCGAGGACGAAGAGCACCAGCGAGCGGGCGACGCCGGGGCCTTTGAGGCCGGCGAGGAGGGTGATCATCCCGAGGTAGAGGAAGAGCGGTCCGACGGTGTACACGGCCGGCAGGACCCCAGGAACGTCCTGCACCCGGGCGAAGATCTCCTTCATCTCCGGCTTGTCGGCCGCGCGGAATCCCACGTACAGGTCGATCGCGGCCTGAGCGGCGGCTGCGGCCGCACCCGTCAGCCCGGCGGCCGCCCCCACTGCGGCCACCCTCCGGCGGGCCCGCCCGCCGGAGGCGGCAACGGTGCGCCGCAGTCCCTCGCAGACCACGCCGAAGAACAACACGCCGCCGAGGAAGGCGAAGTGGCCCACGATCCACGGAGCGCCGGGCTCCCTGGACCCCTCCACCAGGAGGCGTACGGACCCGTAGACGATGAGGAGGACGGGGGCTGCGAGCAAGGAGAACCTGGTCAGTTTCGCTGTGCGCTCTGTCATGTTCCCACCGTGCCGCCCGCCCCGGGCCCGCCGCCATGGGTGATTCCCCGGACCTGGCCCCCACGCGGAACCCGGCTTCCCCTGGGGGCCGCTCCTGTTGCTCGGCCCGCGTGCGTGAAGGCCGCCTGGTGGGGAAGGGGCGTGGGAACCAGCCTGGTCCGGTGGGAGACCCCGCGCTACCGAGCGGTCACCTCTGAGTGGCCGACGGACGGCACGGGTGGTCTCGCTCGGCTGTGTGCGGCCCGGCGCCGCGCGCTTTACGGCCTCCTCCGCCGCTCTGTCGTGGGAGCCGACCGTGATGGGCTCCGACACGAACGGCGGACAAGGCCATGCGCCCCGAACTCGCCGTGCACGTCCACACGCACACCGACACCACCGTCGTGACGGTGACGGGGGAACTCGACCTCGACACCTGCCCCCGGGTCACGGAGGTCACCGACGCGGTGCCGGTGAGCGGCCGTGTCCTGGCCCTGGACCTGTCCGGAGTCACCTTCATGGACTCCACCGGCCTGAACATGCTCCTCGCCCTGCGTGAACGCGTCCGGAGCGACGGCGGTCGCCTCGAACTCCTCGGCGTGCGCCGGCAGGCGCTGCACGTGATGGACCTGACCGGCAGCCGCCACCTCTTCACCCTGCGAGCCGCTCCCGAAACCGGCGACGGCGTCCCCCCGCAAGCCGTCGAGCGCGGCTGACCCGCGTCTGCCACTGACGTCGTCGGGGATGGCCGGGCGCGCCTGGCGGGCGTACGGGTGACGGGCGGGCCAGGATGGGGGACCCGGAGGCGCACGGGTCTGCGGGTGGGAGGAGTGGGCTTTGATCACTGTCGGTGTGCATCACTGCGGCGGCTCGGTCCTGGCCAGGATCGACGGCGAACTCGGCGAGGACTCGGGCGGGGCGCTCCGGCAGGTCCTGGACGCCGTCACCGGGCACGAACGGGACCTCATGGTGGACGTCCGCGACATGAGGTCCATGACGGCCGGTGGACTGCTGCACCTGCTGGACTGGCACCGCCGCGCGGAACTCCTGGGCCTGCGCGTGCTGGTGGTGGGGTGGCAGCCCCAGCCGCAGCAGCTCATGGCCGAGATCGCCGGCATCCCCGGGCCCGGCACCGCGACCGGCGAGCGCTTCGCCCTTCCCGGCTTCCGCCGCCTCATCGAGGAACGGATGCTGCGGGATCGAGACCTGTCCGACGACCTCACCTCCGCCGGGCTCACGGGCGGCTGACCTGACGGGCAGCTGACGCGGCGGACAGCTGCCGGGGCGGACAGCTGCCGGGGCGGACCGCGGTCCAGGTGCCCCGGACCGCCATCCGGGGCGCCTGCGGGCCTGCGGGGCGCGGCGGGTCCGGCTGCTCAGTGTCGTTGTCCGTCGGGGCCGTGCCAGTCCAGGCACAGGACGGTGGCGTCGTCCTTGGGAGGGTGGCCGTCGTAGGCGTCGGTGACCGCGCCGACCAGGGTGCGGACGACCTCGCGGGGGTGCTCGGAGGCGGTCTTGTGCAGCAGGGTGGGCAGGTCGACAGAGGCGGCGTTGCGTTCCTGCATGCCGTCGGTGTGCAGCAGGAGGCGGTCGCCGGGGTGCAGGTCGAGGTTCTGGACCTGGTAGAGGCCCTGCTGAGGGATGCCGAAGGGCAGATCCACGGCCAAGGGCAGTTCGGTGACGGTGCCGTCGCGCAGCAGGAGGGGCCAGGGGTGGCCGGCGTTGACGAGTTCGGCGTGGGTGCCGTCCAGCGCGATGCGCAGGAGCTGCCCGGTGGCGATGCTGTGGCGCCCGTGGTCCAGGAGGGCCTGGTGGGTCTGGTGGGCCTGTTCCTGGAGGCCGCATCCGGCGCGGCGGGCGCCGCGGGAGGCGTTGACCAGGAGGGTGGCCATGAGGGAGGCGCTCACGTCGTGGCCCATGGCATCGGTGATCGACAGGTGCAGGGTGTGGGTGTCGAGGCTGTAGTCGTAGGTGTCACCGGCGATGTCGGACGCGGGGACGAGGGCGCCGGCCAGGGTGAACTCGGGGGCCTGGCAGCAGGAGGCGGTGGGCAGGAGCTGGCGCTGGATCTCGGCGGAGAGGCTGACCGAGCCGGTGCGGTTGCCCCAGTGGTAGAGGTCGGTGAAGCGGCGGTCGGTGACGATGATGTACGCCAGCGCGTGCGCGGCCTCCTGGACCTGCGCGCGTACCTCGGGCGTGGCTTCGGCGAGGAAGAGTTCCAGGACGCCGATGGTGTCGCCGCGGTTGGTGACCGGGGCGAGCACCCGGTGTCCGTCCTGGCCGTCCGCCCGCACCACCACCTCCTGGCAGCGCAGGACGTCGTCGTAGATGCTGCTGCCCGCGAGGGGGACCTGTTCGGCGGGCTGCTGTCCCGGCTCGGCAGTGGTGTCGTGGACGCGCAGCAGGCGCCGTCCGACGATGTCGACGAACAGGAACGACACCAGTCGGGCGTCGAACCGGTCCCGGAGGTTGCGCGCCACGACATCGAGGGAGCGCACGGGGGCGGCCCGCTCGGCTGCTTGCAGCACCTCGCCCAGGCCGATCCGGTCACGCGCCACGGCTGCCTCCCCGTAGATCAGGCTTCTATCGTCCCCGCCGGGCCGGGATCGTGCAGGCGCGGACGGTCAACAGCTGCTGCACCCCGCTCAGGTACAGCAGGCGGGCGACCGGTCGGCTGAGGGCGGTCAGTACGAGGGATTTGCCGGCGTGCCGGGCGAGCTCGTCCAGGTCCAGAAGGATGTGCAGGCCGGTGGTGTCGCAGAAGGTGATCTCGGACAGGTCGACGTCGAGGCCCTCGCGGCTGCCTTCCAGCGCCGCGGTGAGGTCCTGACGCAGTCCGGTGCCGTCCTCCATGTCGATCTCGCCGCGGACGCGGGCCAGCACTCGCTGTGGTCCCGGCTCGAAGACCACCGTGACGACGGACGGGCGCAGGGTGCCGCTGACGTCCTCGGCCGCGAAGGGCAGACGGTCGGGAAGAGATGTCATGGCCTGCTCCCTTCAGCACCCCGAAACTCGGGCAGAAGACCTGGCGACGGCGACGGGGCCCCGGCGGGCGGGGCCCGGGTGGGCAGGGCCCTGGCAGGCAGGGCAGCGGTGCCGCCGCACGGTGTGCGGATCAGCTGCCGCGCGGTACGCGCTCACGGTGGTCACCGTCCGTCCGGAGGGTGCTGGCCGCCCGGGACCGGGGGCCGAGGTCGACCAGCAGGTGCAGGAGGTCCGCGACCTCGTGGTGGCTCTCGGCCGGATGGCGGAAGAGGGTCCCGGGCGTGACCTCGTAGTGGTTGCGGCGGCCACGGCGCACGCGGCTGAGGTAGCCGGCGTTCTCCAGATCGCCGACGATGGCCCCGGCCGCCCGTTCCGTGAGCTGGCAACCGCTGGCCAGGTCACGGAGCCGGACCTCCGGGTCACGAAGGATCATGGCGAGGATCCGGGCATGGTTCGTGACGAACGTCCAGTTGCTCCGAGGCTCGACTTGCTCCATGCCCGAAATTATACGATTTGCGATTCCGGTTTCGCCAGACCCGAAACCCGCGACGGGCGCCAGCGGGGCCACTGGCTCGGCCGGGTGCCGGCGGGTGCCGGCGGATGGCGGCGGGTGCCGGCGGGTGCGGGTGCTGCGGCCTCAGCCGCCCTGGTCCGGGGCAGGCGGGTCCGCGGGAAGGGCGTCCTGGAGGGTGTCGGCCAGGGTGAAGGCGCCGCGGGTCTGGGTACCGTCGAGAAGGACGGTCAGGGGGTGCGGCAGGGGCCCGGCAAGGACCAACTTCTGGGCGGTGGACGCGTCGAGCAGGACGTGCAGGACGGCCAGGCCGACGAAGGTGATGCCGGTGCAGTCCACGACCGTCGTACTGCCGGCGTGGCCGGCCTCGGCGAAGGCGCGGGCGAGTCGGGTGGCGCAGTCGGAGTCGAGGTCGCCGACGAGGGTGATCACCGTGGTGCCGTCGGGGCCGGTCCGGCAGGTCAGCGCCCCGGGCCGTCCGGCGGGCGTGCCTGCGGGCACGGCCGACGGTTCGTGCTGGTTCACCATGGGGGTGCGGTGCCTTCTGCTGGGCGGTGGGGGCCCGTACGGACCGGGCGAGGGACCATCCCGAGCAGGCGGTGGCCGCTCCTCCCAGCGTCGCACCATCACCAGGCCGAAGCCAGACGCACCCCGTGAGCACCGTGCGCGCGGGGCGGCCTTCGGGGGCCGCCCGTCCCGTGCCGGGGGCCGCCGTCCCCTGCCGGGGACCGCTCGGCGAAGCCGGTTTCCGGGGGCGGCTTCTGGCGGCGGCTCGACGGGACCGCCTGGCGGGGCCGCCCGGCCCGGGGCCGGCCTCGGGGGCGGCTTCGGGGGCGGCTTCCGGGACCGCTCGGCCAGGCGCCCGCCCGGCGGGGGCTCCTTCCAGGGCCGCCCGGCCGGTCCCCCACCGGAGCCGCCCTCCGGAACCTGTCGGGGGCCGGCCCGGCGGAGCAGCCGTCTGGGGCCGCTCGGCGAAGCCGGTTTCCGGGCGCCAGCGTCCGCGGCCACCCGGCCCGGGGCCGCCTGGCGGGGCCGGCTTCGGGGGCGGCTTCCGGGAACGCTCGGCCAGGCGCCCGCCTAGCGGGGGCTCCTTCCAGGGCCGCCCGGCGAGTCCCCTACCGGAGCCGCCCTCCGGGACCACTCTCGGGGGCCGGCCCGGCCGGGCCGGCCCCCGAGAGTGGTCCCGGAGGGCGGCTCCGGTAGGGGACTCGCCGGGCGGCCC